>JAFXQR010000168.1 GCA_017526985.1 Lachnospiraceae bacterium
ACGCCCCGTTCTTTTTAGGCGTGTGCAAGCGAGTTGGCGATGGGCAAGTTGGTTTGGAAGGACTGCTTAGGTCGAAACAAACTTCTTGCGAAGGCACAGCGAGAAAACTGTCTTTACTGCCCGGCGACTTGGCGGAGACTATGGCCGGCCAGAGTCCACCTCATCCGGCGCTGTCGCGCCACCTTCCCCTCAAGGGGAAGGCAAGATGCCTTCCGTGAGGTGATCGACAGCCCTACAAATACGAATTTGGCAACCAAATTCAAACTTGCGACAGAGTAGGACAGAAGGTATAATATAGGCAAATTATCGGGGAGACCCGAAAATAATAAGAATGGGGGTAAATGACCACATGGAACGAGTAGAGAAGTTTTTGAAGGAAGCAGGAGCGTATTATCTGGCAACGATGGATGGTGATCAGCCGCGTGTGAGACCGTTTGGTACGGCACACATCTTTGAAGGGAAGCTGTATATCCAGACCGGTAAGGTGAAGGACGTATCCAAGCAGATCCACAAGAATCCGAAGGTGGAGCTGTGTGCGTTCAAGGATGGCGAATGGGTGCGTGTAGCCGGTGAACTGGTAGAGGATCCCAGGAGAGAAGCAAAGGTATCGATGCTGGAAGCCTATCCGTCGCTGCAGGGGATGTATTCCGCAGATGATGATAATACGGAAGTGTTTTATTTGAAGAATGCAACAGCGACTTTCAGCTCCTTTACTAAGGCGCCGGAAGTAGTATCATTCTGAGAAAAGCAATAAATCGTCTGCGGATAACGCGTAATACAACCACTAAAAATATTTTAAAAAAAAATTTGAAAAAGTTGTTGACAAGTATGTAGGGATGTAGTAATATATCCTTGTTGCGCGGGAAACCGCAAGGCGTTACGCAGGAATGGCGGAATTGGCAGACGCGCACGGTTCAGGTCCGTGTGAAAGCAATTTCATGGGGGTTCAAGTCCCCCTTCCTGCAGAAAGGTTTCGGAGAGATCCGAGACCTTTTTGTTTTATAAGAATTATACTTGCTAACTAAAAAAATTAAGAGGGATTCCGGTTGCAATATGAGCGCTAAGAAAGTGATTTTAGTAATAATGTTTCCGATAACCTTGATCATTTTTTCTGTATGCAGTGGATTTTTCCTTGATGATTTGCTGGAATCGGTCATTGAAAAAACAGTATTAGATGATCTGCGTATAACCGGATTATTTACCATAGTTTCCGGATTGGTTTATATTATATTGATGCATGGTTTATTGGGATACTACGACAGGATTGATGAGAAAAAGAAAACTTTGAAATGGCGATTGGATAAGTATCTGATTCCTATGTATGTGGTCGGATTTATCAGCGCATTGGTATTGATCACAACACGATTTGATGATCCGGAGAAGATTTATCTTAGCGTTGGATTTAAAATATTTCCGATGATGGGGATCATTGCTACTCCGAATATAGTTCGACATGTAATAAGGGAAAAGAAGGGATGGAAAAAGAACTTTTACGAAAGCGATAATCTTCACAAAACGAAGGATTCTAAGGAATTTTACAAAGTAAAACAGCCGCTGTCATTTGAAAGGGCAATAAACATTGAAGTATTGAAGAATAATTTAGTGATGCTAGCGTCAGTGTTAGTAGTTTTGAGTCTTATTGTATTATATTTAATGCATACTCTTAAGGGGCTGACTCCTAATGATATATATAACTCAGGATATAACAAGAAAATGATGGCGAAAGGGCTCGAGTTTTTATTTTTGGTATTTTTATTCACCGTTGCGATCCCGATCATTGCATATTGTATAACCAGCTTAGAGTATGAATTGAAAATGATACATGATCATGAATATATTGCATATCACGCAGTTGTACAGAAGGCTGACGGCTCTACTATAACGATAGATAAGGATGGCAAACTGTTTCATTATGAGAATTGTTCGTATGTCAATATAGATCCTAAGACAATAAATAATACAAAGGGTACACTGGTGTTTGTTCCGGATGATGTAATGTTTATACCGGATGAGTTGTAATCGAAAAACCACCCGGACATTGGTTTGTCCGGGTGGTTTTGTGTATTGGCGTTTATTTCGTTTATTTCTTTTCTTTCTTCATTCCTTTGCCAAGCTTGCTCAGGATAGCGGCGGCACACTGGTAATGCGTATGATCGAAGTGCTGCTTGGCAAAAGCGGCACGCTGCAGGCTTTCGTGAAGTATGCGGATCTCATCGGAAGAGAGGTCTTTAAAACGCTCTCTGTGGCTCTCCAGCCAGCCGTCAAACTCACGCAGGGTAGGATACTTGGCTACGAACTGCTTGCGTCTGCGGAAGCCTTGCAGGAGCTTACGGTAGCTATATAAAAGAGCATCACCATAAAGTTCCTTTTTGCATAAGATGTGTACGCGGAAAGCATCCATGATCTTCTGTGCGATCGGCAGACTGATCAGGAACAGGGTCAGTACCCCCAGCAGTATGAGTAGCGGACGGTACAGGAATTTCAGGCCGCCCAATACGGCAAAGATGCTGTTACCGATCTGATCGGCTACCTCCAGGGTGTTACCGCTGTCTGCGGAGTTGGAGGAGTTGGAAGCGGAGCGCCTCGTCTGGGTCATCAAGCCGGAGAAGAGGCTATACAGATCCAGGGATACGGCAGTCTCTTCGCTGGAAGGCGGCGTCATCTCGTAAGGGATCCAGCCGTAGCCGTCCAGATAGATCTCGATCCAGGCGTGGGCGGAAGCATCCGGCACATCGACTTCCACGATACCGCTTTCGGAAAGCGCGTCCGTACCTAACATCCAGTTTTCTGTGTCTGTGCTGATCGGTGTACCGTCCATAATAGCAGTCAGCGGGATCATATAGCCTTCACAATAACGTGCGGGAATGCCCATGCTGCGCAGGATCATCGTAGCCGAGGAAGCAAAGTGGGCACAGTAGCCGCGTTTCTGATTGTTCAGGAAGTAATCTACCACATCACGGTCTCTCGGAGTGGTACCCGGTGTCATGGTGTAGTCAAAATTCGTAGCAAAATAGCGTTTCAGAGAGGCCGCAACGCCCAAGCGATACTGCTGGTTGGCACGGTACTGCTCCAGTTCTTCCTCCGTCTGGGGAATCGCAAATTCACGATCTGTGTATACGCCGGTTGCATCACGATGGTATTTCGGATATAAGGATTTCAGATTGTCCAGGCCGGCTTCGGTGCAGAAGGTCTCCAGAACCGGTTTGAGTGTATCCGGTACCTGCAGGTAGGTATTGTAAACAAAAGCCTCGTATTCACGAGTAACGGTCGGATTGGGTGCATAAGACACCGAAGAGGAATAGGGGAGATACAGGATCTCGTATACATTTTTCTCCTGCGTATCTCCCGGAGCATAGGACATAATGGTATCTGCAGAATCCACCATGCCCAAAGCTTCTTTGTGCAGGATCTGCGCCTTGTCTGCGAGCAGCGGCGAGATCGTTTTGTGCGTAGATGTGGAATAGAACGAATAATACGGACAGTAATCATAGCCCTGATCAGCGTCTACATTGCAGATCCAAACCTTGCTGTAGTAGTTATTGTTGTCATCAAGAGCGGACAGTGTCATATCCGTGTCTATGGAAAGCTGCGGGGTATAACCCTCGGCATCCGCATCACGCAGATCATCCTGCGTAAGCTGGTGGATGGCACCGTTATCGGTTGTGCTGTCGATGGCATAAGGCTGGAAAATATTACGGTCATAGGTGACGCCGGTATAGGCTTTGAGATAAATGGATTCGGAGCTATACGGTACCATGCGGACGATCAGGTCCGTTTCGAAATCGGGGCTTACATTACCGATGCCGCCGAGCTGTCCGCGTGCCAGACCGCCTTTTGCATTATAACGGTCGAAGAGTGAATAGATACCATTCTGTACAGCGGCCTTTACAAAACGGTCTGTGGTGTCTTTTACACGGTTGGAGACATATTTGCCGTTGAAATCTCCGGAAAAAACAGCACCGGTCAGTACCAGAAAGATCGAGGAAAAGATGACGCTACAGATTGTGATGGTCAGCATACCATGACTGGAGGCCAAATAGGTGTGTTTTGTTGCATGTCTGCTTCGTTTCCGGTCAAAAAACTGCGATTTGGTATGACGGTAGGGGAGCGCAAAATGGCCGGAACGTCCCAGGATCGCCACAGAGATATATACCGCGATCAAAAGCACCAGATAAGGAATGGGCGGTACGATATCGATATAGAAGGGGATCTGCAGCGGCAGGAAGGTAAGCAGGAAGGTCATAGGCAGATCCATATAGCCGGAGATAGTGATGTTGAGCAGGATGCTGAAGAACCATCCCATAAACAGCATAGCGGCTGTCACGGTCAGATAACGGTTCTCGATAAACTCGGTAGCCTCCCGGGTAGAAAGCAAGTGGAAATAATCGGAGTATTTGTTAAATACTTCGTTGGAAAAGGCCTGATAACCGGAGTTGATATGCCAGTAAAAACGGAATGAAAAAAAGATGAAACCGGCAAATACGATAAAATAGCCGACATAAAAACTCACTTTATTATAATACAAAAAAGCAGAGAGCAGGGATAAGCAGAATAGGCCGAGCACTACGATGGGGATCGAATACTTCAGGCCAAAAGAAGATACTACGGCTCCCAGCATGCCAAAGCAGGCCATAAAGATCAGTACGGCACGGATGAAGCACAAAAAGAAGCGGTTCTGCTGTCGGGAAGAGGTGATATCGCCAAGTGACAGCCCGTATTGTTCCAATTCGGCCTGACGTTTCTTATTTTCTTTTTTCTGCGCAAAACTGGGTTTTGGAGGTTTTGCGGGTCTGGATAATTGTATAGTCTTTGGCATATTCGTTTTCCAATCTTAATAGCTTTCGATCAATTCGGGCGGAACCACTTTACCGGACGCGATGCGGATGACACCGTACATATCCGGATACTGTTCCGTAAAACGATGATACGCAGCGGAGCGGATCTCCGGCTGGATCAGATAGAGTTCGTATAACGCGATCAGCAGTTCTTCCTCGCCGGAGATCTTGCAGATCTCAAAAGTATGACCGGAAGGGCGGTACAGAGCCACACGGAACAGTTCCTTTGCTTTTAACAGTTTCAGCCCCAGGCTGTAAAAGACGGAGAGGGTGTCCTGCAGTGTGTCACGGTCCAGCTCCGGCAGGATCAGGTAGTACAGATCTCTGGCACGGTCGTATTCCTTGACCATCAGCTCATCCGTTTTGGCGGTCATTTTCCAATGGATATCCTTGATACGGTCACCCGGCTGGTATTCCCGCAGCTGCAGCAGATCGTTGGTGAGCTCGCCGTCCGATGAAGGCTGGGAATCTTCGGCTTCGATGGTGGCTTTGGTCAGTTTCATCTCCGGCAGCTCGAGTTCGGGCGGCAGGATGGGCAGTTGTCCGCTCCAGTGATAAGGCAGTGAGAAACTGAAAAAGTGCAGAAAATCCGTTACATACAGTTTGGTGATCTCAAAGGTAAACATACCTGCAGCGGAAGTTTTAAAGGGCAGACGATAGGTGTTTTCCCGGCGCGCCTCTGCCGGCAGAACAATGGTCTGTTTGATCTGGTTCGGCAGATAGAGATTTTCATAATGAAAATGCAGCTCGCAGTTCAAAAGAGGGACCACCGTGGGATTCTTCATTTTGAGCTTTACCACCAGATCATGCGGCAGCTGGATCGTTCCGGAAGGAAGGGATGGTGTGATCTCCAGTCTCGTGTATGCATAACGGGTAGCGGCGATGGACATGACCGGCAAAAGCAGCATCAGCAGCAAGAGCACGATCAATAAAGGCTGGCGGTAAAACATGGTACCTAAGAATACCAGAGCTGCCGCCAGAAAATAAGTTATAATATAGAAAAGATTACGTTTCGTCATATGAATTATCCATCCCGCAGCTTAGTTCACCTTGGGGATGGGAACCTGCTTCAATACATTTTCCAACAGTTCCGGTACGGTGTGTCCGCCGGCCTTGGACTGGGCATTCAGACGCACGCGGTGTCCGGCAACACATTGGAAAATATCATGTACATCTTCCGGTAATACAAAATCACGGCCTGCAAAATAGGCATAAGCGCGTGCCATTTTCATAAGGGCGATGGAACCACGGGGGCTTAAGCCCAGCGCAAAATATTCCGGGTTACGTGTTTCTTCGGTCAGCGATACGACATAGTCATACAGACTTTCGTCCACGTGCAGATCATGCACTGCCTGCTGCATCTGCAGGAGCCCATCCATATCGGTGACCGGCCGGATCGTAGTCAGATCGATGGAGGAGTCACCCTTTAAGATCTCAATGGCATTTTGACGATCCGGATAGCCCATGCTCAGGCAGATCATAAAACGGTCCAGCTGGGATTCCGGCAGTTTCTGTGTACCGGAGGAACCAAACGGGTTCTGGGTAGCCAGTACAAAGAAGGGCTGCGGAACCTCGCGGGTCACACCTTCTACGGTAGCGTGACGCTCTTCCATAACCTCCAGAAGCGCGGACTGCGTCTTCGGAGAAGTACGGTTGATCTCGTCGGCCAGGAACAGATTGGTATAAATGGATCCTTCCTGGAAACGGAATTCACCGCTGGCCTTGTCATACAACTGAAAACCGAGCAGGTCACTGGGGAGTACATCCGGAGTGAACTGCACACGGCGGTATTTCATGGAAAGTACTTTGGATATGGAAACGGCGAGAGTGGTCTTGCCTACGCCGGGGATATCTTCCAATAATACATGTCCGCCGGCAAAGATCGCACAGAGTGTGAGTTTGATCACTTCATCTTTACCGTGGATGACCTTTCGTATCTCGTTTAAAAGTTCGTTGGGTACCTGATTCATTTTTTTGGTTTCCTTCCGCTAAGAATTATCGTATTCATTTTAATCGATAGTCCATTCTATTGCAAGAAAATTGAGTGAACAGCAGCTTTTTTCGTGTGAAAAATATATGAAAAAAATGTAACATCGATTTTTCTTGCCATGGTCTATATCTTGTGCTAGAATAACACGGATCAAATAATTACATATCTATATCTAATGTGGAGGCACGGATGAAAGCATTTTTGATACTGGAAGACGGTACGGTATTTTCCGGCACACATATCGGAGCGGACAAAGACGTCGTCAGCGAGATCGTATTTAATACTTCTATGGCAGGATACCCGGAAGTTTTAACAGACCCGTCCTATGCAGGACAGGCTGTGTGCATGACTTATCCTTTGATCGGCAATTACGGAATTGTCACGGAGGATATGGAATCCGTGCGCCCCTGGCTGGATGGTCTGATCGTAAGGGAACTGTCCCGTATGCCGAGCAATTTCCGGACCGATATGACAATACAGGAATTTCTCGAGAAATATGAGATCCCGGGCATTGCGGGGATCGATACCAGAGCACTCACGAGATTACTTCGTGACAGCGGTACCATGAACGGTCTGATCACCACCAATGCCGACTATGATATGGCAGAGGTCAAGGCACGCCTGTCTGCATATCGGACCGGTGAAGTGGTAAAGAAAGTGACCTGCAAAGAAAAATATGTGGTGCAGGGTTCGAAAACGTTGGAAGAAAACGGACCGATCTCGGGCAGCGCGGTCTATACCGGTGAGAAGGAAATGCGCCCGAGCATGGTAAAGAAACTGAACGGTACCGGCAAAAAGATCGCCATGCTGGATCTGGGACTGAAGATCAATATTGTGCGGTCTCTGGCACAGCGCGGCTGTGAGGTGACGGTGTATCCGGCCACCACGCCGGCAGCAGAGATCTTAGCCGGACATCCGGACGGGATCATGCTGAGCAACGGCCCCGGGGATCCGAAGGACTGCGGAACCATTATCGATGAGGTGCGTAAGCTCTATGAGAGTGATGTACCTATTTTTGCAATCTGTCTGGGACATCAGCTGATGGCTCTCGCCACCGGTGCCAACACTTATAAACTGAAATACGGACACCGCGGCGGTAATCATCCGGTGAAGGATCTGGCCGACGGTCGCGTTTATATCTCTTCGCAGAACCACGGCTATGTGGTGGATATGGACAGCCTGGATCCGAAGGTTGCCACCCCTGCGTTTATCAATGTCAATGACGGAACCAATGAAGGACTGAACTATACCGGCAAGAAGATCTTTACGGTACAGTTCCATCCGGAGGCTTGTCCGGGACCGCAGGATTCCGGATATCTGTTTGACCGCTTTATCGAGATGTTATAAGGAATAGAATAGGGAGTAAAAGAAAATGCCTAAGAATCCTGATGTAAAAAAAGTACTGGTGATCGGTTCGGGACCTATCGTGATCGGTCAGGCTGCAGAGTTTGACTATGCGGGTACCCAGGCCTGCCGTTCCTTAAAAGAAGAAGGCGTGGAAGTGGTGCTGATCAACTCGAACCCGGCGACCATTATGACAGACGGGGATATCGCGGATCATGTTTATATCGAACCGCTGACCATCGAAGTGCTCAAGAAGCTGATCCTGAAGGAAAAGCCGGACAGCATCCTGCCGAATATGGGCGGCCAGGCCGGACTGAATCTTTGTATGGAGCTGGAAGAGAGCGGCTTCTTAAAAGAGCATAACGTAAAACTGCTGGGAACAACGGCAGAAACGATACGTAAAGCAGAGGACCGTCAGGCATTTAAGGATACTATGGAAGCCATCGGCGAGCCCTGCGCTCCTTCCAAAGTGGTAGAGACGGTGGAAGACGGTGTGGCATTTACCAAGACCATCGGCTATCCGGTGGTGCTGCGTCCGGCTTATACCCTGGGCGGCAGCGGCGGCGGTATCGCGCACAATCAGGTGGAACTGGAAGAGATCCTTGAAAACGGTCTGCGTCTTTCACGTGTGGGACAGGTACTGGTAGAGCGCTGTATCGCCGGCTGGAAAGAGATCGAGTATGAGGTAATGCGTGACAGTGCCGGCAATGTGATCACTGTCTGCAATATGGAAAATATTGACCCGGTGGGTGTGCATACCGGTGACTCCATCGTTGTGGCACCGAGCCAAACCTTATCGGATAAGGAATATCAGATGCTGCGTTCCTCAGCACTCAATATCATCAGCGCCTTGGGCATCACGGGCGGATGTAATGTACAGTTTGCACTGCATCCCACCAGCTTTGAATATTGTGTCATCGAAGTAAACCCTCGTGTGAGCCGATCCTCGGCACTGGCCTCCAAGGCGACCGGATATCCCATCGCCAAGGTATCCGCAAAGATCGCGCTGGGTTATACCCTGGATGAGATCAAGAACGCGGTGACCGGCAAGACCTATGCCAGCTTTGAGCCGGCCCTGGACTATTGCGTGGTCAAGATGCCGCGTCTTCCGTTTGATAAGTTCCTTACAGCAAAGCGTACCCTGACCACACAGATGAAGGCCACCGGTGAGGTCATGAGTATCAGCACCAACTTTGAAGGCGGTCTGATGAAAGCGCTGCGTTCTCTGGAACAGCATGTGGACTGCCTGCGTTCCTATGACTTTACTGCACTGAGCAGGGAAGAACTGCTGGAGCGTCTGCACAAAGTAGATGATATGCGTATCTTTGTGATCGCGGAAGCAGTGCGTAAGGGCATCTCCTATGAAGACATCCACCGCATCACTATGGTGGACAACTGGTTCATTGACAAGATCGCGATCCTGACCGAGATGGAAGCCAGACTGGAGTCTGAAGAATTGACCGAGGAGCTGCTGCGTGAGGCAAAACGCCTGGAGTTCCCGGACAATGTGATCGCCAGACTGTCCGGCAAAGAAGAGAAGGACATCAAGGAATTACGTGTTCAGTTCGGCATCCACGCGGCATTTAAGACGGTAGATACCTGCGCGGCAGAGTTTGCGGCAGAGACACCGTATTACTATTCTGTATTTGACGGCGAGAACGAATCCCTGCCGGAGAGCAAGGGACGTAAAAAAGTCATGGTACTCGGTTCCGGCCCCATCCGTATCGGACAGGGTGTGGAATTTGACTACTGCTCCGTGCACGCAACCTGGGCGTTTGCAAGAGCAGGATACGAGACCATCATTGTAAATAACAACCCGGAGACCGTCAGCACGGACTTTGATATCGCGGATAAGCTGTATTTTGAGCCGCTGACACCGGAAGATGTGGAAAATATCGTAGACATTGAGAAACCGGACGGTGCTGTGGTACAGTTCGGCGGACAGACGGCCATCAAGCTGACGGAAGCGCTGATGAAGATGGGCGTGGAGATCCTGGGCACCAAGGCCGAGGATGTGGATGCGGCAGAAGACCGTGAACTGTTTGACCGTATCCTGGAAGAGACCGAGATCCCGCGCGCAGCCGGCGGCACCGTATTTACCGCAGAGGAAGCAAAGGCAGTGGCCAATCGTCTGGGCTATCCGGTACTGGTACGGCCTTCTTACGTACTGGGCGGACAGGGCATGCAGATCGCACTTTCCGATGCGGAAGTGGAAGAATTTATGGCGGTCATCAACCGCTATACCCAGGAGCATCCGGTGCTCGTAGATAAATATTTGATGGGTAAGGAACTGGAAGTGGATGCCGTATGCGACGGCGAAGACATCCTGATCCCGGGCATTATGGAGCACGTAGAGCGTACCGGCGTGCATTCCGGTGACTCCATCTCCGTATATCCGGCCCATACCATTGCAGATACCGTAAAGGAGCGTATCGCAGAATATTCAAGAAGACTGGCAAAGGCGCTGCATGTAAAGGGCCTCATCAATATCCAGTTTATTGCCATCGGTGAAGAAGTGTATGTCATCGAGGTGAACCCGAGATCTTCCCGTACCGTGCCTTATATCAGCAAGGTAACGGGTATCCCTATCGTGGATCTGGCAACGCAGGTGATCCTGGGCAAGAAGATCAAGGAGCTGGGCTATGAACCGGGACTGCAGCCGATTGCAGGACATATCGCGATCAAGATGCCGGTATTCTCCTTTGAGAAGATCCGTGGTGCCGAGATCAGCTTAGGGCCGGAAATGAAATCCACCGGTGAGTGTCTGGGTATCGGCAGAACCTTTGACGAAGCGCTGTACAAAGCATTTATCGGTGCAGGCTTTGATCTGCCGAAGCACAAGCAGATCATCATTACCGTAAAGGATGCCGACAAGGGCGAGGCCATCTCCATCGGACGCCGCTTTGCAAAGCTGGGATACACCATCTATGCAACACGCTCTACGGCAGCAGCACTCAACGATTCCGGTGTGAAGGCACGCAAGGTGAATAAGATCCATCAGGAATCCCCGACGGTCATGGACCTGCTGCTGGGCCACCGCATCGACCTGGTGATCGATACTCCGACACAGGGACGCGATAAGTCCAGAGACGGTTTCCTGATCCGCCGTACGGCCATCGAGACCGGCGTGAACTGTCTGACCAGTCTGGATACGGCAAATGCCCTTCTCACCAGCCTGGAAGCCAAGGAAAACGAAGACGCGTTAGAATTAGTGGATATTACCAAGATTTTATGATATGATAGTATTCGTCTTGGCTTCCCCTTGAGGGGAAGGTGGCGCGTCAGCGCCGGATGAGGTGGAAAGCTTCAAGGTTAGTTTAATAACCGGGAAAGACATAATACGGTAAGCTTAATGAATACGAATACGCAGAAAGAAAACTACCAGAAGCAACTTGAAGATATACTTATCCGTGAGCAGGGAAGGCGGCTGAAGCTGCTCTTGCATACCTGCTGTGCGCCATGTTCCAGTTATTGTCTGGAATATCTGCTGGAGAATTTTGATATCACGGTATTTTATTACAATCCGAACATTACGGAGGAGTCGGAATACCGGCACCGGGCAAAGGAACAGCAGCGGCTGATCGAGGCACTGGGAAACGACATCGGGCGTAAGGCGGCCTTTGTGGAAGGAGCTTACGAACCGCAGCGATTTCTGGAAGCATCTAAAGGCCTGGAGAAGTGTCCGGAAGGCGGCGAGCGCTGTGAAAAGTGTTTTCGGCTGCGCTTATCGGTAGCGGCGGAATATGCGGCGCAGAAAGGTTTTGATTATTACACTACATCGTTGACCATATCGCCCTTAAAGAACGCACCGTTACTCAATACCATCGGGCGTGAGATGGGGGAGAGATACGGGATCGCATTCCTGCCTTCGGATTTTAAGAAGAAGAACGGATATAAGCGATCTATTGAACTGTCGCAGAAATACGATCTTTACCGGCAGGACTATTGCGGTTGCGCCTTCAGCAAAGCCGAACGCGAAGAGCAAAAGAGAAAAATCGAGGAGAACCATACATGAAGAAATTCCTTACCCAGATCTCGGAAGAGGTACAGGCAGCATTTGAGAAAGCAGGCTACGATGCCGCACTCGGACGCGTGAGCGTGAGCAATCGTCCGGATCTGTGCGAATACCAGTGCAACGGCGCGATGGCCGGAGCCAAGAAGTACGGCAAAAAGCCCATTGATATCGCAAATGAAGTGGCAGAGCAGTTAAAGGATTCCAAGGCATTTGCTTCTGTAGAAGCCGTGATGCCGGGCTTTTTGAATCTGAAACTGAACGCAGCTTATCTGGCAGATTATGTCAGCGATATGTTTGCGGCGGACAAATATGGTGTAGAAGCGCCGGCGAAAAAAGAAAAGATCGTGATCGACTACGGCGGGCCGAATGTGGCTAAGCCGCTGCATGTCGGACACCTTCGCCCGGCGATCATCGGTGAGAGCGTGAAACGGATCCTGCGTTATGCGGGACACGAAGTGATCGGTGATGTGCATCTGGGGGACTGGGGCACACAGATGGGTCTGATCATTACGGAACTGCAGGAGCGCAAGCCGGAACTGCCGTATTTTGATGAATCTTATACCGGAGAGTATCCGGCAGAGTCTCCGTTCACATTAACCGAGCTGGAGGATATCTATCCGGCTGCCAGTGCCAAGAGCAAGGTAAAGGATGAGAACGGTGAACTGACCGAGGCTGCCAAGGAGTTTCATGCCCGGGCGCTGAAGGCCACCCGTGAGATGCAGCAGGGGCGCAGAGGCTATCGTCAGATCTGGAAGCACATTATGGAAGTGTCTCTGCCGGATCTGAAAGAAAACTATAAGAAGATGGACATCGAATTTGACCTGTGGATGGGGGAGAGTGATGTCAATGATATGATCCCGGAGATGGTGGAGGATATGAAGGCGAAAGGCCTGGCTTATATCTCCAACGGGGCTTTGGTGGTAGATGTCAAAGAAGAGACCGATAAGAAAGAGATCCCGCCTTGTATGGTCTTAAAGAGCGACGGTGCGGCAAACTATGATACCACGGACCTGGCAACGCTATTGTGGCGTGAACGGGAATTAAAGCCGGATAAGGTGCTGTATGTGGTGGATAAACGCCAGGAACTGCATTTTGAACAGGTATTCCGCTGTGCAAGAAAGTGCGGGTTGGTACGGGAAGAGACCGGGCTGGAGTTTATCGGTTTCGGTACCATGAACGGACCGGGCGGAAAGCCGTTTAAGACCAGAGACGGTGGTGTTCTGCGTCTGCAGGCACTGATCGCCGAGATCGAAGAAAATATGTATGCAAAGATCCGTGAAACGGAGAGTCCGGACGCCAAGATGTCCGAAGAAGAGGCAAGACAGACTGCAAAGATCACGGCGTTGGCAGCGTTGAAGTACGGTGACCTGTCCAATCAGGCATCCAAGGATTATGTGTTTGATGTGGAACGCTTTACGGCATCCGAGGGCAATACCGGCCCGTACCTGCTGTATACCATGGCCCGTATTAAATCCATCCTGCGTAAGAATCAGGAAGCGGGCGGAACGGAAGCCAGCCGGCTGCTGACTCCGGAAGATAACGCACAGAAGGATCTGCTGCGTTCCGTAACGGCCTTCCCGCAGATGATCGAGGACGCAAGTGCCGAGCGCGCACCGCATAAGGTATGTGCTTATCTGTACCAGCTGGCAAATGACTTCAACTCGTTCTATCACGGCACCAAGATCTTAACCGAGCCGGATGCGGAGAAGAAGGCAGGCTATATCGCATTGCTGCACGGCGTGCTGGGCGTAATGGAAGAATGCATCGGAATGCTCGGTTTTGAAGCACCGGAGAGGATGTAAAAGGAGGTAAGGGAGATGGCAGAGATCGTAACACCGGAACTGAATGCAAAAGTGAATGTCTTTTTGGAAGTGGCCGATCAGAAGTATGATATGACCGAAGTATCTGAAAAGGCGAAGGCGGATTACAAAGCCAATCACAGTGAAAAGCTGGAGGACATCAAAGTCTATGTGAAGCCGGAAGACGGCAAGGCATACTATACCGCAAACGGTGGTAAGATTGCCGGCAATGTGAATCTGTAAAAGAATGGTTTAAAAGCAGCGTCCGCTCAAACGGATGCTGTTTTTTGCATGTTAAACTATTGTGAAGATCATGTGAAATTGTACGAAAACTATAGCTTATTTATCGAAGATGTAGTAAAATAAAATTATAAAAGGGAAATTATGTATAAAACATATATGGCGTGCTGGTAGAAAGCATTTGTGATACCGGTCTTCAGGGAAGAAGATGCGGAGAAAGACAAGGAGGTAAAAGCCATGGCAGGGATCAGCGGATTAAGTTCCGGAATCAATTATTCCATATTGTTCGGCAATTCAAGCAGCAGCAGTGCAAATCAGACGGACAGCCTGCTGGGGCTGGATATGTCGGCGGTAACTTCCATCAAAAACGGCAGTTACGGAAAGCTGCTGAAGAATTATTATAAGCAGAGTAAGGAAGAAGCAAAGTCGCAGGTCGGCGATACCGATGCCAAACTGACCAGTATCAAAGCCGGTGCGGATAAACTGGAATTCAAGGCGGATGCACTGAATAATAGTAAGCTTTGGGAGACCAAAAACGTAACCAAAGACGGTAAGGAGACACAGGAGCTGGCGAACAGTGATAAGGCACTGGCGGCGGTGAAGGATTTTGTGAGTGCATACAATGCGATGATCGATGAGGCTGAGGATTCTGAGACCAAATCGGTGCTGCGCAAGACCGGCTGGATGGCCAATATGACCAAGGAAAACAGCAACCTGTTGAATGAAGTGGGCATCCGCGTCGGATCGGACGATAAGCTGACACTGAATGAGGATACTTTCAAGAAAGCAAATGTATCCACCTTAAAAGAGATGTTCTACGGAAATGACAGCTTTGCGGCAAAGGTGAGTAACAAAGCAGCCGGCATCGGCAATTCCGCAGCCAGCACAGAAGGCATCTATACCAGCAAGGGATCGTGGCCGAGCAGCGTGACACAGATGGCGGAGAGCATGATCAGTAAGGTAGACGGTGCGGAGCAGGAAGAAGATACACCGGCATTTCTGAAGAATACGGAAAAGACAGATACCAAGAAGACGCTGACGGAAGAGGACAGCAATAAGATCAAGGATCTGCAGGAACAAAAAGAAAAACTGCAGAAGAGTTATGAATCCGGAAATTTGAGTTATGATCAGTTCCGGGATATCGATAAGCAAATCGAAGACATTAATAAACAGATTGAAAAGTTGTACGGAACTGTATAAGATTATAACTAAAATCCCCGTCTCGGATAAGGAGACGGGGGATTTTTTTGTTTATGTCAGAAAAGTCGATCATTCATAAGTCTGTACGGCATACTTCTGTTCCAGATAGGAGTAGAAGTTCTGCTTATTTG
Source organism: Lachnospiraceae bacterium (assembly GCA_017526985.1). GTDB lineage: Bacteria > Bacillota > Clostridia > Lachnospirales > Lachnospiraceae > NK4A136. Next base: position 15,555 of record JAFXQR010000168.1, read on the forward strand.
CGTAATGGTAATAGGTCTGCAGATAGATCAGGGCCATACGGATCGCCACCATATCCAGCTTGCTCATAGCGAGTTTGTTGGTGTAGCAGTAGTCCTGCATCTGGGCCAGCAGAGTCTTCTCAATAAACTCAATACGCTTTTTCAAACGCATGGTATCGGACTCCAGCAGGGTGTTTAACTGTTCCTGCTTAAAGCCGTTGTAGTAGTAAGCCAATGCGGTCTGGCGATAGATCTCGGGTAAGTTACAGATGCGTTCTGCCAACACATGGGTAAAATCAGCCTGGCTCATCTCAATCCCGGGAAGATAACGATCGGTAGGCTGTGGCGGGATATAAAGACCGGAGCGTTCAGCGCGTACCATACTGGCACGGTTTTCATTCAGCCAGCGTGTCGTCACCTGTGTGATCTTTTCATTGATCCAGCCGGCCAGTTCGGACTGGTCATCCAGTTCAAATGCACTTTTTGAGAGATTGTTAAAGAAGTCTTCCAGAAGCAGTGCAGTCTTTGCTTCATCACAAATAACAAACTGTAACTGATAATACATATCGTCTACAGTGATACGGTAGATATCCAGAAAATCCTGGACATTGCCGTTTTTGAATCCCTTCATCCGCTTCTGCAGTTCGTATGTCGTGACCATAACTGACAACCCCCTCGTAAAGATATGATTCCTATCTGCGATAAAGTAATCCACATAATATTATATGATGAAAAAGCCAATTCGTAAACAAAAAAATAAAGAAAAAGGGGAATTGTGTAAATAATAGAAACATGCTATCATAAACTGTCGGGAAAGGAAGGTATAAAATGGCAGAGAAGTCGGGATATAAGACCAAACAGAGAGAAGAGTTGATGGAATATCTGGAAACAGTTCCAGGTGTACATATTACTGTGAATGATGTGTGCGATTTTTTCCGGCAAAACGGAAGGAACATCGGGACCACAACGGTCTATCGCCAGCTGGAGCGCATGGTGGATGAGGGACTGGTGAGTAAGTACATCATCGACGGAAACAGCCCGGCTTGTTTTGAATTTCTCGGCGAACATGTGCATGAGGGACACGAAGTATGTTTTCACTGCAAATGTGAAAAGTGCGGCAAACTCATCCATATGCACTGCGATGAATTGAACGGGATCCGCGAGCATTTAAAGGAACACCACGGATTTCAATTAAACTCCATGCGGACGGTGTTTTACGGCATTTGTGAGGATTGCGAAAAGAGTGTAAAAGAAGAGGAATAGAATGCGATGATCACAGAATTGCATATCGGCAGGAAAAGATTTGATCTGGCGGGCAACAGGGTTTATATCATGGGAATCCTGAATGTGACGCCGGATTCTTTTTCGGATGGCGGCAAGTTTCAGAACACGGATGCGGCATTAAAACATGTGGAAGAGATGGTGCATGACGGTGCGGCGATCATTGATATCGGCGGAGAAAGCACGCGTCCGGGCTATGTGCACATCGAAGAAGCTGAGGAGATCGAGCGCGTGGCCAGTGTGCTGCGGGCGGTGAAGGAGCGCTTTGATGTGCCGGTCTCCGTGGATACTTATAAATGGCGTGTGATGGATGCGCTGCTTGGGGAAGGTGCGGATCTGGCCAACGATATCTGGGGCCTGCGCTACGGAAAGTTTTCCGGCGAGGAAGATCATATGGCGGAGGTAGTAGCAAAGCATCAGGTGCCCGTTGTTCTAATGCATAATGATGCATTGTCAAGAGTCCTTGCGGAACGCACAGAAGAACAGTATGCCCGCTGCTGTACCTATGCATCGGAGCGGGAGGATGTGATCCTGCGGGTGCAGAATGGTTTATTGGATTCCGTAAAGATCGCCATCGAATCCGGGATCTCAAAGGAGAGTATCATTTTGGATCCGGGAGTAGGGTTTGCCAAGACGCAGGAAGAAAACCTGACCGTACTGAATCGCGTCAGGGAACTGACGGAGCTGGAGTATCCGATCCTGATGGCGGCTTCCCGCAAATCCGTGATCGGCAATGTCTTAAATCTGCCGCCGGAGGAACGCGAGGAAGGTACCATCGTAACTTCCGTGATGTCTGCCATGGCCGGCTGCAAATTTGTCCGTGTCCATGATGTAAAAGCCAACCGCCGTGCTTTGGATATGGTGGAGGCGATCACGCAGAGTTCCCGCCATTAGAGAGGGATACAGCAGATGCTGGAAGAGTAGAAGAACCAGCTGGAGGAGCAAAAGAACCTACTGAAAGAGCAGGGGCGGAAATTAACAGAGAAAGACCAGCAGATTGCGGAGCAGAAGAAGATCATTGAGGAGCTTCAGAAAAAGCTCGGAACAAAAGGATAAACAGCAGGAAACCCGGGGGCACGCCCCGGGTTTTTATCATGAGAATTTCGTTGAGTTTGGGCTGAATTTTTGCTATACTTTACTTGTATCAGTATGCCATTTCGGAGGTTAGTTTTTTCTGGGATTGTGTCGATATAAATTTGAGGAGCATATGCTCTGATATGAGGAGGGTACCTGTGGCAAGAGAAGCAAGCCTTGATTATATGGATTCGTCTTTTACAAAGGCCGAAAAGGAAAGACAGCATCAGGAAGACCTTCAGCGACTCAGGGGCTTGCGCCTAATTGATGATGATTTTATGAATGCCTGTTTTGACGGTTACACTGACGGGGCGGAACTATTGCTTAGGATCATCCTGAACAAGCCGGATATTCGTGTAAAGAGCGTGAAGACACAGAGGCGTATGAAGAATCTGCTCGGAAGGGATATCTGCCTGGACATTGACGCCGACGACGAAAGTGGAAAGGAATACAATGTTGAAGTGCAGAGAGCAGATAAAGGTGCTGATAGGAAGAGGGCGAGATACCATTCCGGCATCCTTGACGCACATCTGCTTCAACCGGGAGAAGATTTCAGTGAATTGCCGGAAACCTTTGTGATCTTCATTACAGAGAATGATGTGTTTGGAAAAGGGGAAACCGCTGTATCGTGTTGAGCGAAAGATAGAAGAAACGAATGAGCCATTCGATGACGGCGAGCATATCATCTATGTGAACGGTGCGGACAAGGATGCATCCACGGAGCTGGGAAAACTGATGCATGATTTCTTCTGTACAGATCCGGACGATATGAACTACAAGGAATTAGCTGATAAGGTTCGTTATTTCAAGGAAGACGAGAAAGGAGTGGCGACCATGTGTAAAGTGATGGAAGATATGAGAAATGAGAGTGCCAGAGATGCTAAGTGGAAGCAGGTCGTTGAAAGTGTACTCCGATGGCTCAGCATGGGATTATCTCATGAGCAGATTGCCAAAGGCGAAGGCATTACGCTTGAACAAGTACGCGAGATAGCAGGTATGAAAAGAGTGTGAGTGACGGCTATGTGTAAGGTTATGGAAGATATGAGGAATGAGACTGTTAAAAGAATGAAGAAAGTTGAATCTTGAGCTTGAAGAGGAACCGGGAGGTGTCGATATGTGTAAAGCGATGGAGAAACGTGATCAGAGAAAAGAAGTTACAGAAGCGATAAAAGCTTAAAGGCTTGATGGTGCGTCGGATGAAGATATCATTGCGAAGGTGATGAAACTTTACAATGTCACCAGAGAGTATGTGCTTGATCTTCTCGCACCAAAGCAGGCGTAAAATAATCATAGAGATATTTACAGAAAGGGGTTGACAAGTATGCCGAGATTCGCCACGCTCAAGCAAGCAAGCAAGCAA
>JAFXQR010000169.1 GCA_017526985.1 Lachnospiraceae bacterium
ATTGGTGCTCTTCTTGTTTGCCAGAGATACCAAAGTATTGATCGGTTTCTTGTATGCACCCAAAGAAGAAATGAGGATGATCAGGATCGCGATCACTGCAACGGCAGCGGCAGCGATGATACCGATCTTCTTGGGGCCGAGTTTATTCAGTGCCTTGGCAACATCGCCGTCTTTTGCGAACGGCTTAAACGGGATGTCTACCGGTTCGGTTCCTGCCGGTGCACCATTTGCGTTTGCAGCATTGTTTGCAGCTGCATTTGTGTCAGTAGCATTGTTCGGAGCTGCGTTTGCAGTAGCCGCATTGTTCGCAGCAGCGTTGTCTGCAGTAGCAGTAGATGCATTGTTTGCAGCTACAGGAGCGTTGTCGGATGCTTTTGCATCAGAACTGTTGCCGGCAGAAGCGTTTGCAGGAGCCGGATTTGCATTATTCGCATTGTTTGCAGGAGCCGCAGTGTTCGGTTTTACCGCGCTTACGGAAGCACCGCATTCATTGCAGAAAGCCGCGTCGTCAGGTAACTGTGCGTTACATTTAGGACATGTTTTCATAATGAGTTCCTTTCTTGAATGTTCTTATATGCTTTATGGTTCTTTTTGGATCGTATGGGTTACATAACACGCATACAGCGTACAGTATATCGTTTTTTTTCTGAAATGTCAAATATTGCCACGCAGGATGGGAGCAAGGCCGTCATGATCGTTGTCGGTGGCCGTTACGATATCGGCGGCTGCGATGGCATCCGGGTGTCCGTTGCACATAGCCACACCACATTCGGCCGCTTCGATCATAGATACATCATTCTGCGCATCTCCTGCGGCATAAGTGTTTTGCACCGGGATACCCAGATGGTCTGCCAGTGCGGCAACCGCAGCACCTTTTCCGGCATCGGAGGGGAAGATCTCCAGGTACTTTTCGTTGGAGCGCATCGCAGTGATCCGGCCGGTAAAGCGGGGATCGGACATGATCTGCCGGGCCAGCACATCCAGACGTTCCGGGCCGTTTAGATCGATACAGAGCATCTTGCATGGACGCTCGCACACGCCTTCGGGAAAGTCCGGCAGTACGCGCCAGGGCACCTTGACCACACGGGTGTAGTAGTGAATCTCCGTATCTTCCCGCGGGGTTAAGATATGCGTATTGTCGTAGGTGTGACAATAGAGCCCGGCCTCGCGGATCAGGGCAGCCAGGGCATGGACATCCTCGACGGATAAGGTCTTTTTCCAGATATCCTTTCCGGTAGCCGGCTCGTGGATCTGCGCACCGTTAAAGGCGATGGCATAGGGGGAAAAGACATCCAGATGCTGTTGTTTTATCGTATCCAGGATGCTGAATAAAGGACGCCCTGACGAAACGGCAACCCTGTGCCCGGCATTATGCCAGGCAGTCAGGGCTGCGTATGTTTGTTCCGTGATATTCTTTTGTGTATTCAGCAGGGTGCCGTCCAGATCAAAGAAAAACAGTTTCGTATTAACGGATGTCAATTCTCGTCATCCTCCACTTGTGCCTGATATACGGTGCGCTTACGGGCCATCTCATCATTTGCCAGATATTCGTCGTAGGTCGTTACCTTATCGATGATGGTACCGTCCGGCAGGATCTCGATGATACGGTTTGCCGAAGTCTGTACAAATTGGTGGTCATGGCAGGAGAAGAGTACCACACCCGGGAATTTCACGACACCGGTGTTCAGAGCGGTGATGGACTCCATATCCAGGTGGTTGGTGGGCTCGTCAAAGATCAGGCAGTTGGCACCGCTGATCATCATCTTGGAAAGAAGGCAGCGTACCTTCTCACCACCGGAGAGTACTTTTACTTTCTTCACGCCGTCTTCACCCGGGAAGAGCATACGGCCCAGGAAACCACGCACATAGGTCACATCCTTTACCGGAGAGTAGCCCATCAGCCAGTCGGTGATGGTGTAGTCGCAGTCAAATTCCTTGGTGTTGTCCTTCGGAAAATATGCCTGGGAGGTGGTCACGCCCCATTTGTAGGAACCGGAATCCGGCTCCAGTTCGCCTGCCAGGATCTGGAAGAGAGCGGTCTTTGCCAGTTCGTTGCCGCCGACAAAAGCGATTTTGTCGTCATGTCCCATGGTAAAGGAAACATGGTCCAGCAGCTTGGTGCCGTCTTCTGCAGTGTAGCAGATGTCTTCCACAAAGAGCACTTCGTTACCGATCTCGCGGTCGGGACGAAAGTCGATGTAGGGATATTTACGGCTGGAGGGTTTGATCTCATCCAGCTGGATCTTTTCCAGGGCGCGCTTACGGGAGGTAGCCTGCTTGGATTTGGAAGCGTTTGCGGAGAAACGGGAGATAAACTCCTGCAATTCCTTGATCTTTTCTTCCTTCTTCTTGTTGGCTTCCTTCATCTGCTTGATGAGCAGCTGGCTGGACTCGTACCAGAAATCGTAGTTGCCGGCATACAGCTGGATCTTGCCGTAGTCGATGTCTGCGGTCTGGGTACATACTTTGTTTAAGAACTAACGGTCGTGGGAGACCACGATGACGGTATTGTCAAAGTTGATCAGGAATTCCTCCAGCCAGTTGATGGCATCCATATCCAAATGGTTGGTAGGCTCGTCGAGCAGCAGGATGTCCGGGTTGCCGAAGAGGGCACGGGCCAGCAGGACCTTCACCTTTTCGCTACCATTCAGGTCCTTCATCACACTATAATGCAACGATGTGTCGATGCCCAGACCATTTAAGAGAGTAGCAGCATCGGCTTCTGCTTCGTAACCGTTCATCTCGGCGAATTCGCTTTCCAGTTCGCCGGCGCGGATACCGTCTTCATCCGTGAAGTCTTCCTTCATATAGATGGCATCTTTTTCCTTCATAATGTCATACAGACGCTGGTTGCCGGCGATGACCGTATCCAGTACCGTATATTCATCATATTTAAAGTGGTCCTGCTCCAATACGGAGAGACGCTGTCCCGGTGTGATGGTGATCTCACCGTTGGTGGTATCCAGCTCTCCGGACAGGATCTTTAAGAACGTGGACTTGCCGGCGCCGTTTGCACCGATCAGGCCGTAGCAGTTGCCTTCCGTAAATTTGATATTGACATCCTCAAAGAGCGCCTTTTTGCCGACGCGGTAAGTGACGTTATTTGCTGCGATCATAGAATACTCCTTTGTTACTTGCTAAAACGATGGGTTATCATGCAGCCGAAAAGGCATACACCTTTATGATTATACAGATAAGAAAGAAAATTGCAAGAGAATACTTGCCTTCCCGACTATGATGTGATGCAGAAGCATATGCAACACCTTGCCTTCCCGACTATGATGTGATGCAGAAGCATATGCAACACCTTGCCTTCCCGACTATGATGTGATGCAGAAGCATATGCAACACCTTGCCTTTCCGACTATGATGTGATGCAGAAGCATATGCAACACCTTGCCTTCCCCTTGAGGGGAAGGTGGCCGAAGGCCGGATGAGGTGGAAAAGTAGTGGCTGTATTACGTAGATTTCTGCTCCAGTGTAGTCACCACTTGATTTTTTCCGTGTTTCTTACCGTAATACAGCTTGTCGTCTGCCTGCTGGATCAGATGCTCGATCTTGTAGCCGGGGACAGACTCGGCGATACCGAATGTCATGGTGACATGGAGCTTTTGTCCTTTGAAATCCACTTCCATGGATTCTACATTTTTGCGGATTCGCTCAGCCGCAAGGGAAGCGGCATCCAGCGGATCATTTACCAGCACCAGGATCTCTTCACCGCCCCAGCGGCATACAGCGTCGTTAGTGCGCACGGTGGAAGTGATGGTATTGGCAACAGAGACCAGCACCAGGTCACCGGCGTCGTGTCCGTAGGTATCGTTTACTTTCTTGAAATCGTCGATGTCCCCCAGGATCATGGTGAAGCGCTTGCCGGTGGTCTTGAGCTCCTGCATGCGCGCTGCGATCATGGTATCCATACTGCGACGGTTGAGCAGTTTGGTGAGGGAATCCTTGTGTGCCAGCTCATCCAGCTGTTCGTTCTGTGTTGCCAGTACTTTCTGGCGGTTTTCCAGTTCCCATACGAAGAGATAGGAGAACATAACGATCATGCCAAACGCGGCGATCGTATTAAAGACATAGAACACATCCACCCAGGCCAGATGTTTAAACGGAGCAAATCCGTTCGGAAAAGGCCCCTGAAACGCGCGGCAGAGTATCCAGCAGAGAAAGAAGGTGAGGATGGAGAGTGTAGCCAGGATCAGCGGCATCCATGCCCTCACGCCTTTTTGCGTTTTGTTCTGATTGATAAAGGTAAAATAGAAAGAAGAGGTGACGCTGGCAAACAGATAGGAATCGAAACTGCAGTCCCAGCCACACATCAGGATCAGGATGATCACAACAGCGATGATCTCCATATGCGTGACCATATAGCAGGCCATAAACCGTTCTTTCTTGAGCAGGTTGGTGGTGAGTGCATTGTAGAGGATGGGGAGCAGGGCGCACAGAACCGCCTGAACGAAAGCGCCTGCGAACAAAAACATTACCGCCATCAGGCCATGGAGTAACGAAAAAAGCAGAACAGCATTCTTATGGATCAGTTTTTCGTCAAAAAAACTGTTGCCGTTCATGATCTCGGTAATATAGTGCTTAATGTTACTTTTGCCCAAACTTTTGGCAACCCCCATGCTATATCTAGTGAACCTATTTATGTCAACATGTACAATATATCATTATTATGGAGAAATGTGCAAGTGCAAAATGCTGAAAGAATTGTGAAATTAGGAAACGATTCAGAGCAACCTGAAGCACTTGCGGCTGAGGGCGTAGGAAAGCGTAAAGCCGTAACCGGAAGGTTCTGAAACGGTTACAAATATGTGAAAAAATAAAAGCAAAATGATGAAAACAGAGAAAAAACGAGATATAAAGAGATAAAGCACTATAAAAGAGAGAATATGCGAGATATAGAAAGGAATAGCAGATTGCGAAACAAGTCGAAAAAAACTAATATAACAATCAGAATTTAGCACTCGATTTAAGTGAGTGCTAACAAGCGAAAAAGTATCTTGAATACAAAAAGGAGGCAATAGTCATGAAGTTAGTACCGTTGGGCGACAGAGTTGTGTTGGAGCAGCTGGTTGCAGAGGAAACCACAAAATCCGGTATCGTTCTGCCGGGCCAGAACAAAGAGAAACCGCAGCAGGCAAAGGTCATCGCAGTAGGACCGGGCACGGAAGAAGTAAAGATGGAAGTAAAGAAGGGTGACGAGGTCATCTACTCCAAATATTCCGGCACCGAAGTGAAGATCGAAGATAAGGAATATATCATCGTAAAGCAGAATGACATTCTGGCAGTGATCAAATAAGTGTGATCAATTAAGATCAGAAAAGATTAAATCTTTCAGGAGGCAAATAAAATGGCAAAAGAGATCAAATACGGCGCAGAAGCGCGTGCAGCTCTGGAGAGCGGTGTAAATAAGCTGGCGGATACTGTCCGCGTAACCTTAGGACCTAAGGGAAGAAACGTAGTACTGGACAAGAGCTACGGTGCTCCGCTGATCACCAACGATGGTGTGACCATCGCTAAGGAGATCGAGCTGGAAGACGCTTTCGAGAACATGGGCGCACAGCTGGTAAAGGAAGTAGCTACCAAGACCAACGATGCAGCAGGTGATGGTACCACGACCGCTACCGTACTGGCACAGGCTATGGTAAACGAAGGTATGAAGAACCTGGCAGCAGGCGCAAACCCGATCATCATGAGAAAGGGTATGAAGCAGGCTACCGAGTGTGCAGTAGAAGCCATCAAGAAGATGAGCACCAAGGTAAAGGGCAAAGAGCAGATCGCCAAGGTTGCAGCTATCTCTGCAGGTGATGAAGAAGTGGGTAACATGGTAGCAGATGCTATGGAGAAGGTTTCCAACAACGGTGTTATCACCATCGAGGAATCCAAGACCATGCAGACCGAGCTGGAGCTGGTAGAAGGTATGCAGTTCGACCGTGGTTACATCTCCGCATATATGGCAACCGATATGGACAAGATGGAAGCAGTTCTGGAAGATCCGTACATCCTGATCACCGATAAGAAGATCAGCAACATCCAGGACATCCTGCCGCTCCTGGAGCAGATCGTACAGTCCGGTAAGAGACTGCTGATCATCGCTGAGGATGTAGAGGGCGAGGCTCTGACCACCCTGATCGTAAACAAGCTGCGTGGTACCTTCAATGTAGTAGCAGTGAAGGCTCCGGGCTATGGTGACAGAAGAAAAGAAATGCTGAAGGATATCGCTATCCTGACCGGTGGTGAAGTGATCAGCGAAGAGCTGGGTCTGGATCTGAAAGAGACCACTCTGGAGCAGCTGGGCCGCGCAAAGAGCGTAAAGGTACAGAAGGAAAATACCGTAATCGTAGACGGTGCAGGCAAGACCAAGGCGATCAAGGATCGTGTGGCTCAGATCCAGCACCAGATCGACGAGACGACCTCCGATTTCGACAAAGAGAAACTGCAGGAGCGTCTGGCAAAACTGTCCGGCGGCGTAGCAGTAATCCGTGTAGGTGCTGCAACCGAGACCGAGATGAAAGAAGCAAAACTGCGTATGGAAGATGCGCTGGCAGCTACCCGTGCAGCAGTAGAGGAAGGTGTTATCGCAGGCGGCGGATCCGCTTACATCCACGCTTCCAAGCAGGTTGCAAAGCTGGCTGAGGGTCTGGAAGGGGATATCAAGACCGGCGCAAACATCGTGCTGAAGGCTCTGGAAGCTCCTCTGGCACACATCGCAAGCAACGCAGGTCTGGAAGGCAGCGTGATCATCAACAAGGTAAAAGAGTCCAAGGTTGGTGTAGGCTTCGATGCTCTGAAGGAAGAGTATGTAGATATGGTATCCGCAGGTATCCTGGATCCGGCAAAGGTGACCAGAAGCGCACTGCAGAACGCTACTTCCGTAGCAAGCACACTGCTGACCACCGAGTCTGTAGTAGCTACCATCAAGGAGCCCGCTCCGGCAATGCCGGCAGGCGCAGGCGCACCGGGTATGTACTAAAAACCGGCGCCCCTTGTAGGCAGACGAAAAAGTAAATCATCCACCTTGCCTTCCCCTTGAGGGGAAGGTGGCGCGCCAGCGCCGGATGAGGTGTAATGTTGAATAACGATTTATAAGAAAGCAGTCATGTAATTCACATGGCTGCTTTTTTGGATACCCGAGAAATATTGTATTTTTTGTATATACAAATTGAATTTTTTTGTTACTTGTGCTAAAATGTTTCTAATTATTTTCTATAACCTACAATAAGTAATAATCATAAGCTTTCGGGAGGACGCAGATCCGATGAAAACGATCAAAGATTACATCCGCACCATACCGGATTTTCCCAAGCCGGGGATCCAGTTCCGTGATATCACGACGGTCATTCAGGATGCGGAGGGATTTCAGCTTGCAGTAGATACAATGCTTCAGATGGTAGAGGATCTGGACTTTGATGTGATCGCCGGGGCAGAATCGAGAGGTTTTATCTTCGGCGCGCCTATGGCGTATCAGCGGCACAAACCGTTTGTGCTGATCCGCAAGAAGGGCAAGCTGCCGGGTAAGACGGTATCGGAGTCTTATGACCTGGAATACGGCAGCACAGAGATCGAGATGCATGTGGACAGCTTCCCGGAGGGATCCAGAGTCCTGCTGGTGGATGACCTGATCGCAACCGGCGGTACCACGGAAGCGATGATCAAGCTGGTGGAAAAGCTGGGCGGAAAAGTGGCCGGGGTGTGCGTGCTGATCGAACTGCCGGCGCTTGGCGGCCGCGAGCGCATTTCGGCATACAGATTAGACAGTGCTGTAACTTACGAAGGCGAATAATAGATATAGAAAGTAGCGACTATATGGACGACGGACAGGTAAAAATCGGACAACGTGAAAACTTGGATGCAGCGGAGACCGCGGCAATGAATGTGACGGCATCCCGCACGGACGAAAATGTGGCGGCCATGCTGCAGGAAGAGATCCAGGAGCTGCAGAACAAATCGGAGCAGCAAAATGCGATCGCAGCAGAGCCGGTAGTGGAAGACCTGATGGAAAAGATCACGGTCACGGCACCGCTGGGCAGTGCTACGCTGGGCGCGCCCCAGGCACCGGTCGCCAGCGAGGTGACACCGGATGTAACGGATGAGCATGTGGCGGTGGTGATCGATGACGGCCGCATTGAGGATATTGCAGAGTTCCAGTCTCCGGAGGATCTGTACGGGGAACTGATCACACGCGTGAAGAGATACCATCCTTCCGATGATATCTCCCTGATCGAAAAGGCATATAAGACAGCATACGATTTTCATAAAGACCAGAAGCGCAAATCCGGGGAGCCTTATATCATCCATCCGATCTGCGTGGCCATCATCCTCGCGGATATGGAAATGGATAAGGAGACCATCGCGGCGGGTCTTCTGCATGATGTGGTGGAAGATACCGTGATGACCATTGAGGAACTCACTACGGAGTTTGGCGCAGATGTGGCACTGCTGGTAGACGGTGTGACCAAGCTGTCCAAGCTGCAGTATTCCTCGGATAAAGTGGAACGCCAGGCAGCCAACCTGCGTAAGATGTTCCTGGCCATGGCTAAGGATATCCGCGTGATCATGATCAAACTGGCGGACCGCCTGCACAATATGCGTACCCTGGCTTATATGAAGCCGGAGAAACAGCAGGACATCTCCAGAGAGACCATCGATATTTATGCACCTATCGCACAGCGTCTGGGTATTTCCAAGATCAAGGTAGAGCTGGAAGACTTGTCACTCAAATACCTGGAGCCGGAAGCGTATCATAGCCTGTCACTGCAGATCGCGGAACGCAAATCCGAGCGTGAAAAGTATGTGCAGAGGATCGTCGACGAAGTGCGCAAGCATATCAAAGATGCCGGTATCGAAGCCAAGATCGACGGCCGTGTGAAGCACTTCTACAGTATCTACAAAAAGATGATCAACCAGAACAAGACCATCGACCAGATCTATGACCTGTTCGCGGTGCGTATCATCGTATCGTCCATCCGGGACTGCTATGCGGCACTGGGCGTGATCCACGAGATCTACAAACCTATCCCGGGACGATTCAAAGACTATATCTCTGTGCCGAAGGACAATATGTATCAGTCGCTGCATACCACACTGATCGGTGAAAACGGTGTGCCGTTTGAGATACAGATCCGCACCTTCGAGATGCACCGTACGGCAGAATACGGTATCGCGGCACACTGGAAGTATAAGGAAGCATCCGACGGTAAGAAACCGGAGCTGCAGGAAGAGGAGAAGCTGACATGGCTGCGACAGATCCTGGAATGGCAGCAGGATACTTCGGATAATAAGGAATTTATGAAGCTGGTCAAGAGCGACCTGGAGCTGTATTCCGAGAATGTGTACTGCTTCACGCCGGCCGGCGATGTCAAGAACCTGCCGGCAGGCTCCACACCCATCGACTTTGCCTACAGCATCCATTCCGCAGTGGGCAACAAGATGATCGGTGCGAGAGTCAACGGCAAGCTGGTAACGATCAACTACCGTATCCAGAACGGCGATGTGATCGATATCTTAACGAGCCAGAATTCCAAGGGGCCGAGCCGTGACTGGCTGGCACTGGTCAAATCCAATCAGGCAAGAAATAAGATCAACCAGTGGTTCAAGCACGAGTTTAAGGAAGACAACATCGTGCATGGCCGTGAACTGATGACGGCGTACTGCAAAGCCAAGGGCATCGATCAGGGCGAACTGATGAAGAAGGAGTATATTGATACCCTTCTGAAGAGATACGGTTTCAAAGACTGGGATAACATACTGGCAGCCGTGGGCCATGGTGCATTGCGGGAAGGCCAGCTCATCAATAAGTTGCAGGAACTGTATAATGCGGATCACAAAAAGACCGTGACTGACGAGGAAGTGCTGGCAGATATCCAGCAGCAGGCACCGCCCAAAGCGCCGCAGATGCTGCCCAGAGGCCAGCATAAGGGTGCAGGTGTTGTGGTCAACGGCTTGAAGGATGTGGTGGTGCGTTTCCCGAAATGCTGTAATCCGCTGCCGGGAGACGAGATCGTGGGATTCATCACCAGAGGCAATGGTGTGACGGTGCATCGTGCCGACTGTAACAATCTGGTGACCATGCCGGAGATCGAGCTGGATCGTCTGGTGAAGACCGAGTGGGAGGCATCTCCGGAAGAGGACGGCAACCGCTATATGGTGGGCATCGTGATCTATGCCAACAACCGTTCCGGTCTGCTGGCGGATGTGTCCAAGGCCATGACTGATAAAAATATCGATATCCGTTCCATGAACATCAAGACCAGTAAGCATGGTACGGCAACCATGAGCATGGGCTTTGAGATCAGCAGCCGTGAGGAACTGAACCGCGTGATCGATAAATTAAAATCCATTCCGGATGTGGTGGATGTGGAACGTTTGAAGGAGTAAGTATGGCAGAGCTGAAGATCGGCAAAATGACACTGGGCAGTTGTATGACGAACTGCTACTTCGTATATCGTGAGGGAGAAAAGGGCGTGATCTTTTTTGACCCCGCGGCACAGGGGGATTACATCTACGAAAAGATGAAGGAACATGGCTTCGAGATCGAAGTGATCCTGCTGACCCACGGACACTTTGATCATATCGGCGGCGTGGATGCCCTGCGCGAAAAGAGTGGTGCAAAAGTCTATGCGATGGAAGCGGAAAAGGTGCTGCTGCAGGATCCGTATGTGAATGTATCCGCGCAGATGCATGCCAAGGTAACCGTGGAAGCAGACGGCTTTTTGCAGGACGGGGATGAGCTGGAGTATGGCGGGAAGAAGTGTAAGGTGATCGCCACCCCGGGCCATACCATCGGCGGATGCTGCTTTTACTTTGAAGAAGCCGGGATACTGATCAGCGGCGATACACTGTTTGCAGACTCCATCGGCCGTACGGATTTCCCCACCGGTAATATGAAGAAGCTGCTGGCTTCCGTAGAAGAAAAGATCTTTACCTTGCCGAACGACACCAAGCTGTATCCGGGCCATGGTCCCGCATCTACGGTAGGCCACGAGAAAATGAACAACCCGTATTTTAACTAATAGGAGCACACATGATCACAATAGAATACAACAGGGAAGGTCTGGAATACGACAGTTATGCTCTGATCACTTCCTTCTTCCCGAATGTGGAAACGAAGCAGGTGTTGCTGACCGACAGTAGCGAGCCGCTTCCTGCAGACGCGATCCGGATTAGCATGGACCCGGAGGCGAAGGCAGGGAGCGTTTCTTTTGCAAAGGGCGAGACCTTGCCGGAAGATAAAGAATATTATTTTGAGGCAAAGAGTGGTGCGGATGTAAAGCATGCGTGGAAGCTGTTCTTTTACGATACCATGGCGGATTACAGCGGGCAGCAGCTGCCCTGGGGAGCCCTCACCGGTGTGCGCCCGACCAAGCTGATCATGTCCGTGGCAAAGGAAACGGCGAAGGGCGATATCCTGATCCCGGAAGAAGAAAAGAATGCTGTGGTCAAACAGATGCGGAGCGATTATCGTGTATCCGAACAGAAGGCGGATCTGGGGTATCGTATTGCCATTCTGGAAGATCGTATCTTAGAACCGTTCCGCTACGATACAAACCGCGGTGAAGGCTATAGTGTGTATGTGGGCATTCCTTTCTGCCCGTCCAGATGTCTGTACTGTTCCTTCTTATCTTACCCCATCGAGAAATGGCAGAAGCAGGTGGCAGACTACTTAAGCTGCGTGGAGAGGGAACTGGCGGCTTGTGCGGAGATCATGAAAGACAAACGCCTGGATACCGTCTATATCGGAGGCGGCACTCCGACGGCACTCTCGGCCGAAGAACTTCAGATATTGCTGGAGGCCATCGCGAAGTATCTGCCCATGGATCGCGTGCAGGAGTACACGGTGGAAGCCGGACGCCCGGACAGCATCACCGTGGAAAAACTG
Organism: Lachnospiraceae bacterium; assembly: GCA_017526985.1. Taxonomy (GTDB): domain Bacteria; phylum Bacillota; class Clostridia; order Lachnospirales; family Lachnospiraceae; genus NK4A136. The sequence continues at coordinate 11,882 of JAFXQR010000169.1, forward strand.
CGAGTGATGAAAGATCATCATGTGAGCCGCATCTCGGTGAATCCCCAGACCTTTAAGCAGGATACGCTGGATCTGATCGGTCGCCATCATACGGTGGAAGAAGTGAAAGCGGCCTTTACACTGGCCAGATCCGAAGGCTTTGACAACATCAATATGGATCTGATCCTGGGGCTGCCGGGAGAAACACTGACGGATGTGGAGTGCACTTACGAAGAAGTAAAGAAGCTGGATCCGGACAGTCTGACGGTACATTCCCTGGCACTCAAGCGGGCATCCAAGATGAAAGACTGGGTGCAGGAGCATGGACAGATCTGCGGCATGGACTATGAACGCGCCATGGAACTGGGACAGGACGCTGCGGCAGCGATGAAGATGCAGCCCTATTATCTGTACCGTCAGAAGAATATGGCCGGCGCACTGGAAAACACCGGTTTTGCCAAAGACGGCAAGTACGGATTGTATAATACCGTCATTATGGAGGAAGTGCAGTCCATCTACGCCATCGGCGCCGGAACGGTGTCCAAAAAAGTGTACACCGATGGCAGCGGAAGGATCGAGAGATGTGACACGCATAAGGATCTAAGCCTTTATTTATCGGACATTGAGGCGATGATCGAGAGGAAAAGAAAACTTTTCGGAGAAGATAAGTAAGCCATGTAATTGTGGGCCAGATACAGGAATCTGATGTGTAAAATGGCGTTGGTACATCAAAAGTACATCAAAATTTTACGTCGTAATACGTGATAATCAATAATAATACGTTTTTACGGCTCTGCTGATCAACAAAATAACGGAGTTATTTCCACAAGGGATATTTCAGAAAATGCTGGAATATCCCTATTTTTGTGGGTTTCGGGTCAGAGACGCTTGGTACATCACTTGGGTAGAAGAGAAATATGGATTTTGATGTACCTGTGCATTCTGGTACATCAAAAATCGAAAGGAGGCTAGTATTTATGGGCATTACAGCGAGAAGGCAGGTGCAACAAAAATGTTTTGAAGGACGGGCAGGTCCTTAGATTATTGTGAGACCGGTACAGCCGGTCAGGGAGGAAATGATGCTGAAATTAAGAGCGATGGGTACAACAAACGATTTGAAGTGGTTTAAGAAGATCATCGACCGGTATGATGTGTTTCATGTGATCCGGATGTCAGAGCCGCTGACGATGAAGGGGACGAACAAGTATTACCGGATGTATATCGAGCTGGACCATATACCGCAGAAGGTATTGGAACGGCAGAGGAAGAGAAAATAAGAAATAACACACCGATGGAGGGAAAAAGTATGTGCAAGGTCATAGCAGTAAGCTGCTCTAAAGGCGGCGTAGGGAAGACAACGAGTGCCGTAAATATCGGCATAGGTCTGGCGTACAGCGGGAAAAAGGTACTCCTGCTGGATGTGGACGGTCAGGGCGACTTGAGCAAGTCCCTGGGCGTAGAGAATCCGGAATCACTGGATTATACCATAGCAAGGGCGATGATAGCTGTAGCAAACGGGGAAGAAGCAGATCCCAGGGAAGGGATCATGACACATATGGAAGGCGTGGATTTCCTGCCGGCAAACAGCAAACTGTCAGTGCTGGATAAGGATCTGGGCTCCATACCAGGCAGTGATACGGTTCTTAAGGATCTGGTGGACTGCCTTAAGCCGGACTATGACTACATCATCCTGGACAGTAAGCCGGCCCATGTGGCGTTGTCGGTCAATGTTCTGGCGGCATCGGATTATGTACTGATCCCGGTGCTCAGCGAATATCTGCCCTGTACGGATATTGAGCAGACGGTTCTTAATGTAAGACTGATCCAGCGAAGGCTGAACAAGGATCTGAAGATCGGCGGGATCTTCTTTACGATGGTGGATGACCGCACATTACTCTCCAGGGAAGTGGAAAAGCAGATCAAAGAGGCATATATCGGAAATGTAAAGATATTTGATACGAAAATACCGCGTTCTGTACGCGTAGCGGAGTCTTCCGCGTTAGGAGAGAGCATCTACAGGCATGACCCGCATGGAAAGGCTGCTGAGGCATACAAAGCCCTCACGAAGGAGGTGCTGAGCTATGGCCAATAAAGGAAAGAAGAGCCTGATGGAGAGCCTTAAGTTTAATAGTTATGCAGATATGGTAAGCGGCGATGATAAGGCTGTGTCAGAAGTACCGTTAAAGGATCTCCATGATTTCAAGGATCATCCGTTTAAGGTGAATGATGATACGGAGGATATGAAGGAACTGGTGGAAAGCATACAGCAGAACGGTGTCCTTACGGCCGGTACGGTGCGGCTGCGTCCGGAAGGCGGATACGAGATCATATCCGGGCATCGCAGAAAGAGAGCCTGCGAGCTGGCAGGACTGGAGACGATGCCGGTGTTTATTGTGGCGCTGGACGATGATGAAGCCGTGATCCGTATGGTGGATGCCAACCTGCAGAGGGAGGAAATCCTGCCGAGCGAAAAAGCACACGCCTACCGGATGAAGTATGATGCGATGAAACACCGCGGATGCAGGGATGAAGACCGGGAGAAGGGGAAAACGGTCGATCTGATTGGCAGTGCAGCGGGGGAAAGCGGAAAGACCGTACAGAGATACATTTGTCTGTCGAATCTGTCGGAA
>JAFXQR010000170.1 GCA_017526985.1 Lachnospiraceae bacterium
GAAGGTGGCGCGCCAGCGCCGGATGAGGTGGACCCTGGCGAGCGATATACTAAATATTTAGATATAGGAGGTATACATTTACCATGAGCATGGCAGACCGTATCTTTATCGATATGTGTAAGGACATTCTGGAAAACGGTACCAGCACGGAGGGCGAGAAGGTGCGTCCCCACTGGGAAGACGGCACCAGCGCTTATACCATCAAGAAATTCGGTGTGGTAAACCGCTACGACCTGCGGAAGGAATTCCCGATCTTTACGCTGCGCCGGACAGCACTCAAATCCGCAACGGAGGAGATGCTGTGGATCTGGCAGCAGAAGTCCAATGATGTACATTGGCTGCACAGCAATATCTGGGACGAATGGGCCGGTGAGGACGGCACCATCGGCAAGGCTTACGGCTACCAGATGGGCGTGAAGCATCAATATAAGGAAGGCATGATGGATCAGGTGGACCGTGTGATCTGGGATCTGAAGAACAATCCCTTCAGCCGCCGCATTATGACCAATATCTATGTGCATCATGACCTGCATGAGATGAATCTCTATCCCTGCGCCTACAGTATGACCTTTAATGTGACGCAGCGCAAGGGGGAGGATAAGCTGACCCTGAATGCGATCTTAAACCAGCGTTCCCAGGATGTGCTGATGGCAAATAACTGGAACGTGGTGCAGTATGCCGTGCTGGTACATATGCTGGCACAGGTTTGCGATATGAAGGTGGGCGAGCTGGTGCATGTGATCGCGGATGCGCACATTTATGACCGCCATGTGGAGATGATAAAGGAACTGATCAGTCGTGAACCGTATCCGGCGCCAAAATTCTGGCTCAACCCGGACATCCACGATTTCTATCAGTTCACCCGCAATGATGTGAAGGTGATCGATTACCAGTACGGGCCTGAGATCGGGGACATCCCGGTAGCAATCTGAAAAATTAGTGAGAACACCTTGCCTTCCCCTTGAGGGGAAGGTGGCCGAAGGCCGGATGAGGTGGACCTTGGCAAACGAAAAAAACGAGCCACCGAACCATACCCGTGGCTCGCCGGGGCAACATAGGAGATAACGACATGAACATTATCGTAGCAGTTGATAAAAACTGGGGCATTGGCAACCGTGGCGAGCTTTTAGTCAGCATCCCGAAGGATCAGAAGATGTTCCGGCAGGAAACCACCGGTAAGGTAGTCGTGTTTGGCCGTAAAACGCTGGATACCTTTCCGCAGAAACAGCCGTTGCCAAACCGCACCAATATCATCTTGACCCACGATAAAAGCTTTCGGGTAAAAGGTGCCATTGTGGTTCATTCCATCGAGGAATTGCTGGAAGAACTAAAAAAATATCCTTCCCGGGATGTTTATATCATTGGCGGTGAGAGTATTTACCAGCAGATGCTGCCCTACTGTGATACGGCGCACATCACGCAGATCGATCACGAGTATCAGGCGGATGCTTTCTTCCCGAATCTGGACAAGGATCCGGAGTGGGAGCTGACCGCCGAAGGCGAAGAAGAGACCTATTTTGACCTGGAATACCGGTTTGTGCGGTATAACCGAAAGAAGAAATAAGGATGATCCCCATTGGAGCAGATGCCCCATGGGGATTTTTCTTGACATGGCAAAACGCTGGTTGTAAACTAAAAAACTAGAGAATAACTACACTATACTGTTATGGAAAGGAAGTTATCTGACAATGGAAAAGAAAGATCTTGACTGGGCATCTCTCGGATTTGGCTATGTACAGACCGAGCAGCGTTATGTGTCCAACTTTAAGGATGGCAAATGGGATGAGGGCGGTCTGACCACAGATGCCAATATCGTCCTGAATGAGTGCGCTGGCGTACTGCAGTATGCGCAGACCTGTTTCGAAGGCTTAAAGGCGTATACTACCGAAGACGGCCGTATCGTGACCTTCCGCCCGGATCTGAACGCAGATCGTATGTACACGACCGCTCAGCGTCTGGAAATGCCGCCGTTCCCGAAGGATAAGTTCGTGGAAGCGGTAAAGGCAGTGGTAAAGGCAAATGCAGCTTATGTACCGCCTTACGGTTCCGGCGCTACTTTGTATCTTCGTCCGTATATGTTCGGATCCAATCCGGTTATCGGTGTAAAGCCGGCTACTGAGTATCAGTTCCGTATCTTCTGTACTCCGGTAGGACCGTACTTCAAGGGTGGAGCAAAGCCGCTGACTCTGTGTGTAAGTGATTTTGACCGTGCGGCACCGCACGGTACCGGTAATATCAAGGCTGGTCTGAACTACGCGATGAGCCTTCATCCGATCGTAGAGGCGCACAAGGCAGGCTATGCTGAGAATATGTATCTGGATGCAGCAACCCGTACCAAGGTAGAAGAGACCGGTGGAGCAAACTTCCTGTTTGTGACCAAGGACGGCAAGGTGGTAACGCCGAAGTCCAATTCGATCCTTCCTTCCATCACCAGACGTTCCCTGATGATCGTTGCTAAGGAATATCTTGGCCTGGAAGCAGAAGAGAGAGAGATCTACTTTGATGAAGTAAAGGATTTCGCAGAGTGCGGTCTGTGCGGTACGGCAGCAGTCATCTCTCCGGTAGGTAAGATCGTAGATCATGGTAAGGAGATCTCCTTCCCGAGTGGTATGGACGAGATGGGACCGATCACCAAGAAGCTGTACGATACACTGACCGGTATCCAGATGGGACGCCTGGATCCGCCGGAAGGCTGGATCGTAGAGATCGACTAAATCAAAATAATAAGAACTTATAAGAAAACCGAGGTATCGTAGGATACTTCGGTTTTTGTTTTAGAAAGAAAAAAGGAACGCTTTGTAGCGTACCTTGCTTAATATTAATGCAAAAATCAAATTATACACCTCATCCGGCCTTCGGCCACCTTCCCCTCAAGGGGAAGGCAGGTGTTCCGAGGGGTTAGTTTGCCGCTTTGGCTTGGGCGGAGATCATCGCGCGCTTTCTCTGGGTAGCATCCAGGATCTTCTTGCGGATGCGCAGATGTTTCGGAGTAACTTCCAGCAATTCGTCCGTACCGATGAATTCCAGGGACTGCTCTAAGCTCATGATCTTGGGCGGTGTCAGCTTCAGCGCATCGTCAGAGCCGGAAGCACGGGTATTGGTCAGCTGTTTCTTCTTGCAGACATTCAGCTCGATGTCTTCCTGCTTCGGGTTCTCGCCGATGACCATACCGGCATATACTTTCTCGCCCGGCCCGATGAAGAGGTTACCGCGGTCTTGTGCATTGAACAAGCCGTAGGTGACGGATTCGCCTGTCTCAAATGCGATCAGGGAACCCTGCTTGCGGTAGCTGATCTCGCCCTTAAACGGTGCGTAGCCTTCAAAGATGGTATTTAAGATACCATTGCCTTTGGTGTCAGTCATAAACTCACCGCGGTAACCGATCAGGCCGCGGGACGGGATCAGGAATTCCAGTCGGGTGTAACCGCCGCTTGCGGTCCCCATATTCAAAAGCTCGCCCTTGCGGGTGCTCAGTTTCTCGATGACAGCACCGGAGAATTCTTCCGGGACATCTACATAAGCACGCTCCATAGGCTCGGTCTTCTTGCCGTTCTCATCTTCGTGATAGAGCACTTCTGCCTTGCTTACGGCAAACTCATAACCTTCACGGCGCATATTCTCGATCAGCACGGACAGATGCAATTCGCCACGGCCGGATACCTTGAATGCCTCGGTGGTATCGGTCTCTTCTACACGGAGAGATACATCAGTGTTCAGCTCGCGGAACAGACGGTCTCTTAAGTGACGGCTGGTCACAAATTTCCCTTCCTGACCGGCGAGAGGGGAGTCGTTTACGATGAAGTTCATCGCAATGGTCGGCTCGGAGATCTTCTGGAACGGGATGGCTTCCACATGCTCAGGATCGCAGATGGTATCACCGATGTGGATATCCGAAATACCGGAGATTGCCACGATGGAACCGATCTGTGCTTCATCCACAGCGACTTTCTCCAGACCGTCAAACTCATACAGCTTGCTGATCTTTACCTTGCGTATCTTGTCCGGATCGTGGTGGTTGACGATCACCACTTCCTGATTGACCTTAACGGAACCGTTGTCCACCTTACCCACACCGATACGGCCGACATATTCATTATAGTCAATGGTGCTGATCAGGATCTGTGTACCGGCTTCCGGATCGCCCTCCGGAGCGGGAATGTATTTCAGAATGGTCTCAAACAGCGGCATCATATCCTTGCCTTCGGTATCGGCATCCAGGGAAGCTGTGCCGGCCTTTGCGGATGCGAACACAAACGGACAATCCAGCTGGTCATCATCAGCACCCAGATCGATGAGCAGTTCCAGCACCTCGTCAATGACTTCCGTGGGACGCGCTTCCGGGCGGTCTACCTTATTAATACATACGATCACCGGCAGTTTCAGTTCCATTGCCTTGCCCAGCACGAAACGGGTCTGCGGCATCGGACCCTCAAAAGCGTCTACCACCAGGATAACGCCGTTTACCATTTTCAGCACGCGCTCCACCTCGCCACCGAAATCGGCATGTCCCGGGGTATCGATGATGTTGATCTTGGTGCCGTTATAGTTGACAGCGGTATTCTTGGACAGAATGGTGATACCGCGCTCGCGCTCGATATCGTTGGAGTCCATGACGCGTTCCGCCACTTCCTGATGTTCTTCAAATACGCCGCTCTGCTTTAATAACTCGTCTACTAAGGTTGTTTTACCGTGATCTACATGGGCAATGATCGCCACATTACGGATGTCTTCGCGTTTCTGCTTCATAATATAAGTCCTCCATAAAAACCAACAAACGGGGAAAGTATAACATTATACACAAAAACACGCAAGCAAAATGTACAAAAATGTATAAAAATATGCGCACTTAAAAGTAGCAAAAATGTAAAATTATAAGGGTAGTTATAAAAGAAGTTGCGTGATAGAATATAATTATCAAGAGATGGAAAGAGGGGGAGTTTGGATGTGATCTAAGGGAGGGCAGTGTGAATGGATGAGAAAAAAAGCGTAATGATGAAAAGGATCAAGCTTTGGATCAAAAACTGCCTTTGGAAATATAACTATATGATTCCCTTAACGACGAAGTATCGGATGGCAGGAAAGAAAGAGTTTCTGAAAAAAGCGTTGCCGCGGATGGCACATACCGAAGCGGTGAGAGGAAAAGCAAAAAGACGCTGTGTTGCCGGGGATACACTGGAGCTGATGGAAAGGGTAGAGATACAGTACGATCCGTTATTGCGATTCTACTATCATATAGATGAAAATAAGACAATTACGGTAAAGGGAAATATATTAGGAAATTTCCCATTGGATTACAGAAGGATCATAGAGGGGAGTTTTTATGAACTGGCGGATCGGGCGATCCGGGCAGGCGGGGAATATGGCGAAAATGCGAAGATCATAAAAAGAGCAGTAGACAGATTATATCAGCGTATCCTGGTGTATCTGAATGAGGGGGGACATACGTTTGCATTGGGAGTGTTCGATGGGATGCTTGAAAGAAAAGCGGAACACTTTGCAGAAGGTTTGCAGCGCGTTCTTTTTTTTAACCAGATCCTGTGGCAGACAAGACACCGTTTGAATGGGATCGGCAGGATCGATCATTATCTGGGAGAGCTGTATCAGGCGGATATTGAAGCAGGCTGCCTTGATAAAAAAGAAGCGTATGAACTGATCAAAGCCTTTTTGACTTGCCTGAATCAGAGCTATGAGTTCAAAAGCGCGGCCCTGATGGGGGATATCGGACAGATCATTGTTTTGGGAGGATTAACAGAGCGGGGAGAATATTTCTGCAATGATCTGACAAGTATGTTTCTGCAGGCACATAAGGAATTGGCATATCCGGATCCCAAGATCCTGCTCCGTGTGAGCCGCAATATGCCGGATAGCGTTATCGGTGATGCTGTAGAGTGCCTGCAGGGAAGAACGGGAAGTCCGATCTTTTCTAATGATGATATCATTACGGACAAGCTGATCGACTTTGGTTTTTTACCGGAGGATGCATATGCGTATTGCGTATCTGCGTGCTGGGAACCGTTTATCCCGGGAAAATCTTCGGACCAGAATAATATAGAAGGTTTTGATCTGGCAAAAGTATTTTTTGATCTTCTGGAAAGCACAGATCTTTCAAAGATCTCTTCCTTTAGCGAACTACTGAAGGTTTATGATCGCAGGTTGGACCGGCAACTGAAGATTTTTGTGCGCAGTCTGGACGAATACCGTTGGGCAGAAGATCCGTTGCTATCTATGTTTACCGATTCCTGTACGCAAAATGCGACAGATATATCCCGAGGCGGTGCGGTATACAATAATTACGGTTTTACCACGGTAGGGATGGCAGCGGTCTGTGATAGCCTGCTGAATATCAGGGAGTACTGTTTTCGGCAAAAAAAGATCACGCTGTCAGAGCTGGAAAAGTATCGGGAGAATGATTTTCAGGGGTGTGAGGGTTGCTACGAAGAACTCAGGGCGATGCGGGGACATTTCGGGCATGATGATAAAGACGGCATAGCATTGGCAAATCATATCATTCACAGGTGTGACAGGACGGTAAGCGGATTGCGGAACCGTCTGGGGGGTCGGATCAAGTTTGGGCTGAGTTCGCCGGATTATATTCTGGCCGGAAAGCATTCACCGGCGGATTTTGCGGGAAGAAAGCGTGGAATGCCATACAATACACATATTTCGGCAGAGGATGCCGGATATACGGAGCTGATCGGGTTTGCAGGAGATCTGGCCTATGGTGGATGCAATATCAACGGAAATGTGGTGGATTTCTTTGTACAGCCCAATATCATATCCGATAACAAAGAGAAATTTGAGATATTTCTGAAAGGTGCGATGCGGCGTGGCTTCTATCAGTTACAGATGAATATCATGGATAGCGCCACATTGATCGAAGCAAGAAAGTATCCGGAGAGGTATAAGAATCTGATCGTGCGGGTTTGGGGGTTCAGTGCATATTTTAACGATTTGCCGGAAGAATACAAGGAACGACTGATTCAAAGGGCATTGAAGGCAGAAGAAGCAGCAGCAGGTTATCCTGTTTGACCATGTAAATGTGATCATAATATGAGGGTAAAGAAAATGCGGAAAGTTGTATCAATCGTTGTTACTTATAACAGAAAAGAACAGCTTAGAAGGAACCTGATGAAACTGCTGTCACAAACAGTGAAATGTGATGTGATCATCGTAGATAATGCCAGTGTGGATGGTACCGGCGACATGATCGCAGCAGAGTTTTCCCAAACGGTGCAGTATTACAATACCGGGAAAAATCTGGGTGGTGCCGGTGGCTTTGCGTTTGGTTTGCAGAAGGCAATGGAGGCAGGTTATCCGTATGCGTGGCTTATGGATGATGATGTGATTCCGGAACCGGACAGTCTGGCGATGCTGCTATGGGCAGATAGGGTACTCGGAGGAAACTGGGGGATGCTTTCCAGCGTGGCAAAATGGTCGGATGGGAGCATATGCAAAGCCAACCGCCAGAAAAAATCCCTGTTCCGTTTTGTGAGAGACCGGGAGTTGAGTACGCAGAAGCTGATCCGGGTACAGATGGTCTCGATGGTATCCATGCTTGTGAAGACGGATGTGGTGCGTGAGATCGGTTTGCCTAAGGCAGAATATTTTATCTGGACGGACGATTATGACTTCAGCGGAAGAGTCGCGGAGAAGTATCCGGTGTATATTGTTACGCCCAGTGTGGTCGTGCATGAGATGAAGGAAAATCGGAAAGCGGATATCGCAATGGCATCCGGTGAACGCCTGGGCAGATATCAGTATTTATACCGGAATGATGTGAATTGTTATCGGCAATTTGGGTTGTACGGCTGGATATATATCGTTTCGAAAAATCTGTATACCACAGGGAAGGTGTTGATACATTCGAAAAGCGAAACCAGGAACAAAGTAGCTGTGATCTGGAAGGGATTTATGGAAGGACTGTTTTTCCAGCCGGAGATAAAGCGGTGTATTGAGCAAAAATGATCCGTACCGGGAGAGTGGGTTGAACAAAAAGAGGTTATTGGTTAGTAATATACAGAGATTTTCTTTACACGACGGACCCGGGATACGGACTACGGTGTTTTTGATGGGGTGTCCGTTACGGTGTCCATGGTGTGCCAATCCGGAGAACCAGAGGGCTGAGATACAAAACTATGTAAAAGACGGGCAGGAAGGCAGATTTGGAAGATATATATCCACCGGGGAATTGATCGAAGAATGTCTGAAAGATAAAGCTTTTTATTGCCCGGGTGGTGTGACTTTTTCCGGTGGAGAGCCTTTATTGCAAATGGATGCGCTGATGCCGGTCTGTGAGGGATTGCGGGCAGAAGGGGTGCATCTGACGGCGGAGACCTCACTTTTTGTCTCTCAGGAAAAGCTGAAGATGGCGCTTGCCCGGATCGATCTTTTTCTGGTAGATGTAAAGATACTGGAAGAATCCCGGGGAAAGGAAGTGCTGGGAGGGGATGTGTCAATCTATCTCGAAAACCTGGAGCAATTGATGCAATCTGATAAAAAGGTCATTCTTCGGATCCCTGTGATCGCAGGTTATACCGATGATAGGGAAAATCAAAAAAAGGTTTGTGCACTGATCGGTAAGTATCGAAACCGGATAGAAAAAGTAGAACTGCTGGAAGGACACCGGCTGGGGATGCCAAAGTATCAGGCATTGGGATGGCCCGCCGGACAATATGAGGAAGTATCGTCAGAACAAATGCAGGAGTATTTTTCGGCAATCTGTGAACAAGGCGTGCCAACAGAGCTATGCAGGATATGAGGATATGGGAAGAATGCACGACAAGGTGAATGCAGTCATTGTTACACATGATCGGGTAGATCTGCTGAAACAGTCAGTAGAAGGGCTGCTTAGACAATCCTATGAACTGAACAAGATCATTATTGTTGATAATGCCAGTACGGACGGAACCAGGGCGTATTTAAGAAGTATAAAGAAGAATCAAAAACTGGAACAAAAGCTGGATCTTATTCTTATGAAGAAAAATGTAGGAGGGGCCGGCGGTTTTTTCTATGGGATCCAGAGAGCGTATGCACTTGGCTGTGATCATATCTGGACGATGGACGATGATGCGGTGGCGAAAGAGGATGCCCTGGAAAAACTAATGTCATCGCAGGAAACTTTAAAGGATAAGAAGATCGGCTTCCTGGCAAGCAATGTGCTCTTTCGTGATGGTTCGCCCTGCCGGATGAATGTATCGAGAACGGTACGCTGCTGGAATGAGTTTATTGCGAACGGGATCGTAGAGATCTCGCATACCTCTTTTGTGGGAATGCTGATCCCGGCTAAGGTGGTTCGTGAGGTGGGGCTGCCGATCCGGGAATATTTTATCTGGGGAGATGATGCGGAGTATTCTACGAGGATATTGAGAGCAGGATATTCCGGTTACCAGATCGGAAACAGTACAATAATTCATTATGAGAGTGAGAATCTGGGAGTGGATATTTTTAACACCTCCCCGGAACGGATCAACAGGTTTTTCTATTTTTACCGGAATGTGACAACTACCGACCGACGGAAGGGGGCGGTTCCGCTGCTGCTGAGGATTGGCTATCACGGCTTTATCATTTTAAAGATCCTGTTTGGCCGGACGGATCACCGGTTTCGGAAGAGCCTGATCGTATTGCTTGGTACGGTCTGCGGAGTGTTTCACAAAGTGAAAATCGAGTATGTTCAGTCGTAGGAGATCTTTTTGGAGAAATATTGCAGATGTGCGAGATCAGTATTATCATTCCGGTATACAACAAAAGAAGATATCTGAAGCGGACGGTTAAGTTGCTGCTGGAGCAGACCTTTTGTGATTATGAGCTGATCCTGATCGATGACGGCTCAACAGACGGATCCGGCCCACTGTGTGATACGCTGGCAGAAGCGGATCCAAGAGTGAGAACAATCCATACAAAGAATCAGGGCGTGAGTGCCGCGCGTAATCTGGGAATCCGAAAGGCCGCCGGAAAGTATATCGGTTTTATCGATGGGGATGATACGGTCGATAAAACTTTTCTGGAAAAGCTTTATGCAGCCATCGAAAAGGACGCTGCAGGTCTGGCGGTATGCGGGTATTCTGAGATCAGCGGAAATAGCCGAATAGCCCGCAGTCTGGAAACAAGTGATATGGGATGTGAATTGTATGATCTGATCCGGTATAATGTTCTGTGTGTTTTGTGGAATAAGCTCTTTGTAAGAAAAAAGATAAGACATCCGTTTATTGAGAACTTATCTACCGCAGAAGACAGTTTGTTCTGTATACAGTATTATCTGGACAATCATCCGAAGATCGCATATGTGTATGAGGATTTATACGGCTATCAGAAACGGGGGGACGGATTGACCGGCGCGCTTCAGCCGCAGGCGCTATATGGGATCGGGAAGCTATATCAGTATAACATGAAGCTTCTTGCGCTGCTTCCGGATGTGCAGATGAAACGGCTGGCATTCCATCATATCTGTATTGTTTATTTTTACGGCATCTATACATTTATATTTGAGAACATTTGCAGTTATCCAAAGAATAATCCAAAGAAGAAAGAAGCTCTGGCGATCGTAGCAGATATCCTTCAAAGCGAAAGATACCAGAGATGCATCCGGTATATTCTGAAATACCCTTTGCAGGATAAGAGGGCGGAGAAGATGACAAAGAAACAGTTGTTGTATATACTGTTTTCACTGTTCGGAAGGAAAAGGGAGATCCTGTTTCTGGCGAGGTTGAAAAAAAGTTATTATATACATAAAGGGTATATGAAGTGGCGGGAAAAAACGGGGGTGATAAAGTGGGGGTAAAGATCAGTGTTGTGATCGCCACGAAGAATTGTGAAGGAGTAATAGAACAGGCGATATGTAGTTTTATTTCCCAGAATTATGAGAATAAAGAACTGATCATTATCGATGGCGGCTCGACGGATCGGACATTAAGTATCATCAACCGGTATAAGACATCTATTGCAAGCCTGGTCTCGGAAAAAGACGATGGTATTTATGACGCCTATAATAAGGGGATCCGGATAGCTACGGGGGATTATATCGTCTTTATAGGGGCGGATGATGCCTTTTATAACAGGAATACTTTGCGCAGGGTGGCAAAACTGGCTGCAGACAGAAGATTTCCGGATCTGTTGTGTACTCAGATCCTGTATATTGAAAAAGGATGGGTATATATAGAAAAAAAGACGATCCTGTATGGATGGGAAGAAGGGTTACATAGAAATCAGCCGATGATACCGCATCAGGGTCTGTATGCAAAAAAGAGTATTCTTTTGGAACATCCGTTTTGCACGGATTATGAGATCTGTTCGGATCTTGACTTTTATGCGTACTGCTGCAAACAAAATAAGCATATAGAATATGCGGATATTGTCACGGCTCATTTCAGCCGTCAGGGGATCTCTTCCGGAAATTGGGAAAAAAGACAGGAGGAAGAAAACAGGATCCTGGAAGCTTTTGGAGAAAAGATAGCGGATGCCCGGAAGATGGGTAATCTGCGAAGAAAGATCCGGCAGTGCATCTCAGAATATCGTATGGGAGTGATCTTGTTGACGCGATTTTGTAAATTCCGAATACACAAATGCAGAAATGATCATTGCAGATGGTGTGATCATAATCGGCGAAGAATAAAGGGCAGCGGAACGGAAAATGAATTTTGATGATCAAAAATGGGATACGGTGATAGAACCGAAACAGAAATGGTTCTCATTAAATATAAAGCAGATCATGGAATACAAAGATCTGATCTTTTTATTTGTTAAAAGAGATATGGCGATCACATATAAACAGACAATACTGGGACCGCTCTGGTATATTATGGAACCGGCATGTACTTCTATTATGTGTTTGATCGTATTTCGTAATATTGCCGGACTAAGTACGGAGGGAGTTCCGCCCATTTTATTCTACTTTGCGGGAATGGTCTTATGGACGCTGTTCAGTAAGCTTCTGCTTAGTGAATCCAAGGTGTTTTCGGATAATCAATATATCTTTGGAAAGGTTTATTTTCCGCGGCTTACCGTACCGATCGCTGTTTTTTTCGGAGAGCTGAACCGCCTGATCATACAATTCCTTCTTTTTGCTCTTTTATACTTTGTGTGTATTATGAAGGGATATCCGGGGGCAATCTCACTAAAGATGCTTCTGATACCGGCAATCTTTGTATGGGTCAGTATACAGGCGTGCGGTCTGGGGCTGATCATATCGGGGGTTACTACAAAATACCGTGATCTGGCGAAGGCGCTGACTTATTTGCTGTCACTGAGTATGTATCTGTCTCCGGTCGCATACCCGCTTTCGGAAGTGTCTGTGGGAATGCGTGTATTTTATGAGCTGAATCCGCTCACGGCAGCATTGGAATGTTTCCGAAAACTGTGTTTCGGGAACGGAGATATATCACCGGGGGCGATCGCATATAGTGTTGTGTGTTCCTTCGTATTTCTGCTGGCAGGAGTTTTGGTATTTCATAAGAATGAAAAATCGTTTGTAGATGTGATCTGATGGGAAGAATAAGATGAAGGATATTGCGATCAAAGCAGAACATATAGGAAAATACTATCGGCTGGGACAGATCAACAGCGGCATGTTCTATACGGATGCTAAAAATTGGCTGAGACATAAGCTTGGAAAAGAAGATATGACGCTGAAGATCGGTGAAAAGAGCAGGGATCGGACAGGTTTTTGGGCGATTGATGATATCAGTTTTGAGATCGAACAGGGAGATCGTGTTGGCATCATCGGGAAAAACGGGGCCGGTAAATCAACGCTGTTAAAGCTGATCAGTCAGGTGGCTACCCTTACGAAGGGGAAAATCGGGATTAACGGAAATATAGCCAGTCTTCTTGAGGTCGGTACCGGCTTTCATCCGGAAATGACCGGGAGAGAGAACGTATATTTAAACGGTGCGATCCTGGGTATGAAGCGGGCAGAGATCAACCAAAAGATGGATGAGATCATAGCGTTCAGTGAGATCAATGAACATATCGATACCCCGGTAAAAAGATACTCCAGTGGGATGTATGTCCGGCTTGCCTTTGCAGTTGCGGCCAATCTGGACAGCGATATATTGATAGCGGATGAGGTCCTTGCTGTCGGGGATGCTTCTTTTCAAAAAAGAGCACTGGGTAAGATGAATGAACTGAGTACGGGAAAAGGCAGGACCGTTCTGTTTGTCAGTCATCAAATGAATGCGGTGAAAGCGCTCTGTCACAGCGGTATCGTTTTGGAACATGGGAAGATCATAATGCAGGACAGTATTGACCAATGCATAGCCGGATACCAGAAGCATCTGACGGATAAAAAAACGATCATGGATCTTTCTCATTACGATAACGAGTTTTTTGAACTTTTGGGATTTGGACTGGTTGATCAAAACGGAAAGGATCTGGTTCAACCACTGGAGAATTCGCAGAAGGCCTTTGTCAGGATTGAGCTGAATATGAAAAAGATCCACCACTCCTTTGTGATCGGTTATTCGATCTGTAACTCGGACGGAGAGGTGATATACTGGTCCTATGTGACGGACGACTATAAAGAAGAGAAGCAGCTAAAAGGCGGAAGAAATATTCTGATGGGGGAAATACCGAATCATTTTCTGAATGAAGGGGAATACAGTATTTTCCTGTCTGCCAGTCTGCACTATATTCAATGGATCGTTAATCCGGAGGAAGACGCGCCTTGCCTTAAACTGCATATACAGGGCGGGCTTAGTGATTCTCCCTTTTGGACATTAAAACGATCCGGAGTATGTGCACCTGTATTAAAATGGAGCGTTAATGATCCGGATCCCCGTACACGGATCGGGAACTGATGGGAATACTTCTGAGGAATGCAATGAGCGGAAAGGAAGACAGATATATATATGCCCTGAAGGGGATCGCGATACTGGCGGTCACTATGGTGCACAGCGGAGCGGGACAGTTGCCCGGGATTTTTGGAAGGATTGGAGAAGACGGTGCAAGAGGCGTTCAGTTATTTTTTGTTTTATCGGGAATGCTGGTTTTTCGCTCTCTCGATCGGGCGTTTCCGGACAGAAAACTGACGATGAAGGGCGTGCTGCGCTGGTATCTGAAAAAATATATCCGATTGGCGCCGTTATACTATCTTGCTATTCTGATCAGTATGCTTACCGGCTCCTGGAGTACATATTGGTTGGGAACGGAAGGACATGTGACGGTAAAGAATCTTCTGGCGCATGTTTTTTTGCTGCATGGTCTTTTTCCGCACTATACGGACAGTATTTTGTATGTGGAGTGGTATTTAGGCGTTTTATGGATCTTTTACCTGATCTCTCCATTGCTGTTCCGGTATATCGATTCTTTCGGGAAAGCTGTCCTGTTTGCTGTGATCGTGTATATTGTCAATCCGGAGATTACCGGTTGGCTGGGATCAGTATTGCCGGTTTATAAGGATCCGGATATCTATAATGCCTATATGGAAACTTTTGGACCATTCAGCCAGTTTTTGATCTTTGCATTTGGTTTCATACTATATTATTTTACGGAATGGATCCGTGAGAAGAGGATCCGGTCCCATAAACAGTTATCGTATGCGATTTTGATCTTTGCGGGAATACTGCTGTATGGTCAGGTGAACAGTACGGAAACGCTGTATCGGTTTACACGACATGAGATGTTTGGACTGTTTTTCAGCTTGCTCGTCATAAGCCAGGTGATCTTTCCGACAAAGCTGATCTGTAATCCGTTTTTTGCGTTTGTGGGAAGGTATTCCTATGGTATGTACTTGTTTCAATTCATATGGATTCTTTTTTATGAGAGATATATTCCCTGCTCGGGGGCATTGGGGTGGATGGTTAAGTTTGTGGTCAGTGTGATCGCGTTACTTATGATCTCGATTCTGCTTACAAAATACTACGAACGGCCGGTACGCGAAAAACTGGAAAAGTATATCCGTGAATCAGCAGCATGACAGTGATGGGGATTAAGAGATAAAGATCGGAGATAACTATGATGGGTATGGAAGAGAGAATAAAGAAACATCATCCGCGCATACACTTGTTGTTACGGACCTTAAAACGGATCCTGAAAAAAGATGATTATTATATCGACAGGGTTTTGCAACTCGGAGAGGATATCGATCTGGTTGAGATCTCGCATAATGGCACGGTTGATTATGGGAAAGTAGTATATCTGATCAAGGAAAATGCAGGGAATGAGGGCTTTTGTGCAACGCTTCGTTTTATGTTGGGTTTTTTGCTTTATGCCGAACAGCATGGATTTCTTCCGAAAATAAAGTTTTCAAAAGAATATGCCTACTATGATGAAGACATGAACAAGAAGATTGGGAATCCGTGGGAATATTATTTTGTTCCAAGCTCAGAAGCGTGTGATGAGAGCAAAGCTCTGAATATCTGCTATGCAAAGTTTTTTCATATGATGAAGCTGAAGGAGTATCCATGGCTGGATGCATATGTAACAGACAATTATTACAACAAGGATCTGTTTCATAGCAGCGCGCCTGTGATACGCAAATATCTGGCCCTAAAACCGGAGATCCTGCAGGAAGCGGAAGATTTATTAAAAGAGATTCGGGAACGCGGCGGCAAGATCCTTGGAGTGCATTTCAGGGGCACTGACTTCAAACAGGGATTCAATCAGCATCCGGTATATGTGGATGAGAAGCAGACCATAGCCGAGATCCGAAAAGCGATGGAAAAAACGGAGTTTAGTGCGGTTTTTCTGGCAACGGATGATGTCGCGGCGTGTAAACGGATCCGGGATGCCATTAAAGATACAAGGATCCTGATGTATGCGGATGTCTTCCGGAGTGATAATGACACCTCAGTGGCCTTCAGCAGAAGCGACAGAAAGTACCATCATTATCTGCTGGGATATGAGATTGCCAGAGATATGTATACCCTTAGCCTGTGTGACGGGCTGGTGGCGGGAAAATCATCGGTGAGTTATCTGAGCAATCTGTATAAACACAGCAGAGATGAAGAATACGAGTATATGAAGATCATTGATAACGGGAATAATGTTAATGAGAATAGTTTTGCGGATAAGTTTAGGGGAAATTAGTCAATACGACACGATGAAAATAGGCAAGATTGCGGGAAAGAGCATTTTATGGTAAAATATGACCCAAGGAGGGCATTTGCGTATGGATTCGGAGAAGAATGATGATTTTAACTTTACGATTGATGATATCCTGAATCTTCCGGAAGGGATTCATATGGAAATGATCGATGGGATGGTTTATGATATGGCCACGCCCAGCCCGTTTCATCAAGAAATTGTGGCATTTCTGGTTCACAAGATAGCAGCGCATATAGAAAGGAAAAAGGGGAAATGTGTGGTATACCCGGCTCCCTTCGGAGTTTTCCTGAAAGATGATAAGAAAAACTATCTGGAGCCTGATGTTTCTGTTGTTTGCGATAAGAATAAAATCTCATCCCGTGGCTGTGAAGGGGCGCCCGATTGGGTGATCGAAGTGGTGTCGCCATCCAGCAGAAGTATGGATTATCTGAGAAAACTGCATATTTATAAGCAAAATGGTGTGCGTTTGTATTGGATTGTGGATCCGGTGTCTATGTATGTGACGGTGTGTGATTTTGCTGCGGATACCCGGACGCAGTATATTATTGATGAGAAGATTCCGGTTGCAATCTATGATGATCTCGTGATCGATATGGGTGAGTTGGATATATGACCATCGCCAAAAGAAAAAGGACATTAGCGGAACTGCTTGCGGAAAGCGGTGAAACGGAATATCCAAAGCAGTATGAATATATCGCAAGTCTGTTGCAGTCCGGGAAGGTGATCCCGGTGAAAAGTGCACCATTAAATGGAAGACGGCCGGCATTGTGCACGGCATATTGGGAGATCGCGGAAGAGTTGGCGGATGAGGATAAGTTGAAAGAGGAGCTTTTGTTCCGGATCTCGCCGAAGATCAACACAGACTATTATCTGCATCATCTGTCGACTTATCAAAAAGAACGGGAACAGGCACTGAAACTAAATCGTTTCTTTGTAGAAGAAACGGATGCGGTAAAGGATACGGTCTCCTTAAATGAACGAAGCTTTCAGATCTGGGGGCGGGAGAAATTTCTGCAGAGAGAGCAGGGGAACAAACTGCTTGCACATTGCGGATTAAAGCCGGAAGATCTGAATATCTACCGGACTACCGAACCGCTGGCTTATTATAGTGTGGACCGCAGCACACCGCAGGGAATACTCATTCTGGAAAACAAAGATACTTTTTACACCATGCGCCGTTTTCTGATGGAAGGAGGACGGTTTATTTTTTCGGCTGAGATCAAAAGTGTGATCTATGGCGCCGGCAAGGGGGTGTTGCGCTCCTTTGAGGATTTCTTCTTCTGTATGGAGGAGTATATGCGTCATCCGCAGAACAGGATCTTGTACTTCGGAGATCTGGATTATGAAGGTATCCGGATCTACGAGCAGCTGGCAGCATCCTTTGGGACGCAGTGCGGGATACGGCCCCACCGGCAGGCCTATCTTAAGATGCTGGAGATTGCCGGGCAAAAAGGCGGAGACTTCCTGCCGGATTGTGAGACGCAGCAGAATAAGAACATCGAAGGTAGTTTTTGGGAGACATTTTCGGCGGAAGAGATCCGGCAGATGCAGACCGTTCTGGAAACCGGTAAATATATTCCGCAAGAGATCATCAACATTTCGGACCTTCGGAGGGATCCATGCAATATGATTTCCTGAAACAATTTGAAGACCGTATGCGTCATGTGGGCAGGTATGTGCGCCTGATCACCGCCAGTGCCCAGAAACAGATCTGGAAGGACTGCGGTTTTGAGAGCGTGGACGCACAGATGAATGTACTCTTTGCAGTACTTCTTTTTGTGATGGAAGAATCCTTAAAGGAAGAGATCTGCACCATTGATGATATCACGGCATTTCTGGATGGACTCAATAAGGATCATCTGCACCGGCCTATGGGATATGAGGAGTGCCGGGGGCTTTGCGATTTCATCATCAATACGATTCTTTCCAACGACGGGCGGCCTATGTTTTTTGAGGCGGTTAATTTCACGGAAGGGACCACACAGAACCTGCCGGTCAGCTTTATCGCCAATAAGATATGCACGCAGGAGGACGGTCTCAACCGCATCTCTTATTATCTGACGGATGACGGTTACAATCTGATGCTGTCCACGCTGGAGATCGAGAACAATATGAAACTCTCGATCTATGAGATGATCTTCAAACTGCATCTGGAAAAGCAGAGCTATGACAAGGCGGCGGATGCGGTCAAGGCAGTATTCAACCAGATCCGCATCCAGGTGCAGAAGATCGAAGAGACCATGCGCCGGGTGCGGCGGAATGCGCTGGATTATTCGGTGAGCGAGTACGAGGCCATCTGCGGAGAGAATCTCGGTACCGTGGAGAAGACACAGAAGGACCTCAAAAAATACCGGGAGGATGTCCGGGCCAAGGAACGGGCGCTGGAAAAACTGGATATCCACGAGCGGGCACTGACAGAGAAAGAGGAAGAAAACCTGGCGAACCTGCGGATCATTGAGCAGTATCTGAAGCGGTCCATCGAAGAACATCAGAAAGTGCTGAATCTGCATTATGACTTAAAGGATCTGTATGAAAAAGAGCTGGATCTGCTTACTAGAGTGCGCTATATCAAGCGTTTCTCTATCCGAACGGATCTGTTTGAGCCGCTGACATTGCATCCGGAGGGGCTGGAATATCTGGAAGACTTCCTGCATCCGCTTTTCAGTAATGATCCGGGCAAGATCTTCCATCCGGGAAAAGTGTTGGAACCGCAGCAGCCTTTGCGGCGGATGAAACAGGAAAAAGAGGAGGAACTGCTGGAGGACGGCAGCGAAGAGTGGCTGGAACAGCAAAAGGAGCTGATCAGGCAACGGTTGAAAAAGTACGAGGACAGCCTACGGGTGATCCTGAAGCAGGCCCTGGAAGAGGGCAGCGAGATCACGCTTCAGCGGCTGAATGAGAAACTCTCGGAACGGCCGAGACTTAAGAAAACAGCCATCCCGGAGGTGGGCATCTTTAAAGAGATCCTGGTAGAGATGCTTAGGAAGCAGCGGTTGGATCTGGACGAATTGGAACAGGAGCGGCAGGAGAACCTGACGGAAGAACCGACGGAATTTCAGCTGGGAACCATGCTATTAAATCTCCGGGAAGAGAGAAAGAAACTTAAGTGTTTTGAAGCCTATCGGATCGATGATGGAAAGACGGTAGTATTTGAAAATATACCGGATGCGGATGGAAAGATGAAGAATATCCACTGTTCCAATCTGCTGATCCGTGTAACGGAGGGATAGACAATGGCGTATGAGAAAAATGAGATCCGCTTTAGTCAGGAGATCTTTTACTATCTGCTGATGCATCATGAACTGTCGGAAGAGGACGACGCACGGTTGTATATGGCCTATGTGGAGAGTCCGGAGATACAGAATCTGGTGAAATCCCAGGGCGAAGCGGCGCATAGCAGTGTGGAGCAGTATGGTTCAACCATCTATCTGATCCCGGATACGGACAATACCTTCCTGGGTTATTCCCGTGCGCAGTTAAAGGACTTACTGGTTAGCTCCAAAGGGATGAACCGGGATTATTATCTGGCGCAGTTTGCCATCCTGGTATTGTTGATGGAATTTTACGACGGACAGGGCGTGAGCAGCCGCACCAGGGATTATCTGCGCACGGCGGATCTGCAGAATCATATGGTGGATTATTTAAGAGAAGGTGCTGCGCGTATGGACGAGGAAACGCAGGATCTGGCGGGCATCGCGTTTTCCGATATGCTGCAGGCGTATGAGGCACTGCGTTCTGTGGAAGGCTCCCGGCAGAAGACCACAAAGGAGGGATTCTTAAACGGGATCCTGCATTTTCTGGATGATCAGGGACTGATCGAATATGTGCAGGAAGATGAGATCATACGCACGACCAAGAAACTGGACAGCTTTATGGACTGGAATCTACTGAACCAGAACCATTACAGCAGACTGAGACGGATCATCGGAGGGGAAGTATGAGCAGGATCAATGCGGTTCGCATCATCAATCTGAACTACAATAACAACCTGAACCTGGTCAGTGACGAGACCTTTCTGATGAATGGCGTCAATACCCTGATGACCATGGATAACGGCGGCGGCAAGAGCGTGCTGATCCAGATGATGATCGCGCCCTTTGTGCATAAGCAGTACCGTTTACTGAACAAGCGGCCCTTTGAGAGTTTCTTTACCTCATCGAAACCGACTTTTGTGCTGGTAGAGTGGCTGCTGGATCACGGTGCAGGGTATGTGCTGACCGGTATGATGGTGCGCAAGAGCCAGGATGCGGAGGATGCCAATGCGCTGGAACATCTGCAGTTCATCGCTGAGTACCGGGAAGCTTGTATCTACGATATCCATCGACTGGAAGTGGTGGAGAAAGAACACGGAAAGAGCACGCTGAAGGGCTTTGGCACCTGTAGGCAATTGTTTGAGGAATACAAAAAGGACCGCAGCAAGGACTTTTATCTCTATGATATGAACCAGCAGGCACAGGCAAAACAGTACTTTGACCGCTTGCGGGAATTCCGTATCGACTCTTCGGAGTGGGAGAGCGTAATCTACCGCATCAATCGCGGAGAAGCCGGGTTGGCGGAGCTGTTTGCCAAATGCCGCAACGAAAAGGAACTGGTAGAGGAATGGTTCCTGGGTTCCGTAGATGAAAAGCTAAACCGGGAAAATAAGCGGATCAAGAGCTTTCAGTCCATCCTGGAAAAGCAGGCGGGGCAGTTTCGGAACAACCGTGCCAAGCTGGAGAGCAGGGATACGATCCTGGCTTTTCTGGAAGAGCTGAAGAGTGTCCAGGGGAGTACTGCGGAGTATCTTGGCTGTGATGGGGATAAAACGGAGTGCGCCGGCAGGATCGGGACATATAAGACGGCACTGAAAGATCTGCAGGGGCAGGAAGAGAGTAAAAGAGATGCAGCGGAGATGAGACAGCATGAACTATCGGAAGAGCTGCACCGGTTGGAATGGGGGAAACTGTCGGCGGAGATCTACGGGATCTTAAAAGAGATCGAGGAGACGGTTGCTTATGTCGGATTGCTGCAGATGGAGCTGGATTCGCTGGAGCGGAAAGGTGAGGATACCGGGCGGGAACTGTCCTTGCAGGAGTGCGCAAGGCTGCAGGAAAAGACGGATGCGGCAAGGCGTGAATATGAGATGGCGAAGGAACGCCTGCGGATCCTGCTGGAAAAAAGCGGTGATCTGGAGCCGGAACGCAGGGCACTGGGCGGTGGGCTGAAGGGATGGTATGCCGCGAAACTGTGTGTATTGGAAGAGCAGGAGAGCGTGCTGCGGGAAGAAAACGAGCGCCGCGCGACGGAAAAGGAGCAGAAAGAGCAGCAGAAAGCGGAACTGCAGAAGAAAAAAGACCGGTTAAGCAAAGAGTGCGGGGCACTGGAAGCGTCAGTACGTGCTTTCGATGAGACGGAAGATAAGATGAACCGCAGATACGACATGTCCTGGCAGAGGAATATCGTGGGCATGTACGAAGAAGGCACACTGACCATTGCGGCGGATGCCTACGCAAAGGAACTGGCAGAGACGGAACGGGAGTGTAAAAGGCATGTCAAAAGGCGGCAGGAGGTCCGGGAAGAACAACGCAGCTCCGAGCATAAGCTGGAAGAAGCACTGAAGAAAGAGGCAGAGCTGAAACAGACAGCGGAGCGACTGAAGGAACGGAAGGAGAAGCTGGAGCAGGAAAAGGCGCAGCGGGAAAAGCTGCTCCGTCTGTTTGGTTTGAGTTCGGAAGCTGTATTTGATAAAGAGAAACTGGCGGATGCCATAAAACGCCGGATGGAGGAATCGGACCGGGACCGCAGCTGCTGTCTGGAGCACCAGCACGCCCTGGAAGAGCAGGTGCGCAAGCTGAAGGCGGGACGAACCATGGAGGCGGATCCGGCTTTCCTGGAACTGCTGGAGCGGGAAGGCATTCATTATGTTTACGGCAGTGAGTGGCTGAAAAAGAACGGCAGGAAAGAACGGGAAAACCGGGAGCTGGCAGCAACGCACCCGTTCCTGCCATATGCCATGCTCCTGTCCCGTGCGGATCTGGAACGGTTACAGAAATGTGAGGATCCCGTGGCGTGTTCTGCACCGGTTCCGCTGATCCTCAGAGAAGAACTGGAACAGGAAGAAAAGGCGGAGAATACGGCAGTGATCCGCTTCCCGGGGGTGAGTTTTTATCTGTGGTTTGACGAGCGGCTGCTGAGCGAACGAAAGCTGACGGAATATATCGCCGAACTGGAGAAGGAAGCAGAGACCTACCGCGGACGGATCGCGCAGAGAAACGAAGAGTACCGGGAATACGCGGCACGACTGGCGGAGCTGGCAGCACAGAGTCTGGATGCGTCTGTATGGAAGCAGACCGGTGAAGAGATCACGGAAAATGCACAGCAGCTGCAGGAAACGGAGGAACTGGTACGAAAAATCCGGGAGCGCAGGGCGGAATTGGAAAAAGAGGAAGAGGGGATTCGTGTACAGCTGGCAGCGGCGGAAGAAGCTCTGGCGAAGATGCGCCGCAGGGAAGAAGAATTTGCCGCATTTATGCTGGATTATGATGCCTATCAGGAACACCTGGAAGAACTGGATGCGAAGCGGAAAGAAGCAGAGCAGACGGCACAGAAACTGGAACTGAACGAAAAACGGTTGCGGGAGCTGGCGGAGCAGGAGATGGAGGCACTCTCGAAAAGACACCGCATGGAGAGTGAGAAGAAGGAAAAAGAAAAGAGCCTGCATACCTATGAAGTATACGAGGCGTGCGTAGTAGACTGGAGTGAGGAAGAAAAGCTTCGGAAGGAAGCGCGGTATGAGGCTATCACCAGGAAGATCGGTGTGGAGCAGAAACTGCTGGAGGAACAGGAGCAGATGGCTGCAGCACGGCTGGCCGAAGCGGAGAAGGAACAGGACCGGCGCGCGAAAAAGGCCGGACTGCAGCTTGCGGACTGGGCAGGAGTGCGTTATGATGCTTCCCGTTGCGAACAGCTGGAAAGGATCCTGGAGCGTACCGCAGAGGAGACGGAGCAGAAGAAGGCGGAGCGCAACCGGAAGGAAAAGCAGCTGGCGGTGCTGGAAGACCGGAGAGAACGGGGCTATGCGAAGCTGAAAGGTGAACTGGGGGAAGAGGAACTGCTCCCGGAAGAGGAGATCAAAGACCGCAATACGGTGGAAGAGATCGCGTTGAAAAAACAGGAACAGAAGGATCTGATCGCACAATTGCGCAGGATCGAGCGGCGTCTGTCGGCGGTACTTTCCAATCTGGATGCCCTGGCGGAATATGATGACGCCGGGAGCGCGGAAACATCAGTGGCAGAGCTGAGCCAATGGAGCGATGAAGAACTGAGCGAGCATCAGATGCAGTTGCGTAAAGAGTATCGGCGCCTGTCGGAGATCTGCGAGCGCAAACGGCGGCATCTGGAGAAGATGCTGGAGGATCTGCTGGCGGATGAGCGTTTTGCGCAGGAGGAATACCGCAAATCCGTGCAGGCACTGCGCGCACAGACGGAGCAGCCGGCAGAAACAGCGCGCCAGCTGGAGACTTCCATTGCAGCCTATACCGCCGGACTGGACAAGCTGATGGTGGACATCGAGCTGATCGAGCGGGAAAAAGAAGAGATCGTGGGAATGCTCACAGACTATATCTCTGAAGTGCACGAGCAGCTGGGGCGGATCGATGCCAATTCCACCATCCATCTGCGGGAGAAACCGGTGAAGATGCTGCGGATCCTCCTGCCGGTGTGGGAGGAAAACGAGGCACTCTATCGTCAGCGGGTGAGCGACCATATCGATGATGTGCTGGGCAACTGCGTGTCGCTGCTGGAAGAGAATAAGCCAATACAGGAGTTTATCGGCAGCAGGATCACAACTCGCGTGCTTTATAATGCTGTGGTAGGCAGTGCCAATGTACAGATCAAGCTGAACAAGATCGAAAAAGAGCGCGAGTATCCCATCAGCTGGGCGGATGTGTCCCGAAACTCCGGCGGGGAAGGTTTCCTGTCGGCTTTTGTCGTACTCTCGGCACTGATGTATTACGCAAGACGCGAGGAGACGGACCTGTTCTCGGAAAAGAACGAGAGCAAAGTGCTGATCATGGACAACCCTTTTGCCACCACCAATGCTTCCCACTTGCTGATCCCGATGATGGAAGTGGCGAAAAAGTCCAATGTGCAGCTGATCTGCCTGACCGGTCTGGGCGGGAACTCGATCTATGACCGGTTCAACAATATCTATACCATGGAGCTGGTATCCTCTAACCTGCGGGGCGGCATGCAGTATCTGAAATCCCGGCATGTACGGGGCTCGGATGAAAAGACCATGCTCACGGCCAGGGTGGAAGTGCTGGAACAGCTGAGTTTCTTTACGGAAGAGGACGGCGACTGATATTGTGCACAAAAAAACGAGAGGAATATGTGCACAATTACCTCGCGATATGGTCTTTCATCAATTGTGTGCAAAACACACGAACAGATCGTGTAAATATTGTGAATAAAGGAAAGAAGTGGTAAAATTCTGTATGAGAAAGAATGAATACTATATGATACCCGTATAGGGCAATGTAGGCCAAAATGTGGAGATGAGCGGATGAAGAAATTACCGATCGGAATACAGGGATTTGAAAAATTACGCGAAGCGGGTTTCGTTTATGTTGATAAGAGTGAATATATATATCAACTGGTAAGGCAGGAGGGGGCTTTTTTCTTAAGCCGGCCGAGACGCTTTGGAAAGAGTCTGTTGATCTCGACGTTGAAGGCTTATTGGGAAGGAAAAAAGGAACTGTTTGCAGGCCTGAAGATCGAAAATCTGTTGGCAGACGATCCGGAGGCCTGGAAAAGCTATCCGGTCTTCCATTTTGATTTCAATGGTGCTAATTATCAGAGCGAAAGAGCTCTGGATAAGATGCTGGATGAGCATCTGCGCAGATGGGAGAAAGAATACGAGATTGCGGATGCCGCTGAAGATTTGGGCGAGCGGTTTCGCAATCTGCTGATCGAGGCACATAAGAGGAGTGGGCTTCGTTGCGTGGTGCTGGTGGACGAGTATGATAAATCGCTTTTGGAAGTGATGGAAAAACAGAAACTGGAAGAACACAATAAAGCAGTATTCAAAGGTTTTTTTGGTACCCTGAAAGGGTTTGACGAGTATCTGCAGTTTGTGTTTATCACCGGTGTGACTAAATTCGAAAAAGTCAGTATTTTCAGCGACCTGAACCAGCTTCGGGATATATCGTTATCAGAAGAATTTGCTGGGATCTGCGGGATCACGGAACAGGAAATA
>JAFXQR010000171.1 GCA_017526985.1 Lachnospiraceae bacterium
ACTGAGGGGATACATAACCTGCATCTGGAATGGGAGTTGCCGCTGGCAGAGGATGCGGCATGGAGACAATCCGGGATCTGTACCATCACGCCGTTTGTCAGAGATGAGGGGCATGATCAGTACACCCAGCTGGCGGATCATATCTTCCGTCAGGATATTCCGGCTTCAGGGTATCTGTGGCTGCAGGGCTCCGGAAAGATCCGTACGGTAGCATTGCAGTTAGCATTTTCAGAACAGGGAGCG
This sequence comes from Lachnospiraceae bacterium, assembly GCA_017526985.1. Classification (GTDB taxonomy): domain Bacteria; phylum Bacillota; class Clostridia; order Lachnospirales; family Lachnospiraceae; genus NK4A136. The sequence continues at coordinate 244 of JAFXQR010000171.1, forward strand.
CTGCAGTGTCATCGTATCGTTGTCAATGCCAGACAACCGTTTCAGTTGCAACCGATACGATTGCTGGTAGTGTTTTTGCTATTGCTCGGACTGGAGGGATTAAGGAAGGCTTCCTGGAATCTTCCTGCTGTGGCCGGGAAGGTGGGAAGAAAGGAAATTCTGATCGCCATTTGTATCGGCGTCTCGCTTATTTTGCCGGCAGCCATCCTTACGGGAGCAGATGAATACAAGAGACTGGATCAGCATTTCCGGCCTTACCAGCAATTGGCGGAGGCTTTTGCGGTTGGGCAGGTCAGTCTTTTGACGGAACCTTCAGAGGCCATCCGTGCTATGGAAAATCCCTATGACTATACGGCTCGCGTGGCGCTGGGGCTGGAAGAGGGAACGGATTATCTGTGGGACACGGCATATTATAAGGGGTATTATTATGTGTATTTTGGAGTGATCCCATGTCTGCTTTTTTATCTGCCGGTATGGCTGCTGTTGAAAGTGCATATGACAGAACGGCTGGTGATGCTGATCTGTGCGGTATTGTTTTATGTTGGGATCTGGTTCCTGATCCGCAGTCTGTGCAGACGATATTATAAAGATATCCCGTATGTGATGCAGATGATCGCAGTACTTACGGTCTTTTTGGGAAGCAATATGCCGGCGTGCCTGAGCAATCCGGATGCGCATGATGTACCACGGATCTGTGGCATTGCGATCCTGGTATGGGGGCTGTATTTCTGGAATGCAGCGGTCCCGGAAGAAGGTGGCAGGATGCATCTTTCCCGTCTTGCGATCGGCTCTCTTTTTATGGCGCTGGCGGTGGGATGCCGGCCGAATCTGGCTTTGTATTCCCTGCTTGCTCCGGTACTGTTTTGGAACTATCGAAAAGCAGAAGGGAACACAGAAAAAAAGGCGCTATATCGTAGATATTTGGCGCTCCTTGGACCATATATACCGGTAGCGATCGGGCTGATGATCTATAATCAGGTGCGCTTTGGATCGCCGTTTGATTTCGGCTTTGCCTACAATCTGACGATGCAGGACTGCAGCAGAACCGTAGTATCTCTGGATAAGCTGTTTTTGGGAATCTACGGATATTTACTGAAATTACCCCAGATGGATTATCGTTTTCCCTTTATTGTGCCGGAAGCGTTCGCGGAATTAAACGGATACGGGCATACGACCGTTTATCTTACCTATTGCTACGGAGGATTGTTAGTCTGCAATCTTATGACCTGGTGCATTCCGGTATTATTTGTCAAGGAAAACAGGCGTCAGGCGGGCAGCATGGCAGCGATCAGTATGACAGGCATCGTACTTGCGGAATTGCTGATCACAGCCTTGACCGGGGGCATCTCCTATAATTATATGGCGGATTTTGCCTTCCCGTTGCTGATCGCGGCCTGGTGCGCGGTATTTTTATCCTGGGGACAGGTGAAGGATACAAAAGCGATGGGATTGTTTCGCGGATTTTTATATCTGGCGCTGATCTGGTCCCTGTGGTTCCATGGACAGTTCTATTTTCAGTCCACTTTGAATGTGGGGAATACGGAATTGTACTACAGGATTTTTTATGCGTTTAATTTCTTCTAGAACGAATTTGTATACAGGTTGATCGATGAATAAACTGGACGAAAAACAGAAAAAATGGATGAAAAGAGCGGGCATCTGTCTGCTGATCGCTTTTTTTCTGGAAATCTTTCTTTTTAATATCCGAACGGTGCAGTCCCTGTTTTATAAGGAAAACGTCATTCCGGCGGAGCAGATCCGGGTAGAGAGCTTTGATACCATAGCAGAGAATGTGTATCTGCTTCCGGAAGAGGAAGAATGCGGGATGGTATACCTGACCGGCCTGGATGCACTCTTGGGGGATGCGGATGTTCACAACGTGTATCTGGATTGGGAACTGCCGCTTGCGCAGGATGTGCCGTATGAGGTGTCCGGCATCTGTACGATCGCGCCGTATCTGCGGGATGAGGGGAATGACCAGTATGTAGAGCTGGAAGATCATGTATACCGGCAGGATAATGTGGCATCAAAGTATCTCTGGTTTCAGGGGACCGGCAGGATCAAAACCATAGTATTACGTGCCCGTTTTTCTGAGAGAGGAGCCCTTCAGATCAATCAAATTGTTCTGAATGCCCATCGTCCACTTCAGGTGTCGCTTATTCGCTGGCTGGTAGTGTTTTCCCTGCTTTTTGCGGGATGTGCGATCCGGAAAGCATCATGGGAGAATGCAGAAGAAGGGGAAAAGAAGCGGACAGAGATGCTGGTTGCGATCCTGGTCGGGATGGCATTGCTGTTGCCGGCGGTTTATCTTAACAGCAAAAACGGTTTTCAAAAAGGGGACATTTCCTTCCGGCCGTACCAGCAATTGGCAGAGGCGTTTAAGTGCGGGCAGACATATCTGCTGGATGAACCGTCGCAGGCATTGAAGCAGATGGAAAATCCGTATGATTACACCGCCCGTGATGCGGCCGGGTTAGTGAAAAACGTAGATTATTTATGGGATACGGCCTATTATGAGGGACGGTATTATGTGTATTTTGGCGTGTTGCCGTGCATTTTATTCTATTTGCCGTATTACGCAGTTACGGGAAGCCATATGCAGGACAGTACGGTGATCCTGATCTGTGCTGCGCTGCTGTATGCGGGGATCTGGCAGTTGCTGCGGAGCTGGTGTGCCCGGCGGGGAAAAGCAGTTCCGTATGTGATGCAGATGCTGGCGGTGGTCACGCTCTTTATGGGAAGTAATGTGATGGCGTGTCTTGGGGCACCCAATGCCCATGATGTGCCGCGCATGTGCGGCTTGGCATTTCTGGTGTGGGGATTGTATTTTTGGATCTCTTCTTTATCCGGAGAAAAGCAGGATGGCTCGATATCTTTGGGCCGTTTGAGCATGGGATCCCTGTGTATGGCACTAGCGGTAGGATGCCGGCCGAATATGGCATTGTATTCTTTTACGGCACCGGTTCTGTTTTGGAAAGAAGGAAAGCTTTTTGGAGGCGCAAAGGGAAAGAGTTTCGTAAAGATTCTTTGTTTCCTGATGATTCCGTATGTTCCGGTTGCAATCGGATTGATGTATTACAATGCGATCCGTTTCGGCAGTGTATTTGATTTTGGATATGTTTACAATCTGACGGTGCACGATTACCGTTTTACGGTGTTTTCATTGGATAAACTGGTGATCGCACTGCATTACTTTTTTATAAAACTTCCGCAGCTGGATTATGTCTTCCCATACATGAGGGGAGATACTTTTTCGGAGATCGACCGTCTGGGGCATACCGATTTTTATATCACATACAATTATGGCGGACTGCTGGTATGCAATCTGATCTTATGGTGTATTCCGAATCTGTTTGGTAAAAAAGCAGGAAAAAGCGATATGGTCCGTATGGCGATCGCAATGATCGTATTTGCGATGATCCAGATGTTCGTCAATATGATGACCGGAGGCGTATCCTATAACTATCTTGCAGACTTTGCGCTGCCGTTGCTATTGGCCGGATGGGAAGGGGCGTTCCTGAGATGGGAAACAATAGGGGACGAAGCGGGGAGATCGGTATATAAGAACTTCCTGATCTTGACATCTGTCTGGGCATTTTGGTTCTATGCGAATTTTTATTTCCTGGGTTCGCTGGCAAAAGGCGATACGGAATTGTATTATCGGATATTTTATGCGTTTAATTTCTTTTGAGTATAAATACGGGCTTTAAAGGAGTGAGAATTGAAATTGTAGGTATACTGGTTTTACAGATGTACGATTGATACAAACGGAAAGAGATATAAAAAGTGAGAGACAAATTGAATCTTCAAAATGGTAAAGAAAACATTAAATTATCACCGGAAGGCAGAGAAAATGCATACAATATTGGTATGTTACTATTTCTTGCAGTAGGAGAAATAATATATTTTAAGGATGTTATATTTTATGGAAAAACTCTGGGATGCGCGGAAGACGGGCTCCTGATCAATATGATGCTGGAACACTGGCACGATGTGTTTCATGGAGAATTGTTTTTCGATACACTTCGTTCGTTCTATCCGCAGACTGGTACTCTGGGATATTCGGATATTCTATTGGGACCGGGAATAATCTATAGTATCATTCGTGATTGCGGAGCAGGACAGTTTTTTGCGCTTAATTATTCGTTAATTATACTTCATATTCTGGGGAGCGTTTTTCTGCTCCTGTCGCTCAGGGCTTTGGGGTTCAGCAGAAGGTGCGGACTATTGGGAGTTTTACTATCCTTTTGGTCATGTTCTTTCTCGCAGATGACATGGCACCTTCAGTTCTTTTCTATCGCTTATATTCCGATGGTCGTATATGGTCTGCTTATCGCTTGGAAGAACAGAAATGCAGTATTTCGTAAAAGATTACCATATCTCATACTGAGTAGTTCAGCGGTCGGGATTGTATTCTTATCCTCTTTTTATACGGCATACCTGAGTTGTGTTTTCGTATTTTGTTCCGGGGGCTTGTGGTTTATAGCTTCTTTGATCCGGGATAAAAAGGGATTGATCGGATGTTTGAAAGGTATTTGCGGATACCGAAAAGATATTCTGACATGGATGCTGGTCCTGGTTCCATGGATGATTTTGCTACTTCGGATTTATCTGCCTGCATATAGTCAATTGGGGAGTTATTCACCGGATATGACTATAGCACTGGCACCGTTACCGATGGATTTTTTCAGAACAATGTCGTACGCGCCAATTGAATTGTGGTTACGCTCGTTTCTCCCGTTTCAGGTAGATGCAGAATATCAGGTATTGGCGGAAAATATATGGTTTGAGCGTTCCTATGGATGGTCGGTTATGGCAATAGGAATATTCCTTAGTTCTGTTATAGAAGCTGTAAAAAATCGGATTTGCAAGAAACAAATACTGGATGTATTTTTTTATGCATCGATATCGATTATGTTTTTATATCTGCTCAGTTGTCGTTATGGGCATTTTTGCCCTTGGGCAAACATTGTAGGGAAAATAGTTCCCGGTGCAGGTGCAATACGATCTACCGGGCGGTGTTTGGGCATCTTCTTGATCCCGCTTTCCTTTTGTTGTTGCCAATGGATCGCAAAACTGGAAAACAGAATTACACGCAAACAGATAGTAATGGTGGCGGAGGCGTGTATATTTATGTTTCTTGCAGTTAGCGCAGTAAGTAAGAGATATATGCGGGAAGATACCGGTTATTATGAGCAGATTATCAGCAATTGTACACAGCCGCCGGAGGAGTGTGAAGTAATGCTTCTGGGATCGCTAGAGCCGGATGCATATTATGATCTGGAAATAAACATGATCACTTGGATGCTTGCGGATCAGCTTAAAATATGCACAATTAATGGCTATACAGGAAATTATCCCAAAGGTTGGGATCTGGGCTACTTGGATCAAAGCTCCTATATTAAAGCAGTAGACGGATGGCTGGATATAAAACAAATGACTGATCTTTCAAATTTGTATGTATATGTGCCGGAGCATAACATATGGCTGGCGTATTATGATTTTAGAAGCCTTATTGAGCTGTAAAAGTATAAGGTATTAAATAATAAGTTTACATAACAATGATGGTATGCACGAGTCAAAAAGAATAGGCCATCAGTAAACTTGTCAATATCTGCATATGTGGTAAGATATAAGCATAACAAACACAGAAGCGCTCCGGCTCCGGAGAGACGGGGGCTTAGAAAAAACAAAATTCCATAAGGAGGAAGTAGAAATGAAGAACAACAAAGGTTTCTCACTGGTAGAGCTGATCATCGTAATCGCAATTATGGCGATTCTGGTAGGTGTAATGGCACCGCAGCTGATCAA
>JAFXQR010000172.1 GCA_017526985.1 Lachnospiraceae bacterium
GTGGTCGCCGCCATCGCCAAAGACGGTATCGAGCTGCGGGAGCTATTGCGTAACGGAGCTGGCGATGAGCAGTTGCAGGAGGCGGTTCAAAACGCGCTCCGGCAGAAACCGAAGGAACACAGCTTCGGAAAAGAAAATATCCGTGGCGCAGAACAAAAACGCATGAATCAGATCGGGGGGTAGATACTTATGTATTACGCAAGCATCGGCATGCTTTCGATCATTGTTCATCTGATCATCAACTTTGAGGCAATGAAAGTGTCCTTGCAGAAGAAAGCGGATCCGTCCAGAAACCGATACCGGCAGTTTCTTTATGCCGTGACGATCTATTATATTACCGATATTCTTTGGGGAATCCTGTATGAGCACAGGCTGATCCTTTTGACCTATATTGATACTACGGTCTACTTTTTATCCATGATGTTGTCGGTGCTGCTATGGACGCGATTTGTGGTTTCCTATCTGGATAATAAAAAACTGTTTGGCAAAGTATTGTTAGGCAGCGGCTGGCTATTGATGCTCTATCAGATCATTGTTCTTATCATCAATCTGTTTGATCCGCTAGTCTTTGGGTTTGACGAACAGAAGGAATATGTGGCGGGAGCGGCCAGGTTTATTTCACTGGGACTTCAGATGATTCTGTTTTTTTTGACATCTCTCTATGCGCTGTTCGTTGCGGCCAAAACGGATGGAGCGGAAAAGGAACATCATCGGACGGTCGGGTATTCCGGTATAGTGATGACAGGTTTTATTGCATTGCAGAGTCTGTATCCTTTGCTGCCGTTTTATGCTGCGGGGTGTCTGCTGGCAACCTGTATGATCCATTCGTTTGTTTATAAAGATGAAACCTTGGAGTATGGACGGGAGATCGAGGTGGCTGTGGAAAAATCCTACCGAGATGCTCTGACCGGAGTGAAGAATAAACTGGCGTATCTGGAAAACATCGTTAGAATTGAAAAGACTATCGAGAGCGGACAGATGAGTGAATATGGGGTAGTGGTGTTTGATCTGAACAGACTGAAGCAGGTGAATGATACGCAGGGGCACGATGCCGGGGATGAATACATCAAGCTTGCGAGCGGATTGATCTGCAATACCTACAAGCACAGTCCGGTCTACCGCATCGGCGGAGATGAGTTTGCGGTGATCCTGGAAGGAGAAGACTATCGAAATCGTGCGGAGCTTATGGATGCTTTTGAACGAGAAGTGGATAATAATCAGAAAACAGGCGGTGTAGTGGTTTCCGGTGGTATGGCAGTATACCAGGCAGATAAAGACAGTGGTTATAATGATGTCTTTAAACGGGCAGACCGGAAGATGTACGAAAGAAAGAAGAAGCTTCACGCAGTCGCCGGGTAATTTTTTACAAAAACAAAGAATTGTGTTATAATATATAATATTTTTTTGATTTGTGGCGTTTTGTATCGTTTGACATAAAAGGGTGATGCAAGAAAAAGAACGGCAAGAAAAAGGTTCTGTCATCTCGACAAATACGCTATATCATTTCTACAGCGTTCCTGGTATTATGCCTGGTAGCGATGTCTGCTTTCTTTGTACTTCGTATGTATTTTATAACGGAAGATAACTGTTATGGTGATCTGAAGATTGAGACGGAAGAAGCTATTGCTGAGATGGAAGCCAATATACGGAACGACCGAAATATGCTTCGTGTGCTCTCCGGGTTGATCGCAAATACAGGGGATATGGATTCCATCGAAGTGGGTGGCTATCTGGCTAATTATGAGTGAACATGCATAGAAAAGAAACTGCGAGGGTAACCGGCATGATAAGGAAGAGTATGATCCGATTAGCAGCCTGCGTTTGTGGGCTTCTTTTGGTTACTGGATGCGGAAAAAAGCCGCCTTCTCTGGAAGATGAAAACGACGATGCAGAGAAAAATGTTTATCATATGGTCTATTTTAATGAGATCGGTACGCTGAATTACCTGCAGACCGATACTGAGGTGGATTATGCACTGTGTGCCAATCTGGTGGATAATCTGGTGGACTATGACAGTTACGGGAATATCGTACCGGGACTGGCGGAAAGCTGGTCTTCCGGTGAGTAATGGGGAAGGATATGTGGCAGACCGGCTGAATCAGTTTGAAGGTCAGTTTGCGCCTTACGGAATGGCGAGATGCCGCTATAAGGGTATGCGGATCCATGAGACTTCTATGAGTATGGATGAATTTAATGCGGCTTATGTGAAGTGGGAAGAGGAACGACTGGGGGCTTCCGAGCAGTAGCAGTCGATAAAGGTTTAGCGAAAGGAGAACAAAATGGGAATCGTAAAAGCAGTCTGTATCAGTGAAGCAAAGGGTACGGCCAAAAAGAATATCGGAAAGTGTAAATTGATCGAAAACTGGGGACTGGAAAAAGACGCTCATGCAGGAAACTGGCATCGGCAGGTGAGCCTGCTTTCCTATGAAGCGGTGGAGGCATTCAAAGCAAGAGGAGCAAAAGTGGAAGACGGTGCTTTTGGTGAAAACCTTCTGGTGTCCGGTTATGATTTTAAGACCCTGCCCATCGGGACAATCTTTCAATGCAACGATGTGGTGTTGGAGCTGACGCAGATCGGGAAGAAATGCCATACGGAATGTGAGATTCATAAGATGGTGGGCGATTGCATTATGCCAAGAGAAGGCGTGTTTGCAGTGGTGCTGCGTGGCGGCGAGATCGCGGCAGGCGATGATCTGCGCGTGGTAGAAAAGAACGGTTATACGGCAGCGGTGATCACGGCCAGTGATAAAGGCAGTAAGGGTGAGCGCGAGGATGTGAGCGGTCCGGCGGCAGCGGCTTGTCTGAAAGGATTCGGCTATGATGTGAAGAGTGTTACGGTTGTGCCGGATGATGAAGAGGCGATCTATCAGGAACTGGTACGATTGATCGATATGGAGCGGGTGGATGTGGTCTTTACGACCGGAGGCACCGGTTTATCACCGAGGGACAACACCCCGGAGGCAACCTTGCGGGCAGCAACGAAACAGGTACCGGGGATCGCGGAAGCCATCCGTTACAACAGTCTGCAGATCACGCCGAGGGCCATGTTATCCCGTGCGGTATCGGTCATGCGCGGACAGTCTCTGATCATCAATCTGCCCGGCAGCCCCAAGGCGGTGAAGGAATGTATGGACTATGTACTGCCGGTATTGGGCCATGGCTTGGGGATCGTGACCGGACGCGAAGGCGAGTGCGGGAGAAAATAGAAATTTATTATCGTGATACCGGTTACATAGTTTTGGCTTATGGAAGAGGAGTGATACGAGAATTATTAATAAAGGCCTCCCGGGAGACTCCGGGGGGCTTTTTTGTGAGTTAGTTGTATAAAACTGTGAATTGTAAGAGTTTACATCGAAAAAGTATTGTGCAAATTTACGGTATATGTTAGAATGAACCTTGATAGTTCCATTTTTGGAAGGTCAATGGTTATTTTTTTATAGGAAAGAAAGTGAGGTCTCTTCATGCATTCTCAGACAGTGATCTACAAAAACGAGATGAATGAAAAAACAATGAAATTCCTGGACCGCTTTGTAAAACGCGTGAAGGGAAATCCGCCGGGAGTATGCCCGATCGCCGTGCAGCTGTCGTTCCTGCAGAGCGCCAGGAGCCAGACCTGCGGTAAGTGCGTACCATGTCGTGATGGCCTGGAGCAGGTGGAAAACATGATGCGCGATATCGTGGATGGTAAGGCGGATCAGAAGACTCTGGATGATATGGTGGAACTGTGCCATATGATCGAGGATACCGCAGACTGCGCCATCGGTTATGAAGCGGCAAGGATCGTACTGGAGAGTGTGGAACTCTTCAAGGACGAGTATATGAGTCATATCCATGATCATCGGTGCCAGGATGAAGTGGGACAGAAGATCCCCTGCGTTTCCTATTGCCCGGCACATGTGGACATCCCGAACTATATCGCTCTGATCGGGGAGCATCGTTATGCGGATGCCATCAACTGCATCCGGCTGGACAACCCGTTCCCGACGGCGTGTGCATTCATCTGTGAGCATCCCTGCGAGGAGAAGTGCCGAAGAGACTTTTTGGACAGCCCCGTCAATATCCGGGGACTGAAGAAATTTGCCGTGGATCAGATCGCGGCGGATCAGGTAAAAGTACCGGAGTGTAATGTTACTACCGGCAAGAAAGTGGCGGTAGTGGGCGGTGGCCCGTCCGGTCTGACGGCAGCTTATTACCTGTCGCTGATGGGGCATAAGGTCGTGGTATACGAAGAGAAGGATCATCTTGGCGGTATGTTGCGCTACGGTATTCCGAACTATCGTTTGCCGAAGGATCGTCTGGATCAGGATATCAATGCGATCCTGTCTACCGGCAATATCGAAGTGAAGTACAATGTGGAGATCCCGAAGGATATCACCATGGAGCAGTTGAGCGCGGAGTACGATGCGATCTATATCGGTATCGGAGCCCAGACGGGCAAGCGTGTGGATGTGCCGGGAGCGGATGCCAACGGAGTATATTCCGCAGTGGATATCCTGGGCAGGATCGGCAGAGGCGATATTCCCGATTTCTCCGGAAAGCGCGTCGTGGTCATCGGTGGCGGTAATGTGGCCATGGATGCGTGCCGCAGTGCGATCCGCTGCAAGGCAGATGAGGTAACGGTGGTGTATCGTCGTCGTCAGATCGATATGACAGCGCTGCCGAGCGAGATCCAGGGTGCCATTGAAGAGGGCGTGGAGTTGCTGACACTGAATGCGCCCAGATCTATTAAAGTAGATGAAAATAATAATGTGGTAGGTTTTGAGATGCAGCCGCAGATCATCTCCAACTATCGTGCCGGCAAGCCGAGCGTTACGGATGCTAAGGAAGGGCTGCGTGTGCTTCCCTGCGATATCGTGCTGCTGGCCATTGGTCAGGATATCGTTTCGGCGCCGTTTGCGGAGTATGATGTAAATCCGAAGCGTAAGACCTTTGAGACCACACCAACGGCAAGACTGAAATCCTACGAAAAGATCTTTTCCGGCGGAGACTGTGTTTTCGGTCCGGCAACCGTGATCAAGGCCATCGGTGCCGGTAAAGTGGCGGCCATCAATATCGATGAGTATCTGGGATATCATCATAAGATCCTTGGCGCTATTGATTATCCGCAGCCGAAGGAAAATGACCGCACTCATATCGGACGCGTACATCTGACGGACCGTTCCGCAAGAGAGCGCAAGAAGAATTTTGAACCGGTGGAAAACGGTATGACTTATGATGAAGCAATGCAGGAATGCCGCAAATGTTTGCGCTGTGATCACTTTGGGTGCGGCGTAGTGGAAGGAGGCAGAGTATGATCGTAAATATCAATATTGACGGAAATGAGATCGCTCTGGATGATCGCTTGACCATATTGGAAGCGGCGAAATTTTTGGATATCAATATCCCGACGCTCTGCTATCTGAAGGATGTGAATGAGATCGGCGCCTGCAAGATGTGTGTGGTGGAAGTGGAAGGTAATGACCATCTGGTGACTTCCTGTAATACCAGGATCAAGGAAGGAATGGTGATACACACCAATTCCGAGCGCGTGGTGAAGAGCCGGAAGCAGGTGCTGAACCTGATACTGGCAAACCATGATGTACGATGCTTCTCATGTGCAAAATCCGGCGCATGCCGTCTGCAGGACTTGTCCAACGAATATGAGATCACCACATCCGTATACAAGGGTGATGCTGCGAAGATTCCGGCAAAGAAGGAAAATCCGTTCCTGACCTATTATCCGGAACTGTGCATCAACTGCCAGCGCTGCGTGAGCACTTGTAATAAGGTGGCGGGCAATGGCGTGCTGCACAACGGAAAGCTGGGTACCAGGACATTGATCGAAGCACCCTTTGGGCCGGACTGGAAAGAGACTGCCTGCGAGTCCTGCGGGAACTGCGCGGAAGCTTGTCCCACCGGTGCGCTGATCGCAAAGAATAAGAAAAAATATCAACCGGGTCGTGTAAAGAAAGTGCTGACGACATGCCCACACTGTGCAACCGGTTGTCAGTATTACCTGGTGGTAAAAGACAATACCATCGTGGATGTGGAACCGGCAAACGGCCCTTCCAACAAGGGCATGCTGTGCGTTAAGGGGCGTTTTGGTTCCTTCAACTTTGTGCATCATCCCTCCCGTTTAAAACATCCGCTCATCAAGAATAAAGAGACCGGTGAATTTGAGCAGGCCACCTGGGATGAGGCGATGGATCTGATCGCGCAGAAGTTTTTGAATATCAAGAAAGAATACGGTCCGGATTCGCTGGCAGGATTTGCGTGTTCCCGTTCTCCGAACGAGGATATCTATATGCTGCAGAAGATGGTGCGATGCGCTTTCGGTTCCAACAATGTGGACAACTGTGCCCGTGTATGCCACAGCGCATCAGTGCACGGCCTGGCTATGACCTTGGGATCCGGCGCTATGACCAACCCCATCGGTGATATCACCGGTGATGTGGATGTGATCATGCTGGTAGGTTCCAATCCGGAAGAAGCACATCCGGTGGTA
>JAFXQR010000173.1 GCA_017526985.1 Lachnospiraceae bacterium
GGATGCAGGAGATCGGAGCATCAGCATCAATCTCGGAATGCGTGATATCACAAACGAAAAGCTGGTGGAATATATTCTGGATTTTCTTTCCATGTGTGAGCATCCGGAGAATCTGATCTTTGAGATCCTGGAAAATGAGGATGTGGATGATTATGAAGCCATGGTCCGTTTTGTGGATAATGTACACCGCCTTGGCGGAAAGATCTCCATTGATGATTTCGGGAGCGGTTATTCCAATCTGCAGCATATCGCTAATATCCATTCCGATTTTATCAAGATCGACGGTTCCATTATCAGGAATTGCTGTAACGATCCGGAATCGGAACGCCTTGTGGTGATGATCGCCGGCTGGAAGAATCTGAGTACACGGTCCGTTGACATTGTGGCAGAGTATGTGGAGAACCGGGAAATACAGGAATTGCTGGAAAAACATGGGATCGATTATTCTCAGGGATATCTGTTTTCCAAGCCGTCACGGGACATCGGCTGATCCGTATACAGAGGATAGGTATGAATCATTACGAGGATGAGAAGAAAAATATAGGCCTGATCGTAGAGGATGTGTATGCCGACTTTAACAAGGAGATCGTACACAGTGTGGCGCATGCCGTGATCGGCAGGAAGGATATCAATCTGATCCTGCTGGCCGGACGCCAGGATGAGAGCGAGGATCCGGAGGACCGGCAGCACCAGTACAAGCAGGTCTACAACACGGTCTTTGAACTGGAGAGCGCCTGCAGGTTTGACGGTCTGATCTTTACCCTGCCCAATCCGACGAAATGCGGAAGTCTGCTGGAGAGCGGAATCCCGCGGGTGTTTATTGCTACGGATGCCCCCGGTGAGATCTGCGTAAACTATGATGACGAGATCGGTATACGGGAGACGGTTGCGTATCTTGTAAATATCAAAAATGTGACCCGGCTCTGTATGCTGGGAGGCCGCGATGATAATGCCGATGCGGTGAAGCGGAAAAAGATATTTGCAAGATGCCTTTCCGAGTATGGCTTGGAATTTACGCCGGAGCAGTATGAAAAAACAGATATGTCGGTGCATACGGAGGCGGCAGCTGCGCGTTTGCTGAAACGCAATCCGAAGGTACAGGCGATCTTTTGCGTAAATGACCAGTCTGCCTGTGGTTTATATAATGTCCTGAATGAAAAAGGGCTGGTGCCCGGGCGGGATGTGATGGTATTCGGCTTTGATAATACACGGATGGCCGGGGATATGATGCCGCCGCTGGCTTCCATCGGGACCGATACGGATACTCTGGGGAAGAAGGCATTGGAACTGTTGCTGCAACAGATGAGCGGAGGGGAAGCCGTATCGAGCAATATTCCGACGCGGCTGTTCGGGCGGGAATCGCTGGACTATATCATGTATGAATATACCAAGGGCCTGTTGCAGAAAGGGGATTCGAACTTTATCTATCAGATGTTTGACGATTGCTTTTACCGGTATCGAAATGAGATCATCGATCCCGGGGAGATCGATCTGAAACGCCTGTTTTTTGAGATCATTTCCCGTATGGTCCGGTGTATACAGAATCGCTATATGAGTGATGAAGAGGCGTGGGAGATCGGGCGGCTCGGAGATCTGTTTTTTGATAACCGTGCGATGGCATATACGGATGCAAACCGTTTTGTCTATTGCATTGAGCGCATGCAGGCGGCGATGAACGAGAATAAAGGCTCGGTGTATGTCAACATCCGTAACAACCGTTTGCTTTCTATGATGCGGAACAAAGCCATCATATCCCAGTTTAAAGAACGAAATCTGGAACGGCGCAGATATGAAGGCGGAAGAGACGGGATCTTCCAGTTTATGATCGAAAGCGCCGGTTTTGAATGCGGAAATAAGGATGATGTGGAATGGGTGGTGGAACGACTGCATTATTATAAAGTGCGGAATGCGGCGCTTTACCTTTTTGATGAACCGCCGGAGTACCGGGAGGGCGAAAAATTACAGTTTCCCGAAACCATACGCCTGCGTTGTGTGGTCCGCTCCGGAGAACTATATGTGATCCCGAAAGAGCGGCAGGAATGTCCGATGTCTGTGATGTTTACCAGACAGGAACTGTTTCATGAGGGAAAAGGGCTGACGGCCTATCCACTTTTTTTCGGCAGGAAGATCTACGGCTATTATGTATGCAATATGAACCGGCAGCTTTTGGATACCGGGGAATATATGGCGATGCAGCTGAGTCGGGCCATTTTTATGAATCATAAGTTTTGAAGAAAAATACAAAAGTGTCGTGAACGGATCCGGTTCACGACATTTTTCGGGAAAAGGAGTGAATGAATGAAGATTACACTGGACTGGAAACAATATGAAGCAAAGGCAACGGAAGCGGTAGCGGAAGGGTGCGTGCTCCTGGAAAACAAAGGCGGGGTGCTGCCTTTGGATAAGAAGGATGCGATCGCCGTATTCGGACGCATCCAGCTGGATTATTACAAGAGCGGGACCGGCTCCGGCGGTATGGTCAATGTCGCTCATGTGATCAATATTCCGGAGGGATTGCAACTGCGCGGGGCGGCACCGGATGCGGAATTGTTAAAGGTATATGAGGACTGGACGGCAGAGCATCCCTTTGATCGTGGTGCCACCTGGGGAGGGGAACCCTGGTGCCAGGAAGAGATGCCGATCGATGATGCTCTGGCAGAGGAAGTAACAAAGCGCTGCAGTGTGGCAATCTGTGTGATCGGGCGTACCGCCGGAGAAGAGATGGACAATTCTTGCAAGGAGGGTTCATGGTTTCTGACGGCGGGAGAAAAGGAGATGCTCAGTACCGTGCGGAAGGCATTTGCCAAGATGGTGGTGGTCCTGAATGTGGGCAACATCATCGATATGGGATTTGTTCATGAATTTGCGCCGGATGCCGTGCTCTATGCATGGCAGGGCGGTATGATGGGCGGTCTCGGAACGGCGGATGTGCTGCTGGGAAATGTCTGCCCTTCGGGACGACTGACGGATACCATCGCCGGTCGCATTGGGGATTATCCTTCGGATGCGGATTTCGGCACCGGTGATCAGGATATCTATCGTGAAGATATCTATGTCGGATACCGTTATTTCGAAACCTTTGCCAAAGATAAAGTATTATACCCGTTTGGCTACGGTCTGTCCTATACGCAGTTTGCTTTTGGGGAGAGCCGGATGGAAAAGACAGAAGAAAACAGCGATCTGAAGATCTTTGTACCGGTGACCAACATTGGTGAAGTGGCGGGCAAACAAGTGGTGCAGGTCTACTGTGAACTCCCGCAGGGGACGCTGGGCAAGCCGGCGAGAGTGCTGTGCGGTTTTGCAAAGACCAAAGTATTGCAGCCTAAAGAGAGCGAGACGGTATGCGTGGAAGTATCCCGTGAAAACCTGGCATCCTACGATGACAGCGGGGCATCCGGATATCGCTATGCGTATGTGCTGGAAGCCGGGGAATATCGTTTTTACATCGGCGAAAATGTGCGGGATGCAAAGGCGGGACCGGTGATGGATATTGCGGAAACGCAGGTACTGCGGCAGACTATGAGTGCGCTGGCGCCGGTGGAAACCTATGATCGTCTGGTCAACCGGGACGGAAACGCCGTGTACGAAGCAACACCCATCTCTACGATCGACGAGTCAGAACGAAGGAAACAGGCCATTCCGGAGGAGATCGCATATACCGGAGACCGCGGGATCATGCTAAGTGATGTGGCGGAAGGAAAACACACGCTGCAGGACTTCATTGCGCAGCTGTCGGAGGAAGATCTGGCAAGCATCATTCGCGGAGAAGGCATGGGCAGTCCGAAGGTAACCGCGGGTACGGCGTCTGCTTTTGGCGGTGTGTCGGAGCATCTGCAGGAACTGGGTGTTCCCTGTGCATGCTGCAGTGACGGACCGTCGGGACTGCGGCTGGACTGCGGCACCAAGGCGTTCAGTCTGCCCGGGGGCGCGTCTCTGGCTTGTACCTGGAACCGTGAGCTGATGACGGAACTCTTTACCTGCACCGGCTATGAAATGAATGCAAACAAGGTGGAGTGCCTGCTGGGACCGGGGATGAACATCCGTCGGCATCCGCTGAACGGCAGAAACTTTGAATACTTTTCGGAAGATCCCTATCTGACCGGCGAGATTGCGGCAGCACAGCTGTGGGGCCTTCGCAAAGCCGGTGTCACAGGCACCATCAAACATTTCTGCGGCAACAACCGGGAGACCGGAAGACATACCATTAACAGTGTGATCTCGGAACGCGCGCTACGGGAGATCTATCTGAAGGGCTTTGAGATCGCGGTACGAAAAGGCGGTGCCGTGACGGTGATGACGACCTACGGAAGCGTGAACGGGCTGTGGACGGCCTGCAGCATTGATCTGTGTACCACGATCCTGCGGAACGAATGGGGCTTCCGCGGTCTGGTGATGACCGACTGGTGGGCAAATTTGAACCGCAGGGGACAGGCACCGGATAAGCGGGATTTCGCGGCGATGGCCATGGCACAGAATGATGTCTACATGGTATGCGCGGATGGCGGAAATCATGATGACAATACACTGGAATCATTAAAAGCAGGGGAGCTCACCAGAGCGGAACTGCAGAGAAACGCAGGCAATATCCTGGGGATGCTGCTGGAGTCCAATGCCATGAAGCGTGTGCTCGGAACGGCAGATACCGTGGAGATCATCGGGCGTGCGGATGACGGAGAGGATGCGCAGGAAGATGTGCCGTGCTACGAGATCGACAGGGAGATCACAGTGGATCTTTCCGGTGTCCGGTCGGCCAGAGATAAGAGCTACAGTTTCATTTTGGATGTGAAGGAATTCGTACCTTACCGCTTTACCCTGACAGCCAGCTCGGAGGCCGGGGAACTGGCACAGATCCCGGTGACGGTCTTTATCATGGGAACGGCCTCCGGAACCTTTACCTGGAACGGTACCGGCGGAAAACCGGTAAGCTTTACCGGAGAGAGCTATTTCTTTAACCGGTTCACTACGATCCGGCTATACTTTGCGCTGGGCGGACTGGACCTGATCGATATGCATGTGGAACGAATCAACTAATATGTGTGAAAAGAAAAAATCCGTATAGGGGGTGGCTATGGATATTTCAGTACTGACAGAAGAATATGTGCAGCGCAATGCGGTGAATGCTTCCGCACTGGCGAATGCGCGCAAGATCTCGACGAAGGACGAGTTCTCCGGCAGAAAGATCACGGCGGATAAGACTTTGATCTACGGGGATTGTAAGGGCTCGGGAAAGGAGCCGTACCATACTTCGGTGGATGTCTCCGGGGAAACAGTGATCAGCCGTTGCAGCTGTCCGAGCCGGCAGTTTCCCTGCAAGCATGCACTGGCGCTGATGCTGGATTATGCAGCCGGCAAGACCTTTGAGACCGGTGATGTGCCGGAGGATGTGGCGCGGAAGCGGGAAAAGATCGAGAAGCGCGAAGAAAAAGCAAAGCAGGAAGCTTCTGCGGAGGCAGCGCCAAAGTCGGAGGAAGAACTGCAGAAAGCTGCGCAGAAAAAGAAAGCTTCTGCGGATGCGGCAGCGAAGAAAAAGATCGAGCGTCAGCTGGAAGGTCTTGCTCTGGTATCGGATTTTACGAAGGAGATGTTGAGCGCGGGGCTCGGTACCGTAAACGGCGGCTCGGTCAGCCGATACAAAGATCTTGCAAAACAGCTTGGCGATTATTATTTGAACGGTCTGCAGCTTTTGTTACAGCGCTTTCTGCTGGCGGTACAGGCAGAGCGTGGTCAGGTCGGTGAAAAGGAGCTGGTAGCGAAACTGGTGCGTCTCGACCAGGCAGCAAAGAAATGTAGGGCATGGCTGGAGAAGCAGCTTGAGAGCGGTGATTACGGACCGCAGGACGATATCCTGTACGAAGAACTGGGTGGCATCTGGCGGCTGGATCAGCTGGAGGCGCTGGGCTTGTACAAAGAGGATGCCGAACTGGTGCAGCTTTCCTTCAATGTGCTCTGGGACGAGGCGGCACAGACCGAGACGGATACGGCATATTGGATCGATTTGACCGGCGGCGTGATCTCCAAGACGGAGAATATCCGGCCGGTGAAAGCCAAGAAATATGTGCATGCCGATGACAGTGCATTTGATCTGTATAAAGTGAAAAAACTGTACTCCTATCCGGGCGGGATGAACCGTCGTATCCGCTGGGAGGAGGCGGTGAGCGAACCCTGCGGGGCGGATGTGCCCGGTAAGGTGATGGCACTGGCGAGAGACGGGATCGGTGCCGCTGTTAAAGAAGCAAAGAATGAACTGAAAAACACATTGTCCGATGATGCGACAGCCATGCTGCTTGCATTTGACTGCATCACCGTATCTGCGGACGGCGTGACGGCGCTGCGAAAAGGTGAGGAATCCATCGAGCTGCGGGCGGCTTCGGAATATGCGGGAAGCTTACCGACACTGAAACATCTGCCGGCGAAGTATCTGAAAGACGGCGCGCTCCTGGGGGAGATCCGGTATTCGGCGGAAGAGAAAAAGATCTATATGGTGCCGCTTACCGTGGTGACATCCTCTGCAATATTGCGTTTGAGCTGATGAGCGATGGCGGGTACAGAATAAGAGAAAACCGGAGGGCAATATGGAGATATCAGTTTTTTATGAAGTACAGGACAGATTGTATAATGCGGCACTGGCCGGCAGCAATATCATCGCGGAAGATTTTCGCTTAAAGCGTGCCATCGAGGGACTGGGCGCGCTGGCGGAAAAGGGAAAGGTGTTTGCGGCACTGAAGCAGAAATGTGAAAAACTGCTGGAAGCCGGAGCGGATGCACCGTCGCAGCTGGCGGATTGTATTGCCCTGGCAGACGCCATCGCGGTAACCCTCGGACAGAACGGAGTGCCGGAAAGCGCTGAAGAAGAGTCGAAGGAATGCAGGGGGATCTGGCAGCAGAACTCACCGGTCAATAATGTAACTTACCGGGAGATGCAGGAAGCGCTGGTGCTGCTTGGAAAGGGAAGTGAGAATACCTTTAAGATCCTGGAGAAATACCCCAAGGTGCTGACGGATATCCGTTTCGGACAGGCTGTAGCCGAGGGGCTGAACGGGAAAGCGTCAGATATGGGGGACCGCTTTGCGGCCATCGTTCTGGAGATCTGCGGCGATGATCTGAAGGAGATCCTAAAAGACAGTCTGCGTCTGAGCGATGAGAATGCGAAAGGCCGGCAGATCAAAGTGATCGCAAGCGTATACGGGGCGCGGGAAAGTGCCTGGTATCAGGAGCTGGCACAGAATGAATCGATATCGCAGAAGGTGCGGCTGGAAGCCATCAGCGCACTAGGCTGCAGTGCGGAAAACGAAGATGTGCTGATGGAACTGTACAAGACCGGAAAGGGCAAGATCAAATCCGCAGCACTGGAAGCACTGGTATACGCCGGGGCGAAGGGAATCGAGCCCCAGCTGGAAAAACTGTATGAAAAAGACGAATGGTCTGCAGCAGAGGAAAATCTGATCCGTATCTCGCCGTCGGAGACTGCGGCAAAATGCGTCCTGAAATACGAGCAATGGTGTGAGGCGGATCCGAAGAAACCCAAACGATTAAATCTGATAGAGCGCAAGACCGGACCGGTGGCGGAAGAGGCGTTTCTCAAGATGCTGAAACTGATGGGAAATGGTGTGAACGGAAATAGCATCCTGATCCGCAATCTGATGGAAGGCATTGCAGGGGCAGAGGAAATGATCGAACACTTTTTTGCTGCGGCACCCGGGCGTTTTGCGGAGGCCTATGCTTATTGTCGTTTCGTAAAGGGGACGCTGAGCACTGCGGATCTTATGAAGGTGCAAAAAATGATCTATGGCAACTTCCGCGAGGATGAGAACTGCCCGGCTCCTTATAAATTTGCCTCCGAATTGATACGAAAACTCCGTCTGATCCCGGTGATCGACAAGTATCGTATCGAGTGGAACTATGGCTATGATTTTTATACCGCATGGATCGGCGAACAACTGCCGCAGGTAGTATTGGATGTACTGACGGATCCCGCGGCACTGAAGAGTTTCAATGCGACCGCCGAATGCTGCGTGAGCCTTTCCAAACTGTGCTTAAGCAGTGATCCGGCAAAGCGGGATCTGTGTGAGGCGACTTACTACAGTGCCTATAGCGTTGGGGCATGGGAACATGAGCGTCTTATGAAGATCGCCATACCTTTTTTGGAAAAAGCGGTGGAAGCGCATCCGTCGGTATATTACGGCACACTGGTGCACAGACTGCTTCCGGATCGTAAGGGAAGGGTGGATCTGTATTATGAATTTGTTTGTAAAAATGCAGAAGTGCAGAACATCAGGCCCTGTGTTTCCCCGGGAGGAGGATGGCTGGGAAGCATGCGTGTGGAGATCTCGGACCATGAGCAGATGGTCAAGGAATACCAGTACGCAAAAGACAAGCTGAACAAGTTGTTCTCAAAGGTAAGTAAAGAAGATAAGCAAAAGATCATGCGTGTGATCGATGAAGTGATCTGAAGATTTGGAGGAGAAGACCATGGCAAATCAAAATGAGATCCTGCGGCTTTCCGCGGAAGAGACCTATAAAGAAGAGATCGAGGCGCTGATCGCAGCGGACAAAGATCCGAAACCGGCCGGCTGGCAGATGTCGCCGCGTTCGGTGCTCACCTATATCTGCGGCGGCAAAGCGGGAAACACGAC
>JAFXQR010000174.1 GCA_017526985.1 Lachnospiraceae bacterium
CTCGCCCTCGCCCTTGTGGTAGGAGTTGGCGCGGATCGTGTCATGGCTCTCCACGATGCAGTTCTCGATGTAGGTATTGTCACCGATATAGACATCGTTCAAAATGATGGAATTCTTGATCGTGCAGTTGTTGCCGATAAAGGCGCCCTTGAAGACCACTGAATTCTCTACTGTGCCGTTCACGATGCTTCCCGAAGAGATCAGGCTGTTGCGGATGTTTGCGCCTACGTTGTATTTTGCCGGCGGCAGGTCATCCACCTTGGAATAAATATCCGGATACTGGCGGAAGAAATAATCACGGATGTCAGGTTTTAAGAAGTCCATATTCGCCGCAAAATAATCTTCCACGGATGCGATATTCTTCCAATAACTTGTGATCTTGTAGCCGAAGATCCTCTTCATGTTCTTATAACGGATCAGGATATCCTTAACAAAATCATACTGACCGTCCTCTGCTCCTCTCTCGATCAGCTCGATGAGTTGGCGGCGGCGGATCACATAGATACCGCAGGAGATCGTATTGGAATTTGCCACGATGGGTTTTTCCTCAAACTCTTCGATCCGGCTCTCTTCATTCATCTTCAGGATACCGTAGCGGTCTACATTTTCATGGGCCGGCATATCCTTGCAGACAACGGTGATATCAGCCTTCTTGGCGATATGATATTCAAGCACCTTGTTGTAATCCATCTTGTAGATACAGTCGCCGGAAGCGATCACTACATAGGGCTCATGGGACTCCCGCAGGTAATCCAGGTTCTGATAGATCGCATCAGCCGTGCCGCGGAACCAGGAATTATTCTCATTGGTCACGGTCGGTGTAAATACGGAAAGCCCGCCCTGCTTACGTCCGAAATCCCACCACTTGGAGGATGCCAGATGCTCGTTCAGACTCTTTGCATTATACTGTGAAAGCACAGCCACCCGCTGAATACGGGAATTGGTCATATTGGAAAGGGCAAAGTCGATACTGCGATAGCTGCCTGCAATGGGCATTGCTGCGATCGCACGTTTTTGGGAAAGTTCCCTCATTCTGTGGTTATTTCCACCTGCTAAAATGATACCGATCGCTCTCATACCTCTGCCACCTCCTTGATCAAAGTCTTGCCGCTCTCAAGGGCTCCGTCAGGATAATCTTCCTTCGTCGTGATACCGGAAACAACAGCGTTCTTGCCGACCGTCACGCCACTGGGGATCACGCTCTTTTCACCGACAGTCACAAGACCATGATTGTAAATATGCGGTGCGCTGTCGTTTTCCGCCTCATCGCCGATACCCAGCTTCACGTTATCGCCGATCTGCGCATTTTCTGCGATGATACCCTTGTAAACTTCACAGCCTTTGCCGATCTCGGCTTCATTCATGATAATGGAATCCCTTACGATGGTATCCGCACCGATGGTCACGCCGCAGCCGATCACGGAATTATAAACCTTACCGTAGATCTGTGCGCCTTCGCCGATGATACATTTTTCAATCTCGCTCTCAGCGGAAATATACTGCGGAGGAAGGGTATCGGATTTGGTGTAGATCTTCCAATATTCTTCATACAGATTGAATTCCGGAACGATATCGATCAGTTCCATATTGGCTTCCCAATAGGAATTGAGGGTTCCTACATCCTTCCAATAACCGTTGAACTCATACGCAAAGCACGGTGAACCTTTATCATGGCAATAAGGAATAACATGCTTACCAAAGTCAAGACCCGGCTGGGAAGCATTGGCGATCAGTGCCTCTTTCAAAGTCGACCAGTTAAAGATATAGATACCCATGGAGGCCAGATTGCTGTTGGGATGCTCCGGCTTTTCCTGGAACTCCGTGATGCGTCTTTCCTCATCCGTTACCAGGATACCGAAACGCTTTGCCTCTTCCATGGGAACCGGCATAGCAGCCAGCGTTACCTCAGCGCCTTTTGCCTTGTGGTAATCCAGCATCACCTCATAATCCATCTTATAGATATGGTCGCCGGAAAGGATCAGAACATAGTCCGGATTGTAAGTGTCCATGAACTCAATGTTCTGATAAATTGCATTTGCCGTACCGGTGTACCACTCAGTATCTGCACTCTTTTCATACGGAGGAAGCACGGAAACACCGCCCACATTACGGTCAAGATCCCAAGGAATACCGATACCGATATGCGTATTCAGACGGAGCGGCTGATACTGCGTCAGCACACCTACCGTATCTACGCCGGAATTGATGCAGTTCGAAAGCGGAAAGTCGATGATGCGGTATTTCCCGCCAAATGATACCGCAGGCTTGGCCACCTTTGCTGTCAAAACACCCAGTCTTGATCCCTGACCACCCGCCAGCAGCATGGCGATCATCTCTTTTTTAATTTTCAAGTGCGTCACCCCTTACCCTTTGTACTCACCGGGAAACCCCGATTACGGTCAATTATACCATACAATTTTCGCAAAGTGAATGATTTTCACGATAAAAAAGCGAAAAACACAGGTTTTTGTAGTCAATTTGGATAATGTTGCCCAAATGCGCCCAGAGTTTTTGTGCAACATCACAACAGCGCAACCAGGCACAATAAAAACGGACTGTGCAAAGTTGTAAAAAATGCACAGTCCGAGTATTTACGGAAGCTCATAGATGAATGCTGCCTGTTCATATATCCGCTTAAAATCCACTTTACAGCCTCCACCCCAGATTGCAACGGGAATGCTGTCATCAAATGTATAAATCTCCGGTTTGGACGACTTTGTAAAATCGTACACAACTACCCTTTTCTCATCCGGAAACACAATCCAGTATTCCCTGACTCCCGCCATCTGATATTTGATCAGCTTGATATAAACATCCGTCGTGGCATTGCCGGGTGATACAATCTCAACCACGAAATCCGGCGCTCCCACGATCCTTGCACGGGTGATCTTGCTTCTGTCACACACAACCAGCACATCCGGCTGAAGCATGGACTTGTCATCACAGTCAATCTGAACGTCAGTAGGTGCAATAAAGGGAATGCACTTTCCTTTCTTCTTTTCCACATAATCCTGCAATTCGCGAAAAATCCTGCCTGCAATAAACTGATGAATCGTTGTAGGAGCTGCCATGTCATAAAAAATACCATCGATCAGCTCCACTCTTGTCCCTTCGGGAAGTGCAGTATAATCATTAATGGTTTTATCACCTGTCCGGTCATGTGCACGTTGAAAACCATTCGACTGCACTCCGTAGGCAGATGCCTCCTGCGCCGTCAATCCCATGTTTCTGCCTGAATCACTCGACAGCACCAGTTCAAGCGCCCGCAAGGTGTCATATCTGGGCGACTTTGTCTCTCCCCCGAAAACCTTCTGTACCGTCCCTACCGGCAGATGAGCAAGCTCAGCGACCTTCGCATTGGAATACCCAAGTTCCTTTTTCCGTCTCTTCATCTCTTCGATCGTCATAGGCAATCTCCCGTAATTAATCAATAGATTCTAATGAAATAATAGCAAATCCCCGCAACAGTCGCAACCGTTTACGGGGATTTTTTTGTATTTATTTAGTATGCGCAACCGTTTCGCAACCGTTTTTGGTATATTTGCGGTTTTGTGGTAAATCTTTTTCCGTCTTGCAAAACCGGCTATATACAAAACATCACGCACCGTATTTCTCCGGATTTGCCGCTTTCTCTGCATTGATCCAGTCCACAGCATCTTTCTTTCCTTCTTCGGTCAGCGGGAAATCCCTAGAGGTGATCAGTTCCGGTTTCGTCTTGCCAAAGCTGAAAGGCTCCGGCCAGACGGAAACGCAGATCGTATTGGGCTTTGGCGGTTTATATTCCTTTCCGTCCGCTTCTGCCTTTGCCTTCAGCTCCTGCTCTTCCTCGGGCGTGATCCGAAGCACCGCCTGCATCAAATAGCGGATTCCCGCATCGGAACCGGGATAGTCAAGTTTCTTGATATAGTTCAGGGATATGGTTTTTTCGTCGATCATGGGATACTCCTTACTGTTTTGTTCTTATTTAGCCCCTCATCTGTTATTATCGGATACTTCTGTTCACGGCAACTCCGCTTGCCCAGGCGAGCGCAGCATTCACAGCGCGTTTCCAACCGGCCAGCATAGCCGCTCTCTGCTCTTCTTCTATGACAGGAGTAAACTCCCTGTCAAGCTGCCAGTTATCACGGATCTCCTGCTTGTCCTTCCAATAACCGATAGCCAGCCCCGCCAGGTAAGCCGCACCGAGGGCTGTGGTCTCGATACATACCGGACGATGCACTGCGGCATTTAACAGATCCGCCTGCAGCGTGAGTAAAAAGTCATTTGCGGAAGCTCCGCCATCCACCCGCAGCGTCTTAATCGACAACTTTGCATCCTCCTCCATAGCCCGCAGCACATCACAGGCCTGATAGGCAATGGATTCCACGGTTGCCCGGATGATCTGCTCCCTGCTGGTACCGCCGGTGATCCCCACCATCATTCCACGTGCGTGGGGATTCCAGTACGGTGCACCAAGCCCCGAAAATGCAGGTACCAGATAAACGCCGCCGGCATCCGGCGTATTCTCGCAGATTTCCTGGGTCTGCGGTGCCGCATCGATGACACGGATCCCGTCACGCAGCCACTGAATAGCCGCCCCGGCGATAAAAACGCTGCCCTCTAAGGCATATTGCACGCTGCCGCTCTGATTGTCCGCAGAGTCCATGCTGGCTGCAATGGTCGTCAAAAGTCCATGCCCGGAATGCACTGCCTCTGTGCCCGTATTCAGCAGCAAAAAGCAGCCTGTACCATAGGTATTCTTCACATCACCTTTTTCAAAAGCGCACTGCCCGAACAGTGCCGCCTGCTGATCGCCCGCCGCGCCGCAGATTGGAATGTTGTTTCCCAATGTCCCGAAATTAGCGTAACCATAGATCTGACTGGAAGGACAAACTCTGGGCATCATTGCCGCAGGAATACCGAAACGTTCCATAATCTTTGCGTCCCATGTCAGGCTGTGGATATCAAACAGCATTGTCCTGCTGGCGTTAGTGTAATCCGTTACATGCACCTTGCCACCTGTCAGGTTCCAGATCAGCCAGGTATCCACCGTTCCGAAGAGCAGCTGCCTAGCCTCTGCCTTTTTTCTTGCTCCTTCCACATGATCTAATATCCAAGCAATCTTAGAAGCGGAAAAATACGGATCCGGCAGCAGTCCCGTGGTTTTTCGGATATGATCGCAAAAGTCCGGATCTTCTTTTTTGAGCTGATCAATTTCCGGCGCCGTCCTGCGGCATTGCCAGCAGATCGCATTGTAAATGGGTTCAC
>JAFXQR010000175.1 GCA_017526985.1 Lachnospiraceae bacterium
GCAAAAGGAACCGATTGGGAAGAGGCGGCAAAGAGGAATATATTGTTCTTTTATGTAGGAGCAAAACTGCAAAACGATGGCGAGAAATTTCCTATCAAGGACGATGCTTTGGAAGCAGATGCTGATACAGAATTGGAGCGTATCGCTGATGCCGAAGGAATCGAAGTTTCGTTACTTACCGGGGAGTTTGAAGATTATACCCAGTATAAAGTACGGGGGTATTATGAGGGTAATCCTCAATTAGAACAATACTTCCGTGCGATGATGTGGTACGGAAGAATGCCTTTTTTGGCAAAGGATGAAGATCTGGTGAAGAGTGCTGTTCTGCAGAATATTGCGATCTCCGAAAACTGTGAAAGCCAATGGGCGAGCATTTATGATATCACAGCATTTTTTGCTGGGGCATCCGATGATCCCGGGTATTATGAGATGAAACAGATCATGGAAGAGGTTTATGGAACCATGCCGGATGCGGAGACTGTATTGACGGATGCAGATGCTTTTGCGGAAGTTGCAGAAGCATTAAAGGCATACAGCGCAACATCGATCCATTCGATCCCGGTAGAAGACGGCGAAAATCCGGATCTGATCAGTTATCGTTTCATGGGACAGCGATTTACGATCGACGCAGCGATCATGCAGAAGCTGATCTACAGTTCGGTGGATGAGAATAAAACCGGTGAGCGTCGTATGCTTCCAAGCACACTGGATACTCCGGCGGTGCTGGGATCGGAAGAGGCCTATGAGATCCTTGAAGGCAGTGAAGATCTTTCGTATGAAAATTTCGATAAGAATTTTGCGGATTTGCAGACTGCGTATGCTAATGAGGATGCCGCTCTTTGGAATGCCAGTCTGTACGCAGGGTGGCTGAATACGCTCAGGCCTTTGCTGTCAGTAAAGGGGGAAGGCTATCCGTCCTATATGTGTTCCGAAAACTGGATCAGGAAAGATCTGGAAACCTTTGCAGGCTCCTATGCGGAACTGAAACATGATACGATCCTTTATGCAAAACAGGTCATTGCCGAAATGGGTGGCTATGATGAGCCGGAATACGACGATCGTGGCTATGTGGATCCTGAAATAGAGGTTTACAACCGTTTCGCAAATCTTGCAGATAAAACTGCCATTGGTATGAAGAATTACGGTTTTCTGAGCGAACAAAGTGAAGAAGATCTGCAACGCTTAAAAGAGATGGCATTGAAACTAGTGGAGATTTCCGAAAAAGAACTGCAGAACGAAGCGCTTACTGACGAAGAGTATGATTTTATCCGTGAATATGGCGGAAACCTGGAGCATTTCTGGAAGGAAGCCAATCAGGATACCGTAGATTATTCCTTAAATTACAGCTACCAGTCACCGTGCCCGGTGATCGCGGACATCGCTACCGATCCCAACGGAAGCGTGCTGGAAGTGGGTAGCGGACATGCACAGGATATCTATGTGGTATTTCCGATCGACGGGGAACTGCATGTCGGCAGAGGATCTGCATACAGTTTTTATCAGTTTGTACAGCCGATGGATGAGAGATTGACGGATTCGGAATGGAGAGGAATGCTGGATGGCGGTTATCTGGATGATGACTGGAACTGGATCACGGTAGACAGCGAAATAGAACAACCGGCATGGACAAGCACGTATCGCACAGAAAAATAAGAGGAAAACTATTTCTGGCAATCACGGCAATGGTCATTTTGGCTGTTGCCGTTTTTGTAATGGATCGCTGCGGTGTATTTCTTCCCGGATGGATCGTATGGGAAGAACGAACGGTAGAGGCCGGGGACGGGATTACCATCGCGTTGCAGAACCGGGAAGTGAGGATTTATAAGGAGAATGGGTTGATACACAGGATCAGCGGAGAAGTAAAAACGCAGGATCTGGTGGTCACGGATCTGGATCGCGATGGTGATCCGGAGCTGGTATTACTCTGCTGGAAGCGGGGGAAATACGGCTCGGCGCAGCCGTTTTGGGTGAAAGACAATCCACAGGACTGGTCGCAGCATATTTTTATCTATGATCTGAATGCCGATGGCAGTGTGACAAATAAATGGTTTTCTTCGGATAATGGCGTAGATTTTGTGCGCTTTAAAAGTATGGAGAAGAATCCGCAGATCCTGCTGATGGAGGATACGGAAGGCAGGTGCACATTGTGGCAGTGGCAGTCCTGGGGACTGAAGAATATGGACAACGAAGTGCGGTTTATCGCTTTCGGTGATAATCTGATCCATGATTCTATTTATGAGTACGCAGAGCGGGAACAGGGTGGAAGCTATGAGTTTCTGTATAAAGAGGTGCTGGAAGAAGTAAAAAACGCAGATCTTGCGGCGTTACAACTGGAGAGTATACTGGTGGATGATCCTTCACTGGTCAGTTCGTATCCCTATTTCGGAACACCCGTTGCTGTTGGGGAGGCTATCTGCAATGCCGGCTTTGATATTGTTTCATGTGCCGGAAATCATGCAGCAGATAAAGGAATTACCGGAATCAATACGACTGCAAGCTTTTTTGATAAGCGGAATGTTACGGTGCTCGGTATCCAGTCCGGTGATGATACGGAATATGTGCCCTGCCGGTATATCAGTCGTAATGGGATCCGTTTTGCGCTCTTTGACTATACTTATGGTACATCCGTGAATCTGTACGATAAATATCCGTATGCTGTTCATTACCTTGATCCGGATCAGATCCGGAAGGACTTCTATGTGTGTGAGGCGGATTTCAAGGTGGTCTTTGTGCACTGGGGCACGGAATATACGGATGGGCCGGACGAGCAGCAGAGGGAATATGCGGAGTTATTTACAGAGCTGGGGGCAGATGTGGTCATTGGTACTCATCCGCATGTGATCCAGCCGATGGTACAAAATGCTGACTCAAACGGTCACTCCACACTGGTGGCCTATTCGCTTGGCAACTTCCGCGCCGCCCAGCCGTTTGATGAACGGACCAAGCGTGGCGGTGAATTGGTCTTTACAGTAGAGCACTGCTGGGGCGGTGTCCGTATAAAGGACTGGGAACTTAAGGAATTCGATATACCGTTTTATCGATAGGAGTAATCTGGTTTTGGCAATAATTTCTCGGGTTTACAAGAAAATGATCATAGTGTAAACTATAGTGCGGTTATATATGGGAGGGAAATACTATGAAAAAGAAAGTACTGAAAATGCTTGCGGTCATTGGCGCTATTTGCCTGGTGGGATGCGGAAAAGATAGCGATAATGATCGTGGCCGGATGGATGCGTCCGAAGAAAAAGATGCGGATACCATTGAATATGAGAATCAGCGCGCGTCTGCATTTAATAATCTGCGCGGGGACTGGTCGCTGACGAAGATTTATGATGAAGAAAGCGGAGAGATGACCGATTGGATGCGGACGCAGGATAAGGTAGCTTCCAGCGGACAGGAATTTGTTTCCGATACCTTTGGTGCCATCGGCGAAGGGGTCTCCGGCCTGGTAGATAAGACGGGAGCGTTTCATCAGGAAGTAAAAGTAACTGCGACTGTGGATGAGATCGATCTGACACCGGTTGGCAGATCGGTATTCAAGGTTGACGAGTTTGATTTCAGTGTAGATAAACTGGATGAGAGTGAGGGACTTGGAAAAGAACAGTATAGCTTTGTTTCTACCGATATGCAGGGAAACGGTTTTGTAGTGATCTATTATCCGGCAAATAATACAGTGGTTTTTGAAAATGTGCTGAGTAATGAGCCGGACGAGACAAGCAAAATGTTGTTTGAAAAAGTAACGCAATAGTTTTTTGGGAGAATCCTGCGGTTGTGTGCCATTGATGCTGGCGCACAGCCGTTTTTTAAGTTAGCAGGTATCATCCGGTTTACATACATGTATCTTCCGGTTGGTAGAAGGGATATATCCAATATGATAATATGAGATAAATACATAGATTATACTATGCAGGAGATATAAAACAGGAGAAATAGAACAATGAAAGATCTGATCGTATATTACAGTCTGGAAGGAAATACCGCTTATGTAGCGGATAAGATCAAGGAAAAGACCGGGGCGGATCTATTACGGCTGGTACCGAAGAAAGTTTATCCGGATAAAGGCTTTGCCAAGTTTTTCTGGGGCGGCAAAAGCGCGGTGATGGCGGAAAAGTTGGCGACAGAGGCGTAAAAATATGGCATAGCCAGAGATACGGATAATGATGAAAAGAGCGGAGATCACAATCGTAAAATTACTAAAGATTCTTGCATGGATTATTATGCCGGTTTTAGGGATTGGTGTATTAATTATCGGCTTTAACGGAATCTATTATTTCCTTACGGAAAAAAGCTTGATCGCTCTTTTTGTAGGAATTGCATTGATACCCTTTGGCGGAGCGTTTATCGTTTTTTCACTGTATTTGCTGAAATTGCTGCTGGGATTTTTTAATATCAATATCCCTTTGGAGTATGCAGGCAGTAGAAAGCGTTATGATCCGCAGAAGCTGATCGATGAACTGGCGGATAATCTGTCATGTAATGTGCTGGTGATGCGTAATATAAAGGGCTGGATGAGGATTTACGGTAAGGAAGAGTCTTTGATCACAGAGGTGGGAGTTTATTGTGTACATGGATATCAAACCTTTCATATGATCGATCCGGCCAAGACGAAAGTGACCAACAGTGTTATGCCGGAGGCGGATGATACACCGGTAGTGATCGAGAATACCTATCATGAATGCTTCCCAACAAGACATTACCGTTTCTTATGCGGGAGGAAAAACGATGAAGATCTTCGTGCAGGGAAATGTCTATGATCTGGCAGAGCCAAACAAAAAGGCACTGACGGTAATGTATACGGAGCCGGCAGATCAAAAAAACGATTGCCATATGATCTTGTCATCGTGTAAAATCGACCACGGGAGGTATAAGAATATGTTATTAGCATTAGCGCTGATCCCGGTCATCATTCTTTTGATCGTGATCTACAAGAAAGACAAAAAAGAAAAGGAACCGGTCATTTTCATGTTTGGCCTGTTTTTTGCGGGCATGCTGACCGTGATCTCGGCGATTATCGCAGAAGTGATCGGAGAGATCCTGCTGGGGATCTTTATGCCGGAAGATTCTGTGCTGAAGGCCTATATCCTGGCAATATTGCTGGTTGCTCCGGCAGAGGAACTGGGAAAATATCTGGTGCTGAAAGGTATTACCTGGAACAGCAAACATTTTGACTACAGCTATGATGCCATCGTCTATGCGGTATTTGTATCGCTTGGTTTTGCGGCCGTAGAAAATATCGGTTATGTATTCTCTAACGGCTTTGGCGTAGCGATCATGCGTATGTTCACAGCAGTACCGGGACACGCCTGCTTTGCAGTGTTCATGGGATTTTTCTATAGCAAGGCGAAATATGCCAGCTTAAACAATGCAACGAAAGACTATAAAATGTTTTCAACGCTGACTATTCTGGTGCCAATCGTTATCCATGGCGTTTATGATGCAATTGTTTTGGGGGCAAATTCCACCGATGAGATCGTTTTTGCAGGCCTAAGCCTGATCGTTTGGGTGGTATTTGTCATTGTGATGTTTGTTGCAGCGGTCATTGTTGTCCGGCTGGCATCGAAGAACGACTATTGTATCGTGAATCTGCCGGAAACGCCGATGATCTTTTATCGGCCTTCCGTGGTCGGCGCCTGGAGCTGCAGCTGTGGTAATGTAGGTTATCTGAATTACTGCTCAAAGTGCGGTAAAATGCGTCCCATGACCAGCGGATGGACCTGCCCGAGATGTGGCACACTGTCAACCTTGAATTTCTGTGGGAATTGCGGCTGCCCGAGAGGATAAAAGCTTTTTATGGTAAGTTTATACAAATTTAATGTAATATTTTCGACAAAAGGCTGAAGATGAATATTTTTCCTTGACAAATGATATATATATATATAATTCTTCACCGTATTATAAAGATTCTATTATGTTCTAAAGAATGAGGGAGGAATTATGGTAAGAAAGAATTTCAGAATGCTGGTCGCTGCTGTCATGGTAGGCGTGAGCGTATGCGGATGCGGCTCGGAGGCAAGTGAGAGCAAGGAAACAGAAGAAGACATCACCTTGGAAGAATTGGCAGAAGAAGTGATGTCAGAAGTTCCGACGGATGCACCGGCAGAGGAAGCAGAACCGACTGAGGCGGAGGCAGAAGTTGCAGAAGGCGAGGAAGAGGTTGTAGAGGAAGGTTTCGTAATGCCGGAAGCTATGCCGGAGATCGTGAATGCTTCCTGGACGGATGGCAAGATTCAGATCTGTGATCGTATGGTGGATATTTCCTTTAAGTGTAGCAATCCGTCTAAATTATCTCAAGAAGATATGAAGCCGGAAGCATTTGCTTATGTGGAAGAACATAAAAGCGGTACTTTTCAGGAACTCTATGATTGGGCGTTAAGTTATGGATTTATCAGTTACGAGGAGTTCAAAATGGAGCAACTTGTTTTGAATCAATCCTCGGGAACCGCACAATTCTATGTAGAGAAAAATCCTTATATGGGAAATGAAGCGATCGCGATATATTATTTTAACAATTCCGGAGAAGGAAAGAAACTCGGAGAATGCGATGCATTTATCTATCTTCCGGGGCTGTATGATGTGAATAAAAAGACTGGCTGGATCGACCAGTATACCTATTATCCGGGTGGCATATATTGCGAAGATCCGTATTGGAATTATCAGACGGTTACGGATTATCTGAAAGAGAATGGATATGAATATACCGAAAAACAGTCCGGTAGTCAAATAACTATCACGATGGAATTTGCTGATGTGATCGAGTGTACGGAATTTTATGATAAAAAGATGCTTGATATGAAAGTGACCTTTTTCATAGATGCTAATGATACAGATTTGCTTGATGTGACCATGTTTACAGATAAAACAATTTATTTATAAACAAGTCTCCATATTCTATGCTTGTTTACATAACTTCTACTTGAATTATACCTGTTTCTATGCTAAATTACATAGACAGGTATAATTTTGATTTGACATACACAATATAGTGTGATATAGATTACTAAACACCGGGTTTTTGCTCGATGTGTTTTATATTATTTTTTGGAAAAAGAAGGACACAAAATGGCACAGCTTTGGGGAGGAAGATTTACAAAAGAAACAGACCGGGATGTATATCTGTTTAATGCATCCATCGGCTTTGACAAGCGTCTGTATGCCCAGGACATTGAGGGCAGCATCGCGCATGCGATCATGCTGGAGAAGCAGGGCATCCTTACATTAGAGGAAAAGGATGCGATCGTTAAGGGACTGACCACGATCCGCGAGCAGCTGGAGAATGGAAGTCTCGAGATCACAGACAAATATGAAGATATTCACAGCTTTGTGGAAGCCAATCTGACCGAGATGATCGGCGATGCCGGTAAGAAACTGCATACCGGACGCAGCCGTAACGATCAGGTGGCACTGGATATGAAATTGTATGTGCGCAGCCAGGTTTCGGAGATTGAGGAACTGCTTTGCTCATTCCAAAAGATCCTGCTTCGTATTATGGAAGAAAACCTGGAGACCTATATGCCGGGATTTACCCATCTGCAGAAGGCACAGCCGGTAACCCTGGCACATCATATGGGAGCATACTTTGAGATGCTGCGCCGGGATCGTTCCAGATTGAACGATATCTATGTGAGAATGAACACCTGCCCGCTGGGGGCAGGAGCATTAGCAGGAACAACTTATCCGCTGGATCGTGCATATACCGCCAGCCAGTTGGGATTTGAAGGGCCGACCTTGAACTCTATGGATTCCGTATCGGATCGTGACTATGTGATCGAGCTGTTATCGGCACTGTCCACGATTATGATGCACTTGTCCCGGTTCTCCGAGGAAGTGATCATCTGGAATTCCAACGAGTACGGTTTTGTGGAGATTGATGACGCGTTCTCGACCGGATCCTCCATTATGCCGCAGAAGAAGAACCCGGATATCGCCGAACTGGTACGAGGTAAGACCGGACGCGTATACGGCCATCTGGTAGCGATGCTGACCACCATGAAGGGCCTGCCGCTGGCATACAACAAAGATATGCAGGAGGATAAGGAAGGCACCTTTGATGCCATCGATACCGTAAAGGAATGCATCTCCATGTTTATGCAGATGGTAGATACCATGAAATTCCGCAAGGATGTGATGGCTCGGAGCGCGATGATGGGCTTTACCAACGCCACCGATGCGGCAGACTATCTGGTAAAGCACGGGGTACCGTTCCGTGATGCGCACGGCATTATCGGGCGACTGGTACTGACCTGCATTGAAAAGGGCAAATCCATCGAAGAGATGAGTCTGGAAGAACTCAAGGAAATCTCAGAGGTATTTGATGCGGACATCTACGATGCAGTATCCTTAAAAACCTGTGTGGAACGCAGGCTAACCACCGGAGCACCCGGTATTGCAGTTATGAAAGAGGTCATCGCGGAGTACAAAAAATATCTCGATAAATAATAAAATTTATATATAGTTTGGGAGGAAAACAAAATGAGCAAATTGAAAGTCGGTATTTTAGGCGCAACAGGTATGGTAGGACAGAGATTTATCTCAATCCTGGAGAATCATCCGTGGTTTGAAGTGGTAACCGTGGCGGCAAGCCCGCGCTCCGCAGGAAAGACTTATGAAGAAGCAGTAGGTGACCGTTGGAAGATGGATACTCCGATGCCGGAAGCCGTTAAGAAGCTGATCGTTGCGAATGTTAACGAAGTAGAAAAGGTTGCCGCATCTGTAGATTTTGTATTCTCTGCAGTAGATATGACCAAGGATGAGATCCGTGCCATTGAGGAAGCGTATGCTAAGACTGAGACACCGGTAGTTTCCAACAACAGCGCGCATCGCTGGACTCCGGATGTGCCGATGGTAGTGCCTGAGATCAACCCGGAGCATATGCATGTGATCG
The DNA here is from genome assembly GCA_017526985.1 of Lachnospiraceae bacterium. GTDB lineage: Bacteria > Bacillota > Clostridia > Lachnospirales > Lachnospiraceae > NK4A136. The sequence goes on from JAFXQR010000175.1 coordinate 8,882, forward strand.
AGTTCCAGAAGAAGAGACTGGGAACAACCCGTGGTTTTATCGCAGTTAAGCCGAACTGCTCCATCCAGAGCTACGCACCGGTGTTGACTGCATGGAAAGAGTATGAGCCGTACGAAGTAGTTGCTACGACTTATCAGGCAATCTCCGGCGCAGGCAAGACCTTTAAGGATTGGCCGGAAATGGTTGGCAACATCATCCCGTACATCGGCGGTGAGGAAGAAAAGTCCGAGAAGGAGCCGCTGCGTATCTGGGGTAAGATCGAAAACGGCGTGATCGTTCCGGCAGAGAGCCCGATCATCACCTGCCAGTGCATCCGTGTACCGGTACTGAACGGACATACCGCAGCCGTATTTGTTAAATTCCGTCAGAAACCGACCAAAGAGCAGCTGATCGAGAAGCTGGTAAACTTCTCCGGTGAGCCGCAGAAACTGGGACTGCCGAGCGCTCCGAAGCAGTTCATCCAGTACCTGGAAGAGGACAATCGTCCGCAGGTAGCTCTGGATGTAAACTACGAGAACGGTATGGGCGTATCCGTAGGCCGACTGCGTGAGGATACCGTTTATGACTGGAAGTTTGTAGGTCTGTCCCACAATACCCTGCGTGGTGCTGCCGGCGGTGCTGTTGAGTGTGCCGAGCTGCTGAAGGCTATGGGGTATATCAGCGAGAAGTAAATCTCATGTTTGTCGGTAGAAAAAAAGAACTGAATTATTTGTCTGACTGCTTTCGAAAAGAAGGCAGTCAGATTTTGGTGGTTTATGGACACAAAGGCGTGGGCAAAACCAGCCTTTTATTTCGATTCGCAGAAAATACGCAACGATTGACTGACGGATCGCTTTTTCATTATTACACCGCAAGACCTTGTTCGGAAAAAGAACAGCTGCTTCTTTGGAACCGTGAACTGGGACAGGATACAAAAGAGATTGACCGGGATGGTCAGGAAGGCTTTGAGGAGATCTTCGGGAAGATACATGCGAAGGCATCCGGCAAGAAGCAGCTGATCGTTGTGGATGAGTTCCAAAATATCGTCAAGTATTCCAAAGGATTTATGGAAGCGGCAATCCGCTTTACGAAAACCTCTGAGACACCGTGCCTGCTCGTATTGCTGTCTTCTGCGATCAGTTTTGTGGAAACGGATCTGGTTCCCAGGATCGGCAGTCTTGCCCTTGGTATCGGTGGCTTTTTGAAAGTGCCTGAAATGGGCTTTATGGACTGTGTCAATTATTTCAAGGAATGTAACACGAGACAATGCATGGAGATCTTCAGCATCCTGGGCGGTATCCCGGCTTACTGGGAATGCTTTGATGCTTCGAAATCCATAGAACAGAATATTACCGATGCGGTTTTGAAAAAAGGTGCGCCGCTTCGGGAAGAAGGCGAGAATATTGTTGCGCGGGATCTGCGGGAACTGAATGTCTACAATACGATCCTGCATTGCCTGGCAAACGGTGAAAATAAACTGAATGATCTGCATGTTCATACGGGATTTTCCAGAGCCAAGATCAGCGTATACATCAAAAATCTGATGGAACGCGAACTGGTAGAAAAGGTCTTTCCGTTTGAAAATGCTTCTGCAATAAATGCAAAAAAGGGTGTTTATCGTATCACACTGCGCTATCTGGAGTTTTATTACCGGTTTCTGTTTGGCCGGTACAGCAAGCTGGAACGACTGGCTCCGGCAGAGTATTACCAAAGGATCATCGCGGATGAGATCAAGTCTTTCCATCAGACGAATTTCCGGAAAGTCTGCGGGGAATATCTGCAGCTGCTGAACGAAAGAAATATGCTTCCGATCAAAGCGGAAAAATCCGGCGAATGGATCGGAAAGAACGGCGCGATCGATCTGGTGATGCAGGATGCCGAGGAAAACAACCTGCTGGCCTTTTGCAATTGGGAAAAAGAAGAATTGGGGATTGAGGATCTGCAGCAGATCATGCAGATCGCGGAAGCAGCAAAACTCAGTCCGGATCATCTGTATCTGTTTTCGGCGGGACATTTTACGCAGGAATTAAAAGGATATGCTGCGCAGAGACCTTCTTTGGAACTGGTGGATATTGATACCCTGTAAAAACGATATAATCTATGGCTGATACAAATACTACGGCAAAAAAGGCGCTTTTTATCGCGGAAAAACCATCCGTAGCCAGAGAATTTGCCAAAGCTTTAAAATATAATATGCGAAACTGTGACGGCTATATGGAGTCGAATGAGGCTGTCATCACATGGTGTGTAGGACACCTGGTCACCATGAGTTATCCGGAGGTGTATAAGGAGGAATTGAAACGATGGAGCTTTCAGACCCTCCCCTTTATCCCGGAGAATTATCTGTATGAGGTGATCCCGTCCTCGGCAAAACAGTTTCAGATCGTAAGCGGTCTTCTGAACCGGACAGATATAGGTACCATCTATGTCTGCACCGACTCCGGACGCGAGGGAGAGTATATCTACCGATTGGTGGAACAGCAGGCTAAGGTGACCGGTAAGGTGCGTAAGCGTGTATGGATCGACTCTCAGACGGAAGAAGAGATCCAGCGCGGTATCCGTGAAGCGAAAGACCTGTCCGAATATGATGACCTGAGTAATGCGGCTTATCTGCGTGCACAGGAAGATTATCTGATGGGCATCAATTTTTCCCGGGTGCTCACACTGAAATACGGATCTACTCTGCAGAATTACCTGAAGGCAGAAAAGCGTACCGTCATCGCGGTAGGGCGTGTTATGACCTGTGTACTGGGTATGGTGGTATTGCGGGAGAGGGAGATCCGTAGCTTTACCAAAACGCCATTTTATCGAGTGACCGGTGATTTTGAGATCGGCGGCCGGCCGGTAAACGGAGAATGGAAAGCGGTAGAAGGATCCAAATATTTTGAATCACCGCTGTTGTATAAAGAAAACGGGTTTAAGGAACGCAAAGATGCGGAACATCTGATCTCGGAGTTGGGGGGAAGCCCGGACGGCGAGATTTTTAAAACGGAAAAAGAAGGCGAGTTGATCAAGGCAGAGAAAAAGACGGAGAAGAAAAATGCCCCGCTGCTGTATAACCTGGCGGAATTGCAGAATATCTGCTCCAAGTTTTTCAAAATCTCGCCGGATGAAACCTTAAAGATCGCACAGGAATTGTATGAAAAGAAACTGACCACTTATCCCAGAACGGACGCCCGTGTGCTGTCGACGGCGGTGGCCAAGGTGATCCACCAGAACATCAAGGGACTCTGCAACTATTCGCCTTGCGGTATGTTTGCGCAGGAAGTGCTGCAGAAGCAGATGTTTAAAGGGCTGGAAAAGACGCGGTATGTCAATGATAAGCAGATCACGGACCACTATGCGATCATCCCTACCGGACAGGGCTTCCAGAATATGGGCGGCTTGTCGCATACATCTGCAAAAGTATATGAACTGATCGTACGCCGCTTTTTGGCAATCTTTTATCCGCCGCAGGTCTTCCAAAAGATGAGCCTGACCATTGGCATGGATACGGAACATTTCTTTACCGGTTTTAAGGTGCTGCAGGACGAAGGTTGGCAGAAAGTCATGAAATATTCTTTCTTTAAGGACCGCAGCGAGAAAAAGGCGGATACAACGGAGAATACTGCCAAAGACGATGCTGAAAATAAAGAAAATGCCGGTGAAGAGAACAAGGACGGCGAGGAGCAGGAACTGGCTTGTGATCCGGAGTTTTTGCAGAAACTGGCGTCTCTCAAAAAAGGAACCAAACTGCCCTTCAGTGCACTGCAGATCAAAGAAGGAGAAACTTCGCCGCCGAAGCGTTATAATTCCGGCAGTCTGATCCTGGCCATGGAAAATGCCGGACAGCTGATCGAGGACGAAGAGATGCGTGCCATGATCAAGGGCAGTGGGATTGGTACATCCGCCACTCGTGCGGGGATTTTGGAAAAACTGGTACGCAACCAGTATTTGGCATTGAATAAAAAGACACAGATCTTTACGCCGACCCAGATCGGGGAAATGATCTTTGATGTGGTGCGGTATTCCATCGGTTCCATGTTGAACCCGAAGCTGACGGCCAGCTGGGAAATGGGGCTTTCGGGAGTGGCCGGCGGCAGCATCAGCAAGGAAGAATACACGAAGAAGCTGAATGCCTTTGTGACCAAGCATACCGAAGATGTAAAGGAACGAAACTATACCGGGGAATTGCGCCGTTGCTTTGATTATGCTGCAGCTTTCTATACGACTGGGAAGGGAAAGGCGTCCTGATGCAGGAGATGGTGAAGAAAATCGCTGCGGCTGCAAGTGCCGGCGCGGCGCTTATGCAGTTGCTGCTGAAACTGGAGAATGACGGACATTTAAAAGCACTGGGGACCGGGCGGCCGGTGGTGGTACTGCTGCCGGAGATGATCGCCTATGTAGTCAGCCGCCTTTCTCTGAATACGCAGGAGAGAGAACTGCTGATCCGCCACCTGATCCATATACTGCCGCCGGAAGACGAGGATATACAAAGAGATCTGGCGTTAGGGATACTGGAGCGGACGAAGGCTTTTTCGACAGATCACGATGCCATACCGGATGTGTATGAAGTACTGTGTCATTTTGATGCGATGGCACAGGAATACGAGGGAGCGTTCTATGCCGGAATGCATGTAGAGAATCCCGGCAGACTGGCGGAGTATTATCTGCAGTTACTGGAGGCGGTATATCGGATCGCTGCAGATACCGTAAAGAAAGAAGATCCGGACTGGGAGAAAAAGCTGGAAGAGTTCCGGGACAAAATGACCGATATTTTGTTATAAATTTGTGAATTTTTTTTGAAAAAGATTTACATAACTTATGGATTATAGTATATAATTGTACGATATAAGATATAGAGGAGAAGGTAAAATGAGAAGAATCGCCTGGCAGATGAAAGAACTGCCGAAGGAAAAACGCGAGTTAATGAAGCGGATGATCCGGGAAGTATCCGAGCACGAGAATTCGCGGTTTGACGATATGGAACAGTTTATGCAGCACGGAACCACAACGGTTCGTAAGCACTGCATCAATGTGGCTCATGTGGCATTGTTTCTGACCACCAAATTCGGTATCGAAGTGGATGAGGAAGCAATGATCCGCGGATGCTTGTTACATGATTATTTTCTGTATGACTGGCATGATTTTAAGATTGAGTATCTGATCCATGGATGGACACATCCGGGAAAGGCAATGCGCAATGCGATACGAGATTTCGGGATCGGTGAGATCGAGCAGGATGTGATCTCACACCATATGTTTCCGATGACACCGTTTTTGCCGAAGACCAAAGAGGGCTGGGCTATCATATTTGCCGATAAGCTCTGCGCAGGTGGCGAAACGGTAGGAGATCGTGTGAATGCAAGAAGAGAAGCTAAGAGGCAGGCGCAGAAATATATGCGTCCGCACCTGTTAAAGAGGGGAAATGCAACTGTAGACGGGCAAACAAATAAGGAGGAGAGAAAAAATGCCGATCGTATTCGCAGGCATGGATTGGGCATCGCTCACGCTGGCCCTGGCATTTTACGGCGTCATCGGGTGGCTGTTTGAGTCAAGCATTTTTTCGCTATGTGAACAGGGGAAATTTATGGATCGCGGAATGTTTATCTTTCCGTGGTGTCCGATCTATTCCGTGGTCATGGTGGTGTGCACGGAGCTGTTTTGGGGGATCGAACGCTGGTGGGTGGTGATCCTGCTGGCCGGAACGGTCACTTCAATGTTTGAACTGATCGCCAGCATTTTAATGGAGCTGGTTTTCGGCAAACGCTTTTGGGATTACAGTTATTATCCGCTCAATCTGGACGGACGTATCAGCGTGGTGGCGGGATTGTTTTTCGGTATTGCTATCTGGGCGGCAACACGTTTTCTGCAGCCACTGGTTGCCGGGCTGTTCTTCCGTATACCGGATCAGAAGCGTGTGATCGCAGCAATGATTACCTGGGTCATCTTCTTTACGGATATCGGATGGGTAGCGGTTTACCGGTTTAAGCTCAATAAGACATTGTGCAGAGGATACGAGTCGGTGAAAGCCTGGAAGATGAGTATTTTTGACTGGATGAATGTCAAAAAAGATATTTTTTCTGATCTGTTCGTGGTAAGAGCGGCCAAGAAGGGGATGGATGCCGGAAGGAAGATCAATCACGGACTGGTGAGTGCGCAGGAGTATACGAAAGAGCATACAAGAGAGTTTGCGGCACAGACCAGAGAACATACCAGAGAGCTTGCGGAACAGACCAAAGAGATCGCGAAAGACCGAATTGACAGACTGCATAAAAAATAACAATATAAATAACATCAAAAAAACAGGGCGCTGTGAAAGGTGCCCTGATTTTTATAATAGATAGGTTATTCAGTGTTCTTTGAAATATTGACCGATGGAAGAGATGCGATCCATAGCATTTTGATACTGTGACTGTGCCTGTGTGGCAAAGTTTTCGTCATAGCCATTTTCGCCGTAAGCATCGTGATACAGCGATACGGCATCGTTCATATAGGCAGCCGCTTCATAAGCCAGAGTGCCGGCCTCGGAATATTCTTCCGGAACCGTAAGCTGGGACATATTCTGGAAGGCGGTTTTCATCTGATCCAGATCATTTAAAAAGATTGCGCTGGCATTTTCCGCATTCGGATCAATACTGTTGATATCCTGACTTAAGCTGTTTACGGTATTGCAAAACTGCGTCATATCATTGCGATAAGCTTCTGTTACGACATCCGGTTTTTGCTCGCCGCAACCGCTGAGCATCACAATAAGTGTCAGTGCAGCAGCTTTGTTAAAAATATTTGATTTGACAAACGGCTTTAATTTTCCTATTATTTTTTTCATGACAATAAAGATTTATAACACAGAAATCAAAATATTGCAAGCAAAGAGAGGAAGATGAAAAAGATGACCGGTGCAGATGCAATGGTAAAATGTTTGGAAGAAGAGTCTGTCGGATATGTGTTTGGCTATCCCGGCGTGGCGATCTGTCCTTTTTATAATGCGATCCTGAATACAAAGATACAGACCATACTGATCCGTACGGAACAGAATGCGGCACATTCCGCAAGCGGTATGGCTAGACTGAGCGGCAGGCCCGGGGTATGCGCCGTGACTTCCGGTCCGGGAGCCACCAACCTGATCACCGGTATCGCTACTGCGTTTGCGGATTCCATTCCCCTGGTATGTATCACCGGGCAGGTCAATTCGGAACTGATCGGTTCGGATGTGTTTCAGGAAGCGGATATTACCGGCGCGGTAGAATCCTTTGTAAAATATTCTTATCTGGTAAAGGATGCCAGAGAGATCCCGCGTATTTTCAAAGAGGCATTTTATATCGCCAATTCCGGCCGTAAGGGGCCTGTATTGATCGATGTGCCCATTGATGTACAGCAGCAGGAGATCGGTGAATTTGTTTATCCGGAAGAAGTGCATCTGCGTACCTATAAACCGACGGTGAAGGGAAATACACTGCAGATCAAAAAGATCGTGGCTGAGCTGAACAAGGCCAAAAGACCACTGATCTGTGCCGGAGGCGGTGTGCGTTTAAGCCACGCAAAAGACGAATTGCGTCAGCTGGTGGAGGAATACCATATCCCTGTCGTATCCACGATGATGGGAATCGGCGTGATGGCGACGGAACATCCGCTGTACTACGGTATGGTAGGAAATAACGGCTTCCCCTGGGCAAACCGGGCCATGAACGAAGCGGATCTGATCATGATGATCGGAGCGCGTGTGGCAGACCGCGCCGTAAACCAGCCGGAACGAGTTATGAAAGATACCGTGCTTATCCATATCGATGTGGATCCGGCGGAGATCGGTAAGAATGCCGGGGCCACGATCCCTATTGTCGGGGACGCAAAACACATTCTGGCAGAGCTTTCGGAATACGAGATCGACGGGGACTACAGTGAGTGGATCGCATCCCTGGAAAAATACCGTGAAGAGATGCCGGTGGTGCGTAAGCCGGTGGTAGGTTTTGTGGATCCGGCGGAACTGATCCGGAAGATGTCCTATAAGATGGAGGATAATGCTATTTATGTAGCCGATGTAGGGCAGAATCAGATCTGGTCATGCAAATACCATGTGGTTCGCAACGGACGATTTTTGACCACCGGCGGTATGGGGACGATGGGTTATTCCATTCCCGCTGCCATCGGTGCCAAACTGGCCCGGCCGGACCGGCAGGTAGTCGCGGTCTGTGGAGATGGTTCCTTCCAGATGTCGATGATGGAACTGGCGACGATGCGTCAGTACGATGTACCGGTAAAGATCGTAGTACTGAAGAACAATTATTTGGGTATGGTGCGTCAGTACCAGCACTTTACCTATGATGATCATTATTCCGTGGTCGATCTGTCCGGCAGTCCGGATCTGGAACATATCGCGGCAGCGTATGGTATGAAATTTTTACGGATCACGGATATGGAAAATATCGATGCGCAGATCGATGAATTACTTGCGGGTAACACATCTTGTCTGTGCGAATGTATCATAGATCCGATGGATCTGGTGTAAGGGAGGCTGTGAAATGAGACGAATCTTTTCTGTTTTGGTAGAGAACCGTTCCGGTGTACTGTGCAAAGTGGCCGGGCTGTTTTCCAGAAGAAGTTTTAATATTGATTCTCTGGCTGTAGGGGAAACGGATGATCATGCGGTTTCTTTGATGACCATCATGAGCAGCGGTACCGAGCAAACTCTGGAACAGATCGAAAAGCAGCTCAATAAAAAGCTGGATGTCATCAAGGTCAAGACCTTTGAGGAAAGCAAGGCGATCACCAGAGAGCTGATGCTGATCAAAGTAAAATACAATAAGGGCACCCGCCGCGAGATCATGGAAACCTGTGAAGTGATGAAAGCTGAGATCGTGGATATGTCCGAGAGCCAGATGATCCTGCAGATCTGTGATACGCCGGAAAAGATCAAGTTGATGATCAGTTTGCTGTCACAGATCTCCATCGTAGAAGTAGCCCGTACCGGGACACTGGCACTGCAGAAGTGTATGGAGGACTAAATGCCGAAGGATACGGCAAAAAATGATAAAAAGCAAAAAAACGGAGCAGTGGAACTGCTCCGTATTCTTGCGATCACCTGTATTTTGTTTCACCATTACCAGCAGCTTGCCGGAGTCTATTATCCGGGCGGGCTGAATTTCTATAGCGGCCGGTTTCCGTTTCAGTATCTGGTGGAACTGTTTTTTTTATTGTCCGGATTTTTGGCGGCACGTTATATTCCGCAGATCGTTGCGGGATTGCGCTTTCTGCCGTTTATCACCGGCCGGATCAAACGTCTCTTTCCGGGAATGGTATTATCCGTATTTACCTGCTATGTGCTGATGTATGTTTATTACAGGCAGTTCGGAAGCTATTGGATGGACATTCCCATCAATAAAGGGCGTTTGCTGGTCACTATGCTGGGGATGGGTTCCGGCTGGTTTGTGCCTGGGACGCAGATCAATGCCCCTACCTGGTATGTCAGCGTATTATTCCTCTGTCTGATCCTGTTTTATATTTTGACCATGCGGGAAAACAAAAACGGGATACCGATCTGGTGCTGCTATGTATTTATGGTGCTGATGGGGACTGCGCTATGGATCTTTATTTCCCATGCGGAAGATAAAACGGCGCGTATTCCGTTTTTTGATGTATATTCCTGCCGCGGATATTATGCTTTTTTCTGGGGGTTGCTCCTTAATGAGATCTCCAAAAAAAAGAATGCTATGCGTGTTGCGGTGATCTGGAGCATTGCGGCCGTAGTTTTGCTTGCGGCCTATTTGGCCTGGCCGGGGCCGTTTCTGAGCACTGTCAATCTTTGGCTGGCGTTTGCGGTCTACCCGCCGTTTCTTCTTCTGTTGACTTCTGAAAAAGTAAAGGAAAAGACAGAA
>JAFXQR010000176.1 GCA_017526985.1 Lachnospiraceae bacterium
ACAAAACCTCTTCGCGTTATTCTTAACGGTCTTGGAAAAGATGCAGCTCAGATCATTTCACGTATCAACGGCTTCACATATGTTGAGACCAAGTACAACTACTTCACAGGTGAGGTAGAGGAAGTATTCAGAAAGTGCTACTCCAAGGATCCGGAGTCACCGCGTGCAAAGGTTAACTGCTACGGCGCAAACGATGTACAGGAAGGTGTTGCGATCATGTGGAAGGAGAATGTGGATGTATCCATTACCGGTAACTCCACCAACCCGACCCGTTTCCAGCATCCGGTTGCAGGTACCTACAAGAAAGAGCGCGTAGAAGCTGGTAAGAAGTACTTCTCTGTTGCTTCCGGTGGTGGTACAGGCCGTACCCTTCACCCGGATAACATGGCTGCAGGTCCGGCTTCCTACGGTATGACTGATACCATGGGCCGTATGCACAGCGATGCTCAGTTCGCAGGTTCCTCCTCCGTTCCGGCTCACGTTGAGATGATGGGTCTGATCGGTGCAGGTAACAACCCGATGGTAGGTATGACGGTTTCCACCGCTGTATCCATCGAAGAAGCTGCTAAGGCTGGCAAGTTCTAAGAAAACATAATAAAAAGAGGTCAGATGCCTGCGGGTGTCTGACCTCTTTTTTGAGTTATTTTGGGGGATGCGGCCGGATCACCCTCTCGGCTGGCCGTCCCTGGCGTGTACTTCCTGCTTTACACGGTACATCAACTGATCGGCCTCTCGGACATAATCTTCCAGTACCTTATCGGGAGCGTCCGGATCGGTCACCACATAGGCGCAGCTTGCGGTGATCTTGTAAGGGCGCGAGGAGTTGTGATTGTTCACATCCAATTCCTCCAAAATGCGCGATTTCAGATCTGCCGCAGTCTTTTCCCCACTGTCCGGTGCGATGATCAGGAATTCGTCACCGCCGAAACGCACGGCAATCCAGTTGGGCTGGATGTGATCCCGGATTGCATTGGCTACGATACGGATCGCGATATCGCCCTGCAGGTGTCCGAACTGGTCGTTGATGCGTTTCATATAGTTGATATCCACAAACATAACCGTCAGAGGCTGTTTTTTGCGGATACAGTCCTCGTAGATCGGGCCCACTTTGTTTTCGTAGACAAAGCGTGTATACAGACCGGTCATCGGGTCCTTATCATAGATCCGCTTCAGATCCTGGTTCAGCATATCCAGTCGCAAATTGCTGCGGAACTGTATCAGGGACTGCTGCAGTTTTTCCAGGTAAGAAAAGAGATTGGCGGAATCCAGGACATAGGCATCATCCGCAAAGATTACATAACCGTAATCATACTGATAGTTGTGGAGCACACAGAAGTAGTAAACATGCTGTTCGCCCTCAATCTTTTGATAAGCAGGGATGATATCTCTGCCGTGGATATGTGCGTTCGGTACTTCAGTGCCGTTTGCCCAGGTGGCAACGGATTCGAATTGCACGCGGAAGGGGGCAGTATCCTCAAAGATCTGGTCTTCCGGTGCCAGCGGATTCTCAAAGTATTCCGGTGCCAGAACAACTGCAAAGTTTTCACCTTCACAACGATGGTCTGCAGAGAAATGTTTACTCAATACCTGCTTTAAGGACGGGTAATCCGTCAGGCTGGTGATACGCATGCTCATAATGCGTTCGCGTTGCTCTAAGATATTAAACTCCAGTTTTTTATGATAGTAATCCTGACAGAACTGCTGGCGGATCTTGACATAATCCTCATCGCCGACACAGCCGCAGCTTTCTCCATGTACAAAAGAGGAAGGAAGCATCAGGTTTTCTTCAAAAGATTCTCCGCGGAGCTGGTGAAAGAGCATATCGCAACAACGATAGCCTACCTCCGGGAAATTGAAACTGACAGTGCAAAGCGATGGATAGAAAGTCCTTCCGGCTTCGCTGTTGTCATATCCGGTCACGATCAGATCTTCCGGAAGGGAGTAGCCGAGGCTGATCAGTTCAGAGGAAACGGCCAGTGCCATGATATCGTTGGCACAGATGATGGCATCCGGGAGACCTTCTTCGGAGTTGATCATATCCCGTACCAGATAGGCGGGATCGGAAGCGTTCCAGTTGCCGTAGCAGACATTTTCGTCCGAAAATTCGATGCCATGGGCTGTCAGGATCTCGCGGGTCACTTCCAGACGCTCAATGCTGTCGATATGATCCGGGGTGCCACCCATAAAGACGACGCGCCGGAGGGCATGGTGCTCCACCAGATGGTTGATCAGTTCTTCCATACCGTCCCGGTTCCGGACACGGATCGAAGGGATGCCGTCGATCTCCATTCCGACACTGACAACAGGAATATTCTGTGCTTTGGCTTTCTGGCAGATTTCCACCGCAGTAGGCGGAGAATTGAGAGCGTAGGATAAAACAATGATCCCGTCAAAAGATGACATATCTCCGAGTTCGTAGAGATTTAACTGACCTTTGTTCAGATTGGTATGTATGCTGTAAGAGGCATAGCTCAGAAACACAAAGACATCAAAGTCTTCCAGAGCAGCGTACTTGCGGATCCCCACAAGGGTCTGCTGTAAAGACTCCAGGTTCCATCCATTTCCGTAAACAGCGATTTTGTGCTTCATATCCCATAACCCCCGGAAACATACCTTACTTCCTTATTTTATCATATTTGCCATACAGATACAACAAGATTATGGGATGTTTTGTGACATATTTACAAAAGCGGGAAACGCAGAAATGCTGAAAAAGACATTGTTCACAGGGTACGGTCATGGTATATTAATATATTGGAGAAATATTAGGAACGGGATGGCGAAAGGAGCAGGGAATCATTTGAAAGACAGAAGTATCGCAAATCAGATCGCAACGATCAGAGGTCTGAGGATGGTGCATTTTTACCATCTGTACGACGGAGAGGACGCGAATGGCGTTGTGTGCGGCATTCTGGCGTATTATCAGGATCAGGTGATCAATCTGTGCAGCGGGGATGAGCAGTTTAACGCACTGTTTGAGAGGATCGCCAGAGTATATGATCGTGAAAAGCAGACGGCAGAGATCTATGCCGATGAGGAAACAAGACGGATCCTGGAACGCGCCAATGCTTTTCGGGAAGACGGATTTGAATACCGGCTTGGCGGATACGAACGCCTGGAGGCGCCGATGATGCTGCCCAAAGCTTTTTGCGTAGTGTATCTCCTGCCCCTGATCCGGCATGTGGTCGAATCCATCTATTGCGGCGCGGATCCGGTGACCGTTGAAGAAGGCAGCACAAAGATCAAATTTGACTGGCTGCCCAGAGTATGGTTCGGTAAAGGGATCCTGGATGCGATGAGTGGTGAAAAGCATCTGCATTTCCCGTATCAGATCTTTCCGTCAGCCGGGGAATGTTATGATATCGTAGTCCGCAATGTGCTTTCGGACGGCAATGCCCTGAAGATTGAGATCACTTACGGATATGACCGGATCACGCTGTCTTATTATGACAGTCATTATTTATACGAAGGCAGTCTGCAGTATACCTGCAAGGGCGGGCGTGGATCCATTGCCCATGAGCTGCGGCAGAAAGGGGAGAGCATCTTTATGACCGAGACGGAATGTCCGGCCATAGAAGGGGTGATACCGGCAGAGAGGATCCTGCAGTTTACCGGTGTGGATGTCGGGGAATGGAGTGCCCACCGGCTGCCCTGGGGAGATGCGGTGTGTTACGCTTCCGTAAACGGAACGGAATACCGTGTGATGATCTCGGAGGAGAATGATCTGACCGTCAGTTATCTCCTGTGCTTCCGGTATCTGAACAGCGAGGGCGAGGCTCCGCTGGCATTTGGAGAGTACTCCTTCCGCCTGTATGAGCGGCCGGACATCAGTGAACTGCATATATTGGAAATGGAACAGCCCGGATCGGGACGGTTTCAGGAACGGTACAGTGGTAGATTTTATAAGTAGGAGAAGACAGTATTATGGCAAATAATTACACAAACATCGGAAAAGTGGCATTGAACAGAAAGCTGAACAAGATCCTGGACGATCTGAAATCGGAGATGTCCAAGAAACCTTCGATCGCAGGAGCATTGCAGGAGATCATCAACGGTTTGGAGCGGATGAAGAGCGGCAAAGAGGAACCGAGGATCAAGCCATTAGCCTTGTATCTGGATATTTTGGAGATCATTCACGATGAGACCGAGCTTACCAACAATCTGCCGGGACTGGTCTATAGTGCCAATGTGATCTATGACAACCTGTTTTTGTTTGGGGAAAATACACCGGATTTTGATAATAAGGTGGAAATGTTTAAGAAACTGGCCGGCAGGGACGGGCTGGTGATGAAAGGCTTTTTCGATGCCTATCTCTTTGCTTCTTTTGAAGATAAGATGCACTACCTTACCCTGGTGAAGGTGATCTCGGATCAGCAGTATGCAATGGATGTGTTTTCGGCCATCAAGACGCATGCTCTGGAGATCCGGCAGTTTCTGGTGGATGATGCTGCATATCTGTCTTATCTGCTGAAAACCGCGAGACTTTTATCCCAGAGTGCGCCGGACAGCTTTGCGGAAGTCCTGAAAGAAGAGCAGTGGAAAATGCAGCGCTGCAACGGTATGTACGATATCGATCCGGTACGCCTGGCACAGGTGGAGAAAAATGTGCAGAAAGCCGCGCTTGCTGTAGAAAGCGGAAAGAATGTCCTGGATGCGCTGGAACGGAAAAACCATGATATGGAGCGGATCGCGCAGGAGATGGACGAGCGGACCGGCGAGACCATAAAGAATGCAGAGGCTATGCTGGCGAACAAGGTCAACAGTGCCGCGGAAACCATGGATGGCGCGCTGAAAGAGTATATTGAATCACAGAAGAAATCCATCTTTCTGGAGAAAGAGATCTTCCTGAAGCAGCTGTTCTCGGAAGCGGAATCGGAGATGACGAAGTACGAGTCCATGGCAAAAGTACTGACCTCAACAACGGCGGCAGAGATGGCATCCCTGAGTAAGGATGCGGATATCATGATCGATCGTATGCGTAATGCAGCACATACCAACGGCCAGCTTCTGGAGGCATCCAAAAGAACGCAGCAGGATCAGGATCTGCTGGATAAGATCGAAAAACTGACGCTGCTCAATGATGTGATGATCAAAAAGATCGGTGATGATGTGGAGAAAATGCCCGAAAAGCCGGCGCAGACTGCAGCACCGGTGGCACAGCCGATGCCGGAAGTACAGCAGCAAAGACATTCTGCAACGATATGAGGACGCGCTCGAAGAGGGCGAGGACATCATCCTCGACTCCGAAGAACTGACCTCTATCGCTGAATACTACCAGGCCCAGGGCGACACCGCCAA
>JAFXQR010000177.1 GCA_017526985.1 Lachnospiraceae bacterium
GTGAGACAGCGCGCTTTTTGCTGGCTCACTGTCATCGGCTGTCCGCTAACAGTTGGCAGTTAGCTTGGCAGATGCGTTGCGTCCGGCCCGAAAATAGATGGCTACCCGGCGCAGCATAGGTAATCTGGATTGCTGTAACGGCAGACCGGCGCCCGCTCCCCCCCCCGAGCTCCCGGCCCGAGCGAAGCGAAGGGCGGGAGCTCGACAAATACGAATTTGTAATTGCGATATATGTTAACATAAGATATACTATAGTAGCAGAAAAATAAGGAGCAAATTCCTGAATGAGACTTAGTAGATATAGAAAACTTATAGCGATGATATTGATGACGGTGTTCCTTTGCGCTGCCTGCGGGGATAATAAGATCGTACTGACCACCGGTTTTGCATCGGATGAGATCTTCCGGATCGAGGGAAAGAGCTGCAGCGAGACAGAGGTGCTGGTGTATCTGACCAATCTGCATAACCAGTATGAGAGCGCATTAGGGGAAGGCATTTGGTCTGTGCAGGTCGAGGGGGTGCCGCTGGGGGACAGCGTGAAGCAGACGGTGCTGGCGAGACTGGCCAAGATCAAGATCATGAATCTGATGGCAGTACAGTATCAGCTGGAACTGACGAAGGAGGAACAGGAGGCCGTGAAGAAAGCAGCTTTGCGGTATTTTGAGAGCCTGACCAAAGAAGAGATCGAGGCCATGGGAGGCGTGAAAAAAGCCGATATCGAGGATATGTACAAAGAGTATGCAGTGGCGGAGAAGCTGTATAACTATTTGGTTTCGGATGTAAATCCGGAGATTAGCGATGATGAGGCGCGTATTATCACGGTACATCAGATCCGGATGAAGGATGAGGCGCAGCTGGCGGATGTGAAAGCGCAGATTGACGCGGGAGAGGCCTTTGATACCCTGGCCTATTCCGAAAACGAGGCGGAGGAAGTGTCACTGTCCTTTGCCAAGGGTGAGATGCCGCAGGAGATCGAAGAAGCCTGCTTTGCGCTTGGAGAAGCGGAGGTCAGCGATATCCTTCCGATAGAAGATGGGTATGTGATCTATCAGTGTGTAAATACTTATGACCGTGATCAGACGGAAGCGCATAAGGTACAGATCCTGCAACAGTGCCGTAAAGAGACATTTCAGAAGCTGTATAATGCATTTGCGGATGGAAAGGATATCTATCTGAATGAGGAACTGTGGGCGGAGATCTCGATGCCGGAGCAGGATACAAAGACCTCGGATTTCTTTGATATATACGAGAATTTTATGGGAAAGTAGGAGAAATAATCCGTAAGAGAAAGGCTTGCTTCTTCACAAACTGTATGATAAACTCTTTTGCGGAAATTTTATAAAACAAAGGAGAAAAAACACTATGAGTAACTTTGAAGGCGGACAGGCATCTGTTCCGGCACGCACAGCGGTGCAGAAAAGCTTCGGATCTACGGTTTATTTGGGGGCTGCGATCGTTTTTGCAGTCAGCCTGATCCTGGATCTGGCAACAGCACAGGCGAATCTGGAGATCGTGAATGACATCCTGGAGGCATTTAGTATCAATAGTTCGTCAGTATTGTCCGGTGGTATGGGAGGCATCATCATTGCCAGACTGCCTAAAATACTGGCTTTAGCTGGAATGCTGTTGGCATGGAATGCGGCAAAAAACATGGAATCCAAAAGCGGTACCGGATTTACGCTTCTTCAGGTAGCGACCTGTTTGACTTACATTCCGATGCTGCTCCTTATTGGCTTGGGAGCGCTGGTGTTGGTTGCAGCAGGCAGGGAAGTGTTCGCTAATAACTTTGGCGAAGAAGCAGAAGCGGCGGTGATGCGTATCGCTGTGGGACTGTTCGTAGCAATGATCTTGTCGCTGGTCTACATGATCGGCCTTATGAAAACTTATGGTAGCTGCGGCAAGGTGGTTAAAACGCTGGATGGCTGGAAAGGCGCATCCGTTGTTGTGATCGTGATCAATGTGATTTCCATCATAGGCCGTGTATTCGGGATCCTGCTGTTTGGAATCATGGTTAAGGATGTTTTGGCTCCGTATATCGAAAGAATGGGGCTTGATCCGGAACCGATTGAGAAACTGTTTACGGGCGTTTCCGCGATGCCGGGTATCCTGACGGCAGTTTATCTGATCCTGCTGACGATGACCTTTATCAAGGCAAATTCCGAGTACAAAAAGAATGCGAAGACGCTGTAAAAAAAGTTATTAGAGCAATATAATACAAAAAACGATCTCTTGTTAGCACTCATCAAAAATGAGTGCTAATTTTTTCTTGACTTTTACATAACACGGAATTATACTACATATTGTGTGGAAAAGCATAAGCTTCCGCCTGTGATCGGCGGGAGAAAAAGATAACAGAAAGGATGTGCATTCATTATGGCAAACAAACAGGGAAGCTTATCGATCAACAGTGAGAATATTTTTCCCATCATCAAGAAATGGCTCTACAGTGACCACGATATCTTTTACCGTGAGCTGGTCAGCAACGGCTGTGACGCCATCACCAAGCTGCGCAAGCTGGATATGATGGGCGAGTATACACTGCCGGATGGTTTTAAGGGAAAGATCACGGTAGAGGTGAGCCCGGAAGATAAGACCATTACCATTACCGATAACGGTCTGGGTATGACCGCAGAAGAGGTGGAGGAATACATCAATCAGATCGCATTTTCCGGCGCGACCGATTTCCTGGAGAAATATAAGGATAAGGCAAACGAAGACCAGATCATCGGTCACTTCGGACTTGGTTTCTATTCTGCATTTATGGTATCGGACAGCGTAGAGATCAATACTCTTTCTTATAAAGAGGGCGCAAAAGCCGTACACTGGACCTGCGATGGTGGTACCGAGTATGAGATGGAAGATGGTGAGCGTACCGAGGTAGGTACCGAGATCATCCTGCATGTGATGGAAGACTGCGTGAAGTTCTGCAACAAGTATGAAGCAGAAGAAGTGCTGAAGCAGTACTGCTCCTTTATGCCGTACGAGATCTTCTTAAACAAGAAGGGCGAGGAACTGACCGAGACCATCGATGCGGATGAGAAGCTGGATACCGATGTGGTACTGGAGGAGATCCATCCGGAGAAGAAGGAAGAGGATAAGGAAGAGCCGAAGACCCGCTTAAAGATCAAAAAGCGTCCGGTGGCTCTGAATGATACCACACCGTTGTGGGCAAAGCATCCCAACGAGTGCACCAAGGAAGAGTATCTGGAATTCTATCGCAAGGTATTCCATGATTACAAGGAGCCGCTGTTCTGGATCCATCTGAATATGGACTATCCGTTCAACTTAAAGGGTATCCTGTACTTCCCGAAGATCAACATCGAGTTCGAGTCCATCGAAGGTGTGATCAAGCTGTACAACAACCAGGTGTTCATCGCGGACAACATCAAGGAAGTCATTCCGGAGTACCTGATGCTGCTGAAGGGCGTGATCGACTGCCCGGATCTGCCGCTGAATGTATCCCGTTCCGCACTGCAGAATGATGGTTTCGTCAAAAAGATCAGCGACTACATCTCCAAGAAGGTGGCAGACAAGCTGGCCGGTATGTGCAAGACCGAGCGTGAAGAATATGAGAAATACTGGGATGACATCAATCCGTTCATCAAGTATGGCTGCCTGAAAGATGACAAGTTCTGCGAGAAGATGACGGACTATATCCTCTTCAAGAACCTGGAAGGCAAGTACGAGAGCCTGCCGGAGTGCCTGGAAGTAAAGCCGATCGATACCGGGGATGAGGAAGACGGTGAGAAGAAGGAAACAGCAGAGGATGTAGACGGCAACAAGGTCGAAGCCGAAGTTGTGGACGAAGGCAATAAAGAAGGCGAAGCTGCGGAAGAGAAGAAGGAAAAGACCATTTACTATGTAACGGATGAGCAGCAGCAGAGCCAGTATGTCAATATGTTCAAGAAGGCAAAGAAGGATGCCGTGATCCTGAAAGACCAGATCGATCCGGCGTTCATCTCCCAGCTGGAGAGCAAGAACGAAGGCGTGAAGTTTATGCGTATCGATGCGGACCTGACGGATGACTTCAAGGCAAAGACCACCAAGAAGGCACAGGAAGAGCTGGATGCCCAGACCGAGGAACTGTCCAAGATCTTCAAGAAAGCCATCAAGAAGGAGAGCCTGACGGTCAAGGTAGAACGCCTGAAGAATAAGGACATCTCTTCCATGATCACGGTTTCCGAAGAGACCCGTCGTATGCAGGATATGATGAAGATGTATGCGATGTCCGGAATGCCGATGGGCGGTATGGGCAAGGAAGGCTACACGCTGGTACTGAATGCCAACAATAAGCTGGTACAGAAGATCCTGGAAGATAAGGAAGGCGAGAATGTACAGCTCCTTTGCGAGCAACTTTACGATCTGGCACTGATCCAGAACGCTCCGCTCGATCCGGAAGCCATGACCAAGTTTGTAGCAAGGACCAACAAGATCATGGGTCTGCTGGTATAAGAAAAAAGAACGCAAAATAATGCAAGGGGACGGCGCTGTCGTCCCCTTTTTTCTTGCCAAAAAAATGCAGATAGAGTATACTATATTTTGTGGAGTTATGTAAATTAGCATCCCTATACATACATCATCCACGAATACGGTTCATCAAAAGGAAGTCTACATGAAAGAGGTAATCGATCAGATCCTGACAGGACAACTGGATTTTGCAAAAGAGGTGCAACCCCTCTCTTTTTCGGTTTCGGCGATCGAGTGCGAAACGGCACCGGACCGGGAAATACGGGGGACTTTTGATATCTATGCAACGGATATGGCGAAGGGCTATGTGTATTCCAAAGACCTTCGTTTTCATGTAGGGGTACCTTCCTTTGAGGGCAAGAGCGTGGAGATCCCGTATACCATCGACACGCACGGACTGCCTTACGGAGCAGCGCACACGGGAGTGCTGACCATCGTATCGGATCACGGGGAATACGAGATCCCTTATCGCGTGACGGTGATCGGCAATGCGCCGGATTCCGAGCTGGGAGAGATCCGTAACCTGTTTCATTTTGCCAATCTGGCACAGTCGGACTGGCCGGCAGCGCAGGCATTGTTTTATTCGCCGGCATTTATGAATGTGCTGAACGGAACGGATGCGGAGTTCCGTACGGTATATCGCGGTTTTTCCGCCAATAAAGACAATGGCCAGAATATGGAAAACTTCCTGGAGGTGACCAGGAAAAAGACCAGACCGACCTATAAGACGGATACGGAACTGATCGAGATGGATGTGCCGCCGACGGATGTGAGAAGGCATATCAAGATCCAGCGGGACGGCTGGGGCTATACAGACTTGAATATCCGCTACAGCGGAGAGTTTCTCTATATCGAACAGGATCTGATCACGGAAGAGCAGTTTGTCGGAAATGTGGCACAGCTGGACTATCAGATCCTTCGGGACGGGCTGGTGCCGGGAGATAATTATGGTGAGATCGTCATCAGTGAGCAGCTGGCGGAGATCCGTATTCCGGTGACGATCCATGTGCCGGTGGCAAGGGTCGAGCATGACGAGCGGCTGTATCTGGCGAAGCTGATGCAGTATTATATCGAATTCCGCCTGGGGCGTATGACGCGTGCGGAATGGGCCAATAAGAGCGAGCGTATGGTAGGGGATGTGCTGGCGGAACATCCGGATCTGCTGCAGTACCGTCTGTATCAGGTGCAAACGCTGCTGGCTATGAAGCATACGGAAGAAGCGCAGGCGATCCTTTCCCGTATGGCGGTACTGGTGGAACAGCATGGATTCTCACCGGAGATGGAGGCCTATTTCCTCTATCTGGACAGCCTATGTGCCGGAGATGCGGAATATACGGAGAAGCTGGCGCTGCGCGTGGAAGAACTCTACCATATGGATGAGAGCAGCTGGCGCCTGGCCTGGGTGTATATGTATATGGACGGCAGTTTTGAGCATAATGACCGCAAGAAATGGCGGCTGCTCAAAAAGCAGTATGAAGTGTACGGCAATGCCAGTCCGATCCTGTTTTTGGAAGGCTTACAGATCGCAATGCAGGATCCCAAGATCATGGATACCCTGGAGAGCTTTGAAACAGGGCTGATGCATTTTGCGTTCCGACAGCATATTTCCACCAAAGAGCTGCGTGAGCGCTTTGCGTTTATGAGCATGGAAGAGCATGTGTACTCGGAAGAACTGGCCGGCCTTTTGATGGAATGCTGCCGGCTGGAAGAGAGTGTCGTCAATCTGGAAGCGCTCTGCCTGCATCTGATCCGCGGCAACTGTATCGGGGCTGATTATTTCCCCTGGTATCAGAAAGCAGTGGATCACGAACTGCGCTTAAGCCGCCTGTACGAGTATTATATGATGTCGATCCCCATCAGCTACAAGGGCAGCCTGCCCAGGATCGTGCTGATGTATTTTGCGTACCGCTCGCCTTTGGATGTGGATCACAATGCGATGCTCTATGCCAATGTGCTGCGGCATAAAAATGACTATCAGGAGTTGTACGAGCAGTATCTGCCGGTGATCACGGAGTTTGCCAGAGAACAGCTGGTGAAGGGCATGGTCAGCGAGCAGCTGGTCTATATCTATAAAAAGCTGCTGTCCGGAAAGAAGGAGGACAGCGATTGCGTGGATGCCTATACGGAGATGCTCTTTATGGAGCATATCACCGTAGCTTCGGAGGATCTGCGCGCTGTGATCGTGATCGCGGAGCATCTGAAGGATGAGATGCGTTATCCCATCATCAATCGGGAATCCTATATCCCGGTCTACGGCGAAGACAACTGTATCCTGGTGGAAGACGCATGGGGCAACCGCTATACGGACGAGCGTCTGTATATGCGTCAGAAACTGCTGAAAGAAAGGATCGATGAGAAACGCCTGCTGCAGTCGGAGAGTCTGCGACTGGGGCCGGTATTGTATCTGGCAGAGCAGACCGGTGAATCCGTACAGGTCAGTGAAGAAAATGCAATGCAGCTGGAATGGCTGTCGGAACAGGCAGAGATCGATGAAGATTACCGCCTGCATATGATGATCTCGCTGGCGGAATATTATTTTGATAATGATTTGATCGAGCAGCTGGATCAGATGCTGCGGCGCTTCGAACCGCTTCGGATGAGCGTGGCGGAGCGTGAGATCTGCATCCGTATCATGGTGGCGCACGGTCTGTATGAAGAAGCTTTTTCATGGATCCGGAAATGCGGGATTGAAGGCATCGATGTGAAGGTGCTGGTGCGTCTCTGCGACCGCTTGATGGCGCGGAATGATAAGGCCTACGATCCGGATATGGTGAAGATCTGTCAGGGAATCCTGGCAAACGGAAAATACGATGAAGACATTTTGGCCTATCTGTTGAAATACGAGTCCGGCACGCTGGCAGAAAAGCGTGAATTGTGGCGCGCTGCGGATTCCTTCGAGATGGATGTGCGCGCGCTCCTGGACCACACCATGCTGCAGATCCTGTTTACGGGAGCGGTGGTGCGCGAAAAGGTAGACATCTATCTGGGACATCTGGATAACGGAATGAGCACGGATCTGGAGAAGGCATATCTGGCCAGACTCTGCTATGACTATTTTATCCGGCAGGAAGAGATGGACATCCGCGTGTTTGAGCGCGTGGCATATTTCTATAAACTGCGGGAAGAGATGCTGCCGATCTGCATCCTGGCGTACCTGAAAGCAAAGGCGCCTTTGGCAGCAACCCGTAAACTTTCGGAAGAGGAAATACAGCTTTGCCGGGAACTGCTTTCGCAGATGCGGGATATGGGTATTTTCCTGCCGTATTTTGCAGATTATGCCACTGTGGATGCAAGCTACCGGATCTATTCCGGCATCAGCTTTATCGAGCATCATGGGCATGCCGACAGCCGTGTGGTCCTGCATTATGTCTATGAACAGGCAGATACCGAGACCAGAGAATACTGCAAAGAAGAGATGCAGCATGTATTCGGCGGCATTTATGTGAAGAGTTTCCTGCTGTTCTTTGGTGAGCGGGTGCATTATTACATTACCGAAGAAGACGGCAGACAGGAAAAACTGACGCATTCCAGCATCCTGGAGTATCGCGAAAGATCGGATGCGGCAGCAGAGGACCGTTTCACGGCGCTCAATAATCTGGCGCTGGCACGGGATATGAATGATGATGCTACATTTTTGAAATTGTCCGAGGAATATGACAGACAGGTGTATCTGACGGATCATCTGTTCCTGCCCGGACGGATCGGGAGGCAGGGATGATCGAAGAATTAAAAAATGCAGTCGGAAAGATCGGCAGGGACCGTGTGTTTCTGGGGATCGATCTGACGGATGAGTTTTCGCAGATCAGTTATTGTACGGTGGGAGAGGAACCCAAAACGCTGAGTCTGGTGACCGGTGTGGATCGTTTGTGTATTCCCACACTGGTGGCCAAGCGCTATGGTGAGAGCCTGTGGACCTACGGGGAAGATGCCATCGCCATGGGTAATGCCAACGAAGGCTTTCTGGTGGACAAACTGATCGAGCGTGCCAGACTGGGACATGCGGTGGAGGTGGAATCGGCGGATTATGATCCGTGTGATCTGTTGGCACTGTTCCTGCGCAAATGTTTATCGAGATTGACGGGCGTGACAGCGCTGGAAAAAGTGGCGGCCATCGTGATCACGGTGGAAAATCCGGATGAAGAGATGGTGCGGATCCTGAACCAGGTGATCAAGACACTGCGTCTGAAACCGGAGCGGGTGTATTTCCAAAGCCACGCCGAAAGCGCGTTTCATTATATGCTGCACCAGCCGCTGGAACTGCATGCACAGGATATCTGCCTGTGCAATCTGACCGCCAGCGGGTTGTCCGTGATGCTGTATATGCAGAACATCCAAACCAGACCGCATGTGATGATCATGCAGGAGATGAAATACGAGGATTTTGTTCCGGAAGATTTCACCATGATGCGAAATCCCGAGGCGCGCAAAAAGAAAAAGGACGAGTATTTCAAGACAATCCTGCATACGGCGTTGAAAGACCGGATGGTCTCGGCGGTCTATCTGCTGGGAGACGGTTTCGAAGGAGACTGGTGCCAGGAGGCGCTGAAGTATCTGTGCAACGGACGGCGTGCATTCCGTGGCAATAACCTGTTCAGCAAGGGAGCGTGCTACAGTGCAGTGGAACGTTTAGAGCCGTCAGGAGTAGAGAACGGCATTGTCTTTCTTGGACAGGACAAGGTCAAGGCCAACATTGGCATGAAGGTGATGCGTGGTGGCACGGAAGCATATATGGCACTGCTGGATGCCGGCCGCAACTGGTATGACTGCGTGCGGGAGTGCGATCTGCTGCTGGAGCGGGAAGAGAAGCTGGAGCTGATCGTAACGCCCTTGAACGGGAAGGATATCAAGACGGTTCCGGTGTATTTGAGCGGTATTCCGAGAAGAGATCGAAGGGCAACAAGGATCCATCTGGAGCTGAAGATGCTTTCGGAATCCAAAGCGGGTCTGACAATCACGGATATGGGCTTTGGTGAGTTTTTCCCGCCTTCGGGTCTGCAGTGGGAATCGGAATTCAAGATCATTTGATAATGGGATAACAGTATGGCTAATGTATATGAATGCGTCGGGCGCTATGCGCAGACGGCGTATACGATCAAAAATACAATGATCCGCGTGTGGTGTCTGGAGGAACTGTGCTACTATATCTGTGAGCACGCCGTTCTTCTGGATGACAGTTTTGCTTCGCAGGATCTGTTGGACTGGCTGGCGGAAGAGTGTGGCCTGAAGGAACTGGCCAGACAGTTAAAGACCACGAGACGCCAGAGCATGAAACTGGAATCGTTCATTCTGGAGATCCTGGATGCGGCGCATTATGCGGATGAAACTGAGAAAAAAGAGATCGCCAGGGTGATCCGCGCCAACCGGGATATGCCGGCATTGGAGCGTTCCATGGTATTGGCAGAGTATTTTCTGCGAGAAGGCCATTATATCCAGGCACTGGATCTGTATGATGAGCTGGAGCGTACGCAGGCGGCAAAACTCGGAAAGCAGGAGCGTGCAGTGATCCTGTTAAACCGAGGTGTGGTCTATGCGAGACTTTTTTATTATGAAGAAGCGGCAGAGTATTTCCGGAAATCCCATGAGATGGGCGGTGGTGAGATCGCGCTGTTCTCGTATCTGGCGGCCAAGCGGATGCAGCTGAAGGATGGAGAATACCTGAAATTTTTATCCACGCTGCCGCAGGATTATAAAGAGACGGCAGAAGTGGAGCAGGAACTGGAAAAGCTGCGCCGGCAGTATGGTGAGACACCGCAGAATGCAAGACAGAAAGAACTGCGGCAGCTCAAATCCATCGGTAATTCAGCGGAATTTGAACAGATGACGCAGCGTTTGCTGGAAGAGGAAAAAGTAAGATATCGCAGGTTTTTGGCGGAGTAGCGTAGATGGGACTGTTTGCAAAACTCAAACAAAAATGGGATAACTGGTACTACCGGGATTTTGAAGACGAGCCCGAAGACTGGGATGACGAGATCATTGCCGAAGAAAAAGGCAGTCCCGAACAGCGTGCCGCGTATTTTCAGGATGTGGATACCCGTACGGTCTATGTGCTGGAAAATATGGGACAGATGGCAGAAGCTGCCGAGAAGATGGAGCAATGCCAGGGCGAGTACAATGCGGTGACGGCGCTGCTGACCGATATGGAAGAGATCGAGGCGCTGCCCAAGGATGTGCGTGTGCAGATGATGGATCTGGCATCTACCATCGAGAAGCTGGAAAAAGAACGCCGTCAGGTCTATATGGATTCGGGCAAGCTCAGCGAGGGGCGCATCAAGCTGCTGGAGCGGTATGAAGACGAAGTGCCGAATGGCATCAAAAAGATCAAGGAAGCGGAGGACTACCGCAAATTGGTGAAGATGGATATGCGTAAGATGGAGGCAGAACGCAATTCCTGCCGCTATCAGATGCGGGAGGCACTGGGGATCGTCTCCAACAGCCGCGGTATCGCGATGATCTGTGCCGGAGCGATGATCCTGGCTATCATCCTGTTGGTGGTGCTGCATGTGGTTTATCAGATGGATGTGACGCTGGGGTATCTGCTGATTGGCGGCGCCGGCGCGCTGACGCTCACGGTATTGTTTGTGCGATACCAGGATGCCCTGCGGGATATCCGGCGATTGGAAAAGGTGCGTGACAAGACCATCAGTCTGCAGAATACGGTGAAGATCCGCTATATCAATAATACCAACCTGCTGTCCTATCTGTATATGAAATACGGAGTGGATTCGGCGGCGGAACTGGAAGAGGACTGGGAGACCTATATGGATGAGATCAATGCCCGGGCCAAGGATGAGAAATTAAAAGAAGATCTGGAGTATTATTATAACAAGCTGACCGGGATGCTGAAGGAAATGAACATCCGTGATCCCGAGATCTGGACCAGACAGACACAGGCCCTGATCGATCCCAGGGAAATGGTAGAGGTGCGGCATGCTCTGATCGGACGCCGGCAAAAGCTGCGGGAGCGGCTGGAATATAACCGGGAGATCGCGGAGAAAGCGCAGAAGAAGATCAAGGATCTGGCTAAGGCGTATCCGCAGTATTCCCAGGAGATCGCCGGCATCGTGAAGCGGTACGAAGGGGCAGGCTGAATCGATACGCCCTTGCCTTCCCCCCTCTGGGGGGAAGGTGGCCGAAGGCCGGATGAGGGGAGGCTGGCCAGATTTTGCCAATATCCGATTTGTTAGACTTCTGTACAATTTTGATATAGACATAGCGCAACAAATATTTTATACTACCAACTGTATTTGAAAATGTTAATATTTTAGAACACCACATAGGAGGAACCGAGATGAAACCCATCAAGGAAGGTAAAGTAAGAGAGATCTATGACAACGGCGACAGCCTGATCATGGTAGCAACGGACCGTATCAGCTGCTTTGATGTGATCTTAAAGAACATCATCCGCAAGAAAGGTACCGTGCTGACCCAGATGTCCCGTTTCTGGTTTGATATGACCAAGGATATCGTACCGAACCATATGATCACAACAGATGTCAATGAGATGCCGGAATATTTCCGCAAGCCGGAATATACCGGTAACAGCATGATGTGCAAGAAGCTGAAGATGCTGCCTATCGAGTGCATCGTTCGCGGCTACATCACCGGCAGCGGCTGGGCAAGTTATCAGAAGAACGGTACCGTCTGCGGGATCACCCTTCCGGAAGGCCTGAAGGAATCCGAGAAACTGCCGCAGCCCATCTACACCCCGAGCACCAAGGCAGAGATCGGTGACCACGATGAGAACATCTCCTTTGAGCGCTCCGTAGAAGTGCTGGAAAAGGAATTCCCGGGCAAGGGACAGGAATATGCAGAGAAGCTGCGTGACTATACCATTGCGCTGTATGTAAAGTGCGCAGACTACGCAAAGAGCAAGGGCATCATCATTGCGGATACCAAGTTTGAGTTCGGTCTGGATGAGAACGGCAATATCGTGATCGGTGACGAGATGCTCACACCGGATAGCTCCCGTTTCTGGCCGGTAGAAGGCTACGAAGCAGGCAAGAGCCAGCCGTCCTTCGATAAGCAGTTCGCAAGAGACTGGCTGAAGAAGAACGTAGACGAGAGCACCAAGGACAGCTGGACACTTCCGGCAGAAGTAGAAGACAAGACCATCGAGAAGTACCTGCAGGCCTACAAGATGCTGACCGGTAAAGATCTGGAAGTATAAAAGAAATAAAAAACAAAAGCAAAAAAAAATCGGGCGCCGTGATCGACGCCCGTTTTTTTGAAATTTTACACATTCACCACACCGGTCGCACCCAGCAGTTCTTTGTTTGCATCCAGTACCGGTTTTACAAAATCGCGGAGATATACTTCCACCTGTCTCGGGGAACGGCCTACATAATCCGCCGGATTCATCTTAGCTTCCAGCTCATCACGGCTCAGGCCGAACTTGTCATCTGCAGCGATCAGATCCAGCAGATCGTTTTCTTTGCCTTCCTGCTTTACATGCTTTCCGGCTTCCATAGAAAGGGTACGGATCTCTTCATGCAGCTCCTGACGGTCGCCACCGGCTTTTACCGCATCCATCATGATGTTTTCGGTCGCCATAAACGGCAGCTCGCTGCGCAGACGGCGCTCGATCACCTTTTCGTTGACTACCAGACCGTCCACGACATTCAGGCACAGCTCCAGGATACCGTCCGTAGCCAGAAATGCTTCGGCGATGGAGATACGCTTGTTTGCACTGTCATCCAGGGTACGCTCAAACCACTGGGTCGCGGAAGTGATCGCCGGGTTCAGGGCATCGATGATCACATAGCGGGAGAGGGAAGCGATACGCTCGCTGCGCATCGGGTTTCTCTTGTATGCCATAGCGGAGGATCCGATCTGGGACTTCTCAAACGGCTCTTCCACTTCCTTTAAGTGCTGCAGCAGACGGATGTCGTTGCTCATCTTGTGTGCGGAAGCGGCGATGCCGGCCAGGATATTCAGTACACGGGTATCCACCTTACGGGAATAGGTCTGACCGGAAACCGGATAGCAGGAGGTGAAGCCCATCTTTTTGGCGATCATCGGATCGATCTTGTCGATGGTCTCATTGTCTCCGTTAAAGAGCTCTAAGAAGCTGGCCTGGGTGCCGGTGGTACCCTTGGAACCAAGCAGTTTCAGGGAGCCTGCGATGTATTCCAGGTCTTCCAGGTCCATCATAAACTCGTTGATCCACAGGGTGGCACGCTTGCCTACGGTGGTGGGCTGCGCCGGCTGGAAGTGGGTGAATGCCAGAGTCGGCAGATCCTTGTACTGATCCGCAAACTTTGCCAGTTCGTCGATCACGCACACCAGCTTGCGCTTAACCAGTTTTAATGCCTCGCTCATCACGATGATATCGGTGTTGTCACCTACATAGCAGGAGGTAGCGCCCAGGTGGATGATGCCCTTTGCCTTCGGGCACTGCAGCCCGTAAGCGTATACATGGCTCATTACATCGTGACGAACCTGTTTTTCGCGTTCTTTTGCTGCTTCATAGTTGATATCGTCCTTGTGCGCCTTCAGCTCCTCGATCATCTCCGGGGTGATCTGGGACAGACCCAGCTCCATCTCGGTCTCGGCCAATGCGATCCACAGGCGTCTCCAGGTGCGGAATTTCATATCCGGTGAGAAAATGTACTGCATATCCTTGCTGGCATAACGCTCGGACAGCGGGCTCTGATAAATATCTGTTGCCATTGGATAAAACCTCCTGAAATTTTGTTGTTTACTTATTGGTACTTTCTGATTATAATAAACAAGGTGTGCTTTGGCAAGTATGAGCACGCAGATTGATGAGATATATAAGCAGTGTAACATCATTTAGGAGGAAACAGGAATGGTAAAAGCTGTTGTTGGAGCAAACTGGGGGGATGAAGGCAAAGGCAAGATCACGGATATGCTGGCAGAAAATGCCGATATCGTCGTACGCTTCCAGGGTGGTGCAAATGCCGGACATACGATCAAGAATTCGTACGGTAAATTTGCTCTGCATACCCTGCCGTCCGGTGTGTTTTACGATCATACCACTTCGGTGATCGGAAACGGCGTGGCACTCAATGTTCCCAAGTTTTTTGAGGAAGTGAATTCCATCACATCCAAGGGCGTGCCGATGCCCAAGATCATGATCAGCGATCGTGCGCAGATCGTGATGCCGTATCATATCCTGTTTGATGCATATGAAGAAGAGCGCCTGAAGGGAGCGGCATTCGGTTCCACCAAGTCCGGTATCGCGCCGTTCTATTCCGATAAGTTCGCAAAGATCGGGTTTCAGGTATGTGAGCTTTTCCAGGATGAAAAGACCATCCGGGAAAAGATCGCCAGAGTGATCGTGCAGAAGAATGTGCTGCTGGAGCATCTGTATAAGAAGCCGCTTCTGAGCGAAGATGAGATCTACAATACCCTGATGGAATATAAGAAGATGGTAGAGCCGTATGTGGGGGATGTGAGCGCATTCCTGTGTGAGGCTCTGAAGGAAGGCAAGACCGTGCTGCTGGAGGGCCAGCTGGGTACACTGAAAGATACCGACCACGGCATCTATCCGATGGTGACCAGCTCCAATACCATTGCGGCTTACGGTGCGGTAGGAGCAGGTATCCCGCCTTACGAGATCAAGCAGGTGGTGACCGTAGTGAAGGCATATTCTTCCTCCGTTGGCGGCGGTGATTTCGTATCCGAGATCTTTGGGGAAGACGCTGACAAGCTGCGTACCCATGGTGGTGACGGCGGTGAATTCGGCGCTACCACAGGCCGTCCGCGTCGTGTGGGCTGGTTTGACTGCGTGGCATCCAAGTATGGCTGCCGTTTGCAGGGCACCACGGATGTAGCATTTACCGTACTGGATATCTTAAACTATCTGGATGAGATCCCGGTATGTGTTGGCTATGATATTGACGGCAAGGTGACCACAGACTTCCCGGTGACTCCGAAGATGGCAGGTGCAAAGCCGGTACTGAAGGTACTTCCGGGCTGGAAGGACATCGATATCCGCGGAATCAAGAAGTACGAGGATCTGCCGGAGAACTGCCGCAAATATGTGGAATTCATCGAAGAGCAGATCGGTTTCCCGATCACGATGATCTCCAACGGACCGGCTCGTGAAGATATCATCTATCGTGAGAGTCCGTTAAAGAAATAAATATTTTAGAAACAGGTAGTAGGTAATGCTTTGGATTGGCTTGACGCTCTTTTACGGAGTGGTAAAGGGCGTTCGTGAGATCGTAAAAAAGAAATCCTTTGAGAAAAGTACCCTTATGGAGGTACTTTTCTTTTATACACTGATCGGATTTGTGATGCTGCTCCCGACGGTGGGGAGTGTCGGCGGAATGAAGCCGGAATTATACGGCATGGTGGCGCTCAAATCGTTTATCATCTTTGTGGCGTGGCTGTGCGGCTTTAAGGCGGTCAAAGAGATCCCCATCAGTGTTTATGGCGTGCTGGATCTGTCGCGGGTGCTGTTTTCCACTTTACTTGGGGTGTTTGTACTGCATGAGACGCTGCAGGGCAACCGTATCGTGGGGCTTGTGCTGGTGGCAGCAGGCCTGATCGCACTTCGTTTTGAGAAGCCGTGGCGGGAGAAGCGGGAAGCAAAGAAGGCGCTGGCAAAGGCGGATCCCGCACAGGAAACGACGGAAGTAGATGCTGAGGGTAAAACGGATTCCGAAGAGACCACCCATCCGGAGCATGTGGAACCGAAAGAAAAGGGAAATGCGCTTTTATTTATCATCATGGCGTTTCTGTCCGCTTTATTGAACGCTATGAGTGGTACGATGGATAAGATCCTGACCAAAGATGTGACACCGGCGCAGCTGCAGTTCTGGTACATGCTCTTTTTGCTGGTGATGTATGCGGCTTATATCCTGGTGACACACACCAAGCTGGATGTGAAACGGGCAATGAAGAATTACTGGATCTGGATCCTGAGCATCCTGTTCATCTTTGCGGACCGTGCGCTGTTCATTGCCAATGAGATCCCGGATTCCAAGGTGACGGTGATGACACTGCTCAAACAGGCTGGCTGCATCGTGACCATTCTGGCAGGCAAGTTTGTCTTTAAGGAAAAAGGCATCGGCTATAAGCTGTGCTGTGCCGCCGTGATCATCGCCGGCATCGTGATCGGATCAAAATAGTAAATTATTCTTGCCTTCCCCTTGAGGGGAAAACTAGTTCCTGCTTAACGAGCTTGCGAGTTTAGCAGGACTGTTCGCCGAAGGGCGGATGAGGTGTTATCGTAAACATAGAAAGGAAAGATTATCTATGGGGCTTCTTGATGGTTTAAATGACAGACAATACGAAGCGGCGAGTCATGTGGACGGTCCGCTTCTGATCATAGCGGGGGCAGGCTCCGGTAAGACCAGAGTGCTGACGCACCGTGTGGCATACCTGATCAGCGAGATCGGGGTGAAACCTTATAATATCATGGCCATCACCTTTACCAATAAGGCGGCCGGAGAGATGCGCGAGCGTGTGGACAAGATCGTGGGAGAAGGCTCGGAAGGCGTGTGGGTCATGACCTTCCATGCGACCTGCGTGCGCCTGCTGCGGAGACATATCGACCAGATCGGCTATGACAATGCCTTTACCATCTATGATACCGATGACAGTAAATCAGTGATGAAGCAGGTCTTTAAGAAACTGCAGATCGACCCGAAGATGCTCAAAGAAGCCACCGTGCTGCGGGAGATCTCCAATGCCAAGAACGAACTGCTGGGGCCGAGAGAGTACGCCGAGCAGAACGAGCGTGACTACAGCAAGCACAAGATCATCCAGGCGTACAATGAGTATCAGGATATCCTGCGCAAGAATAACGCGCTGGATTTCGATGATCTGCTGCGTATGACGGTCTATCTGTTCCAGGCGTGTCCGGAAGTGCTGGAGAATTATCAGAACCGTTTCCAGTACATCATGGTAGATGAGTATCAGGACACCAACAATGCCCAGTTTGAGCTGGTAAAACTTCTGGCCGGCAAGCGGAAAAATATCTGTGTGGTGGGTGATGATGACCAGTCTATTTATAAGTTCCGCGGGGCCAATATCCAGAATATCCTGAATTTTGAAAAGGTATTCCGGGGGGCAAAGGTGATCAAGCTGGAGCAGAATTACCGCTCCACCCAGTATATCCTGAATGCGGCCAATGCGGTGATCGCCAACAATAAAGGTCGTAAGGCCAAGGCACTGTGGACAGACCGCAAGGATGGCGAACCGGTGTATTTCCGCCAGTACGGAACCGGAAAAGAAGAAGCGGAAGAAGTGGTCGGTGAGATCGGCGCGCTGAAGCGTAAGGGCAAGGCAGAATATAACGACTGCGCGATCCTGTATCGTACCAATGCGCAGTCCCGTGAGTTTGAAGAGGCGTTTGTCAGGGAAAATATCCCTTATTATATCGTGGGTGGCGTAAACTTTTATGCCAGAAAAGAGATCAAGGATGTGCTGGCGTATTTAAAGACCATCGACAATGCGCGGGACGATCTGGCGGTGCGGCGTATCATCAATGTGCCAAAGCGCGGCATCGGTGCTACCAGTATCCAGAAGGTGACGGACTATGCCGAAGGGCAGGGCATCTCCTTCTTTGATGCCTGTGTGCGTGCCAAGGATGTGCCGGGGCTGGGCAAGGCAGCGGACAAGATCGCGGCTTTTGCGAAGATGATCGAATCCTACCGTTCCGTGGTAAATGATTACGGTATCACGGAGACAGCCAAGAATATGCTGGATGAGACCGGCTATGTGGACGAGATCAAAGAATCAGATGAGGACGATGCCGAGGACCGCATCGAAAATATCCGGGAATTACTAAACCGCATGCAGACTTTTGAAAACGAGCATGCCGGCGCAACACTCTCCGAATTTCTGGAGGATGTGGCACTGGTCTCCGATCTGGACAATGCGGATGAGCAGGTCTCACGCGTGCTGCTGATGACCGTGCACAGCGCCAAAGGTCTGGAGTTCCCCAGAGTGTGGCTGTGCGGTATGGAGGACGGGATCTTTCCGAGCTACATGACCATCAACAGTGATAATGCGGAGGACGAGGAAGAGGAACGGCGTCTGGCTTATGTGGCCATCACCCGTGCCAAGGATGTGCTGTGCATCAGTGCGGCCAGGTCCCGTATGGTGCGCGGAGAGACACAGTGCAATGCCGTGAGCCGCTTTGTGGAAGAGATCCCGAAGGAGTATCTGGAAGGGGAAGTACCGAAGGGGTATGGATCACATTCGGATTACGACAGCGACGGCTGGAGCAGTGTGAGCACCCGGGAAAGCTTCGGAGGCGGAGGTTTCGGAAAGAGCAGTTACGGCAAGAATTCCAGCGCCCGGATGTTCTTTAAGGAAATGCCGTTCTCGAAGGATGAGATCCCGGAGAGAGGCTTTATTCCGCCGAAGAAAAAGAAGGAACGGGAAGAGACGGCACAGAAGGCACAGGTGGAGCTCATCAAGGGCGGGCAGCTGAAGTTTGACGAGCCGGAGTATAAGGTGGGCGACCGTGTGCTGCACATCAAATTCGGTGAAGGCGAGGTGCTGGCCATCGAAAAAGGTGCCCGGGACTATCAGGTGACGGTGCTTTTTGATTCCGTCGGGCAGAAGGTGATGTATGCCGCCTTTGCCAAGCTGCAAAAGATATAGTGGAAATAAATAAAAAAATGCTGGTAAATCGTAATATTTTGTGGTATTCTAATACATAGTTGAGGTAGTGCTAACTATGTATATGACCGGTGTGCAACCGGGAAAAATCTTTAAAAATTCTTTTTGAGGAGGATGTTATGGCTAGTAGAGTAGAAGATGTATTGGCAGCTGTAAAGTTGAATGATCTGCTGAACAAGAAGCAGGAGCCGATCGTTGTTGAGGAGAAGAAGTCCACATGGAAGACGATCCTGATCATCATCGGTATTGTTACCGTAGTAGCAGTGATCGCTTACGCTGTATACAAGTTTATGACTCCGGATTATCTGGATGATTTTGATGATGATTTCGATGATGACTTTGACGATGATTTCTTCGATGATGACGATTTCGTAGTTGATGAATCCGAGAAGAAGGACAGCGAGGAGTGATCTTTCTCTGACATCAGAACTTGGAGTACGAGTGATTAAAGGCGGGATTTCGAAATCCCGCCTTTTTTAGGAGTTATCCCTTTCTTGCCTTCCCCCCTCTGGGGGGAAGGTGGCCGAAGGCCGGATGAGGGGTATATAAATATCGATATTTTGAATACAAACTAGGAGTTTTACTATGAAAAAAGGTCAAGAATAC
Source organism: Lachnospiraceae bacterium (assembly GCA_017526985.1). Lineage (GTDB taxonomy): Bacteria > Bacillota > Clostridia > Lachnospirales > Lachnospiraceae > NK4A136. The sequence goes on from JAFXQR010000177.1 coordinate 19,675, forward strand.
ACAGGAAAAGTCATCCGTATGGATTTCCCCAACAAGGGAATCGTAGAGGTACAAACCGACGAAGGCACAGAAAACGCCATGGTCAAAAACGCCCTGCCGGGGCAGACCGTGCGCTTCGGCGTGAGCAAGCGCCGTGGCGGCAAGGCAGAAGGCCGCTTAAAAGAAGTGGTGGAGCACGCACCTTGCGAGGATATAGCGAATGCCTGTCCGCATATGGGAGCGTGCGGCGGCTGTCTGTACCAGGGGTTCCCGTATGAAGAAACCTTAAAAGTAAAGGAAGGCCAGATCAAGCGTCTGCTGGGAGACTACACGGAAGGTGCAGCCTATGACGGCATCATCGCCAGTCCGTTGGAAGACGGCTACCGTAACAAAATGGAGTATACCTTCGGCGACGAGATCAAAGACGGCCCCATGACCCTTGGCCTTCATAAGCGAGGCAGTTTCTATGATATCTTAAATGTCGGGGATTGCCACATCGCAGAGCCGGATTTCGGCAAGATCCTGGACTATACCAGACAGTTCTTTACGGAGCGGAATATCCCGTATTATCACCGTATGCTGCATACCGGCATCCTGCGTCATCTGCTGGTGCGTAAGGCTATCAAAACCGGCGAGATTCTGGTAGCACTGGTAGCGGCATCCGGTACCGTGATCCCTGAGAACATGACCGGGAAAGAAAGTGAAGCAGCACCGGCTGGGACCTGCACGCTTACCGACGCGATGCTGAAAGAGTGGTGTGATGGCCTGCGGGCTCTTTCGCTCACGGGCAGTTTTGCGGGTATCCTGCATATCGTGAATGATAATTTTGCGGATGCCGTAAAGTGTGATCGTATGGAGATCCTTTACGGACAGGATGTGTTTATGGAAGAGCTGCTTGGCCTGCGTTTCCGTGTATCAACATTCTCGTTCTTCCAGACCAACAGCTTGGGGGCGGAGAAGCTGTATTCGCTGGTGCGTGATTACTTAATGCAGGAAGGCGTAAAAGGAACGGTATTCGACCTCTACAGCGGAACCGGTACCATTGCGCAGCTGCTCAGTCCGGCAGCAGAGCAGGTGATCGGCGTGGAGATTGTGGAAGAAGCGGTCGAAGCCGCCAAAGAAAACGCAGCCCTCAATGGCCTGACCAATTGCAGTTTCATCGCCGGGGATGTGCTCAAGGTGCTCGATGATGTGACAGAGAAACCGGATTATATCATTCTGGATCCGCCCCGTGACGGTATCAATCCGAAGGCACTCAAGAAGATCCTTGACTATGGCGTGGACAGCCTGGTCTACATCTCGTGTAAGCCGACCAGCCTGGCCCGCGACATGGAAGCTATCTCCGCTGCAGGTTATCACATCATTCGCTGGGGGATGGTGGACATGTTCCCGTATACCGGGAATGTCGAGACGGTCGCACTTTTGTCCAAACTTTCCGAAGCAAAGCATCACATCGAGGTTAAAGTGGATATGGATGAGCTGGATCTGACAAGTGCGGAAGCCAAGGCCACTTATAAGGAGATCCAGGATTGGGTTCAGGAGAAGTATGGGGTTCACGTGACGAATCTTAATATTGCGCAGGTTAAGCAGATACATGGGATCATCGAGCGGGAGAACTATAACAAGCCCAAGTCGCCCGATAGTAGACAGCCGGGATGTCCGGAAGAGAAGGTTAAGGCGATAGAAGATGCCATGAGGCATTTTCAGATGATATAAACGGATTATTTTCAGTTATAACGGAAAGCATGGTTGTGGAGGA
>JAFXQR010000178.1 GCA_017526985.1 Lachnospiraceae bacterium
TCTGCCCTGCGACTTCAGCGGGCATTTCGTGGATGATTTTAAGGCGGAGAGCTGGCAGACCATGTACAACTTCCTGGAAGAGTGCGGCTACAAGGTAAGCAAAAGGGAATGGGCGATCGTGGGCGGTACCAGTGACCTGTATGAAAAGGATGAAGAAGAGGAGGAAGACTGATGGATAGCAGAACGATATCGGAGAAATACGCGAAGATCGGAAAGTATCTGATCGAGAATGTCGGAGAACTGAGCCATCTGGAAGGCGAGAACATCATTTATCTGTCCAGCACCCACGCCAAGAAAGCAAACCGCAAGAAAGTGCTGGGGCAGTGTGAGAAGGTGGCAGATAAGAATAAGTGGGCGATCCCCTGCGACTTTACGATCACGCTTTTTGAGCCGAATCTGGAAGGCTTGTCGATGGAGCAGATCGTGGTGGTGATCTGGCATGAACTGCTCCACGTGGGCGTGGATGATGATAACAAATGGATCGAGCCGCACGATCTGAATGATTTCAAGATGATCATCGAAAAGTTTGGAGTGAAGTGGTCGGTTCCGGGTACGGTGATCAATGACAAGGTGGTACTCATGGCGGCAGCGGAAGGAAGAACAGAATGAAGTCAATCCTGCAGGGTAAGAAAAGCGGGCGCTGTTATATCTGCGAACACTGGCGGGGTGACGACAGTATGAAAAGGGATCTGGAGGAGCACCATATCTTCTACGGTCCCAATCGTTGCTTGTCGGAACGGTACGGCCTGAAGGTGATGCTCTGCCGGTATCACCACCAGGGCGATATACACGGGGCGCACGATGCGATCCACAACAATCCGGACAAGACAAACGATATCCGTCTGAAACAGATCGGACAGCAGGCGTGGGAGCGGAAGTATGCAAGGGCGGAGGCTGGGACAGAGGAAGCGCATCAGGAGTTCCGGAGAATATTCGGAAAGAATTATATGTGAGGATATATGAACAAGATTGAAGATATGCTGATCAAGAGGGGCATCTGTATCAAGTGTGGACTGGCAAAAGCGCGAGAAGGCAAATATATGTGTAGTTGGTGTCAGAAGGAAGAAGAGAAAAAACCAAAGAAGAGCTATTATACCAGATCGCCGGGGAATGAGCCGAAGCTGGAAAAACAAAAGAAGCAGAGGAAGTACACGCTGGACGAGGTATGTCAGATGGCAAGGGAGCGCGGCATATCGTACGGACAAATGGTGCTTCTTCTGGAAAGGGGGAAGGAATGATCGGATTTAAGATCAAAACCGGATGCAAGGATATCCAGAGGGATGAGCGCGAGCGATTTGGGCGTGCAACATGTCCATATTGCAATCAACGCCACTTCTGGAAACGAAACGACAAGTGGAAGTTGCTGAAGAATGGACAGGTCAGCGTATGGTGCAGACGCTGTGAGAAAACATACTGGATCATACTGAATGTTGATGGCATAGGAACACATATTAGAGCAAAGAGGGAAGAGAATGACGATAGTGATAATTTTGGCGGTATTGGTAGTGGTCTCGATAGTCGCAGCGGTTGTGGAAACGATTTATGATGCCGGATACCGGGCAGGATACCAGGAAGGGAGAAAGGATGCGTATGGTGGTCGTAAAGTGTGACAGATGCAAGAGTGATATGGACCCGCAGGGGGATATCGGAAAGATATCCTGGGGGTTCAAGCGTGGCATTGAGGGGATGCTTGGGGAGAATCAGCTTTATGGCAAGTTTTATTGTGAGCATTGTATGGATCTGATTATGAATTATATACAGAATCCGGAGATGGGAAAGCTGGTGGAGAAGACAGAAAGTACAAAAAAGCCGCATAAAACAGCAAAGATCAGCAAAGAACTGCCTAAAACAGCAAAGCGGAGTGGCAGGCCATCATCGATCAGTAAGGAAAAGGGAGAGGCAATCCGGGAACTGAAGGAGCGAGGGTACAAGATCCGAGAGATTGCGGAGGAACTGGAGATGACAAAGGTGCAGGTGCAAAACTTCCTATATAGGAAGAGATGACATTTAGTGAATGTCAAAGGAGAGTGTTATGCATTGCGAAGGATCAAGACAGCCGGAAGTAGACTGGGATGCTCTTTGGGCGCAGAGAAAGAGGGAAATCGCAAAGCGGTACAGAGAAGAACATAAGGAACAGATCAAGGAGCGCGAATCTGAGCGCAGGGAGATCCGGAAAGAGCAGCGCAGGGCAGAACGGAAAAAATTCAAGGAAGAACACGAAGAAGAATACCGGCAATACCGGAATGCTATCGTGAGAAAGAGTCAGATGAGACGCAGGGCAGAGGCCAGAGCTAATGGTCTCTGCATCCAGTGCTGCAAAGGTGTACCGACTCCGGGGCGTAAGAGCTGCCCGAAGTGTCTGGAACGAGCGAGGGACTATGCAAGAAGAAAGCGGGATGTTTCTTCTATATAAAGCGGTTTAATTGAATACGCCGGCATAAGGCCGCTTGAAAGTGCTATATAAGGATATTAAAGTTAGGAACAGGGTAGATGGCTTACAGAGAGTGGATATACAAATCGTCATGGGGAATCGAACATGTCTTTCAGTACATGGGTGTATGCGGTGGAAAACATGAGAAGAGGGCAGATCACGAGAAGCCGACCAGAGATCAGATCAAGAGACAGAATCAGAAGAATAAAGAGAATCGTGTAAGAAGAACTATCCAGCTCAACTTTAAGCCGGGGGACTGGTGGCTGACTCTGAAATACCCGAAGGGGACAAGGAAACCGATCGGGGAGGTGATGGATGACTTCCGGGATTTCATCCGAAGGATGAGAAAGCACTACGGCAGGATGAATGTAGAGCTGAAGTATATGTACCGGGTAGAGATTGGGAAGCGTGGTGGAATCCATGTCCATGTGGTGATGAACCGTCTCTCTGATCCGAGGGGGGATCTGCTGATCTCAGATGCCTGGACAAGAGCAAGAGGGATGACTCCGATCGAGGATATGCTGTTGGATGGTCTGTGCCCTGCGGATGGTCTTGCACATCTGGATCATGTGAGACGCGTGGGTAATGGAGTAGATCTGGCGGAGTATTTGGTAAAAGAGCAACCATTGGAGCTGGAGGATGGTACTGAGCTTTCCAAGGACGAAATCAAGGTTACGAGCAAGTATGGGAGCAGCCGAAATCTGCAAAGGCCGGTACCGGAGATAAAGACATACAATCACTGGACACTGCGTCGCCTGCTGGATCTGGGTGCGGAAGGACTGAACACGAAGCCGAACCGTTACCGAACAGAGGGCTATGCGGTTGACAAGGATAGCTGGAACTGTGGGATCAATCCATACACGGGATTGTCTTATTTGTGTTACATGGAGATACCGATAGGGAGGACGAAATGCGAGACGGAGAAGAAAAGGCCGCATCGGCAGGCAGAGTATACCATGGCTGCGATAATTGCGGGCACTATGTAGGCGGAGTATGTCAGATCATGGGGGAAGAGCTGACAATGGTATGTGAGAAGTGGGAGGGGCGAGATGGCAAGACGAAGCAAGAAGACCGGTAGGTGGAAGATTGATACACACGAGTTCTACATGGCACTGCACTTTGCGTACCAATACAGGAAATGGGTAGAGGAGCTGGAAGGACTGACGGACACATCCAAGGCGATCACCTACTCGGATATGCCAAAGGGGAACATCAATCCGGATCCGACATTTGATCTGGTTGCACGCAGGGAGAGACTGGTGAGGAATGTGGATCTGGTAGAGCGGTGTGCAAGAGAGGCAGAGCCGGAACTGTACGAGTATATTCTTGCCGGAGTGACTAACGAGGGGATAACATACGACAATCTGAAAGCATTGAAGGGTATACCCTGCGGGAAGGATATGTACTATGATCGCCGACGGAAGTTCTACTACCTGTTAAGTCAGAGAATAAATACAAAAGAACCGTAATCAGGGGGCGTATTTTTATGATATTCTGATAGTGTCGGAAGATGTGAGAAAGAAAGCTATCCATTGCAAATACCTCATCAAAAGAGGGGATGGTCTGAAAATGACCGCCCCCTCTTTTGGGTTGGTGATCGGGCTTCCTTTCTTCAAACCCCTTTCGGGGGCTGCGGTAATACCGTGGCCCTTTTTTGATACGGCTATGAAAGATACCAGGGCAAAGAAACGACCCGATCAGAGCGGGACACACAGAACCACATACGACAGAAATAAGCAGCGTATATATTCCACCCAGTCTATCTGTGGAATATGCGGGCTGCCGGTGGACTTCTCCGTGAAGTATCCTCATCCGCTGTCGCCTTGTATTGATCATATTATCCCGATCGCCAAGGGCGGGCACCCGAGCGACATACAGAATCTGCAGCTTGCTCATTGGATTTGTAACAGACAAAAGTCTGATAAATTGGTGATCAAAAAAGAAGATCAGAAAAAAGAAGTGGGAAATTTTGATATCCCCTGGTCACTTGATTGGGAATCGTATAGATCGTGAAGAAATATTTTTGTTTTATATATAAATATTAAAGGGGTAGCGAGCCGATTGCAAGAAATGCCGTGATGAAACCAACGGCAATGGCCTGCCGTTTTCGGATCGGCGCGGCACCGGACGGGGGGTGGGGTACCCCCTGGGGGGGGTGTCGGCGAACTTCCCCCGCCGCACTACGAAAAAAAACACACGCTGGAGGAGAGAGACCACCGGCAGCAGGATAGGAAATTATGGCAGAGTACAAAGGGATTGGATACCTGAGATCAAAATTGAGCGCACGAAGCAGCAGAGTGCTGACAAGATATAAGTACTACGAGATGAAAAACGCAAGGATGGACCCTTCGCCAATCATCCCGGCACAGATGAAAGCAGACTATCTGTCAGTACTTGGATGGTGCAGTAAGGCAGTAGACGCACTGGCTGATCGATTGACATTCCGCGAGTTCAAGGAAGATAACTTTGAGATCAACGAGATCTTCCAGATGAACAATCCGGATGTCTTTTTTGATAGTGCAGTACTGTCCGCACTGATCTCCTCCTGCTGTTTTGTCTATATATCGCAGGACGAAGGCGGCTATCCGCGCCTTCAGGTGATTGATGGAGCCAACGCAACAGGAGAGATCGACCCGATCACTGGCCTTCTGACGGAAGGATATGCGGTGCTGCAGCGTGACAGCGACAACAATGTTGTGCTTGAAGCGTATTTTGTACAGGGGCGTACGGATTACTATCCGGCGCAGGGTGATCCGTACTCGATCAAGAACAAAGCACCGGCTCCGCTGCTGGTTCCGGTCATTTACAAGCCGGATGCGAAGCGGCCGTTCGGACACAGCCGTATTTCCAGGGCGTGTATGAATGTAATGGATAAAGCAAGGAACACGATCACAAGAACGGAAGTGGCTTCGGAGTTCTATTCCTTCCCGCAGCGGTATGTCTTGGGAACGAGTGACGAGGCAGAGCCGCTGGATAAGTGGAAAACGACCATATCCGAGCTGTTGGAGATCACCAAAGACGAAGATGGCGATCATCCGGTGGCTGGTGTGTTCCAGCAGCAGAGTATGGAGCCGTCTATCGCGCAGCTCCGTATGTACGCATCGGTGTTTGCGGGAGAAACCGGATTGACGCTGGATGATCTTGGCTTTGCGACAGACAATCCATCCAGCTCCGATGCGATTGCCGCAGCACATGAGAACCTTCGTCTGGCAGCGCGGAAAGCACAGAGAACCTTCGGAAGCGGCTTTTTGAATGTAGGATATGTGGCAGCGTGTCTGCGTGATGAATATGCATACCAGCGCAGGCAGTTCTATATGACGCAGCCGGTATGGGCACCGGTATTTGAACCGGACTTCTCGGCATTCTCAACCTTCGGGGATGGAGTACAGAAACTCACACAGGCGGCTCCGGGATATTTTGGTATGGATAATATGCGGGAAATGTTGGGAATCGAGCCGAGCAAGGATCCTTTCCCGGTAAGTAATGGAGAATAACGATGGCAGACGATATCGCGCCGGAATTACTGGAAAAAGTACAGAGTGATTACCGAAAACTTCGGAAAAAAGACGAGGAACTGGCGCGGATCAGTGAGCGCACGGCAGCAGGATCAGCAGATGGCAAAGATCTTGATGCTTATGCGGTAAGAGAAGGAGAGTTGCTGGCGGAGGCGCTGCACAGAAATGTTTCGGGAGAAGTATTGCCGAACGGGAAGATGTACTTCAACATCGCTGATCGGGTGCTTCCGTCGGTACTTAGAGAGAATTACGACAATGTAGCGGATATGTCGGAGCGGATCATTGAAGAAATGAACGACAGAGCCGGCATACACATCCGTGCACAGCGTCCGGATCTGAACGAGGACCGTGTGAATGGTTTGGTGAACCTTGCGGCCACTGCTGATCAGTACGAAAACATCCGGAAAGAGCTGGAAGGTGATGTGGTGAACTTCTCCCAGAACGTAGCTACGAACAGCGTACGGAAAAACGCAGACTTTCAGTACAAAGCGGGGCTTTCTCCGAAAATCGTGCGAACCGCAGCGGAAGGATGCTGCAAATGGTGTACGGATCTGGCCGGAACATATGATTATGCGACGGTAAAGGCTTCCGGAAACGAAGTATGGCAACGCCATCGCGGATGCGGATGTGTCGTGGAGTACGATCCGGGCAACGGCAGCAGGCAGAATGTGCATACGAAGCAATACAGCTGGAAGGAAGATAATTCTGAAAAAGTAGATAATAGAATAAATATGTCCATGGATTATCCGAGAATTGAGAGAGGGGAAACAAAAACGATAGAAGCTGGTGGAGATTTGTCGGACAAAATAATATCAGGAAAGCAGGCTGATTTTGGCGACTACAAGATAGCAATATCGGATAAGTTGGAAATTAAGCCGAGAGAACTGCATGAAATTGAAAAAGACTACATTAGACCGGCAATTGAAAAGATAGCGACAGATAGAAACAAACTGCCAACAGTTATATTGGCAGATGTTACAGAACTATCATCGGCTGGGAGATATGTATATGATTCAAATAGCTTATTCTTGGTGTTGAAAAGAGATGGCTCATACGAAGATAATAGAAAATACAACAATCATCTTGTGCTGCATGAACTAACACATTGGAAAGATTGCCAGGAGATTGCGAAGGATAATCCCGGTATTACGGAAAAAGAGTTAGCACCGATCTATAACGAGATTTCTAAGAAGGCACTTGACGAAGCTGGAGTTGATAAGTACAATGTAAGCAAATATGGTAGTTATGCAAAAACGAAATATGATGAGGGAAATTACTGCGAGCCATATGTTGATTATAGGGTATTTAAGATAATGGGACGGTGGTGGAAGGATGAATTATAAAGCTCCGACAAACGAAATAGAGGAAATGTGGAATAAGGTAGTCGTTTTTTTTGCAACATCCCAAAAGAATGATAGAGGAGACGGCTTCAAAGCGGGAACGCCAGATGAAGTGGTTGCTATGTATGATAAGATAAAAGAATATTACAAAAATGATGGTGGAATGTAAAAGCATCGGATCCCCGGTGCTTTTTATGTGGATGGAAGATGATAAAAGTTTTATTGACGGCAAGCGTATTTGCTATTACATTCACGATAATAGCTATAGTCATATCGCTATATGTATCTTTAATTGAGACTGAGATATCAGAAAAAGCAGAAGAAATACTGACAAAGCTGGTAAGGAGGAGTATGGCGGCATCCGGAATATGCTGGGCTATCACATTTTTGCTTGGTATCGGCATTTTACTTGTGAAGATATGGCTGTAAAAAAGGGCAGAAAGCATGGAAGAAGACTATAAGATAAAAGAAGCGAAGTGGGATGCGCGTGCGAAAGAAATCCTGAAGGATTTGGAAAAGTACAATATGACAGCTGACGAAACCGTCGAAACGCTTTATCGCGTACAGGATATGATACGCAATGGAAAGAATAAAATGTTTCTGAAAGACTTAATGAAACGGATGAGTTGAGAGGATGAATATGACAGAGGAGCGCATAGGAAGGCAGACACCTACCCTCTGCGCGGTTCTGCCATACAAAAAGACAAGAGGCGCAGAGGCGGTAGAACTTTATAACAAGACCGGACGTACGGCCAGAGAGTGGCAGGAAGTGATGCTGTACGACATCATGGCCGAGAATGATGATGGCCTGTGGGTGCATACGAGGTTCGGATACGAGATACCGCGTAGAAATGGAAAGGGCGAAGTGCTCACAATGAGAGAATTGTGGGGGCTTGCGAATGGCGAGAAGATCATGCACACAGCGCACAGATCTTCCACTTCGCATAATGCATGGGAGCGTTTGTATGATCTGGTGAAGATGTCCGGAATGAATATCACATCAGAGTACAGAGCAATGGGCAAAGAGCATATCTTTGTGGAGGGCGGCGGGAAGATTGAGTTCCGGACACGTACTTCCAAGGGCGGACTCGGTGAAGGTTACGACCTTCTGATCATCGACGAGGCGCAGGAGTATCAGACGGATCACGAAAGCGCCTTGAAGTATATGGTCACGGACAGCAAAAATCCACAGACCATTATGTGCGGAACACCGCCGACAGCAGTTTCTACCGGTACAGTATTCACGCAGTACCGGCAGCAGACGATACAAGGCAAGAATACAGATGCGGGCTGGGCGGAGTGGTCAGTACAGCAGGAAATGGACCCGATGGATGTGGATTCCTGGTATGAAACCAATCCTTCCCTGGGATTGCAGCTGAAAGAGCGTGATATCCGTAATGAGTTTACGGGAGATATCGTGGACTTCAACATACAGCGTCTGGGACTGTGGATTTCTTACAACCAGGCATCCGCGATCAGCAGAGCGGAATGGCAGAGATTGCAGGTGGAAGAAGACCTGAATATCTCCGGAAAACTATATGTCGGAGTAAAATACGGCATAGATGCGAAACGTATGGCGGCAGCAGTCGCCGTGAATGCCGGAAACGGTAAAGTATTCGTGGAAGTGCTGTTCTGCCAGGAGATGCGAAAAGGCAATAAGCGCCTATTGGATTTCCTGAAGCGTGCGGATGTCGAGAAGGTGGTCGTAGACGGCAAGGCCGGGCAGGATCTGCTGGCGGAAGAGATGAAGAAGGAGAAGATGAAGAAACCAATCCTTCCGAAGGTGTCAGAGATCATCGTAGCGAATGCCAAGTTTGAGCAGGCGGTCGAAAAAGGACTACTACTCCACAACGGACAGCCATCGCTGGAAGAAGTCGCCGCGAACTGTGAGAAGCGGACCATTGCGTCTACGGGATTCGGATACCGGTCATTGAAACCGGATATGGAGATCGCCATACTGGACAGCGCGATCCTGGCATATTGGGCCGCGGACGAGTTCAAAGAGAAAAAGAAACAGCAAGCAAGGTATTAAAGTCGGTTCTGCCGGCTTTTTTATATTCAACCGTCACTGCCGGTTATAGCAGGCACACCGTCACTGCCGGGTTAATGCAGGAAAGGAGAAAGAAATGGATTTAGAGACACCAATCACCACACAGGAAGCACTGGACGCATATGTGCAGGAGCAGGTAAACAAAGCAGTCCAGAGCAGAGCAACGAGAGATGCGCAGAAGTACGAAGGATACACTTCTCCGAATGATCTGAAGGCCTTGAAAGAGAAGTATGAGAAGCAGATCGGAGATCTGAACGGCGCTCTGAGTGCCGCTAATGAAAAGGCGGGACAGTACGACAAGGACATTGCCGAAAGAGATGCCAAGATCAAAGGTTATGAGACGGCAGCAGTAAAGACGCGTATCGCTCACGAAATGGGACTTCCATATGAGCTGCACGGACGCCTGAGCGGTGAAACGGAGGAAGAAATCCGGAAAGATGCGGAAGGGCTGGCAAAGATCATCAAAGCACAGTCAGCACCTCCGATGGCAGCACCCGAAAAACCTGTGTCAAAGCAGGATTCACAAACAGCAGCATTTAAGAATATGCTGCAGAATCTGAAAGGAGAAAACTAAAATGGCAAGTGTATTAAGCAGAGGGACACTGTTCCCGCCCGAACTCACAAATGAAATGTTCAACATGGTATCCGGTAAGAGTTCTCTGGCAGCCCTGAGCGGTCAGAAGCCGATCCCGTTCAATGGCGCGACCATGTTCACCTTCAACTTCGATAAAGAGGTTGATGTACTGGGTGAAAACAGCGCTAAGTCCAACGGTGGCGTGACAGTCGAGCCGGTAACGATCAAACCGATCAAGGTAGAATACGGTACCCGTATCTCTGACGAGTTCAAGTACGGCAACGAAGAAGTACAGTTGCAGTACCTGCAGGCTTTCGCAGAAGGCTTTGCAAAGAAGGTTGCACGCGGTATCGATATTATGGCAATGCACGGTATGAATCCGAGAAGCGGCCTGATGGCAACCGAGATCATCGGCAACAACCACTTTGACTACAAGGTAACGCAGAAGGTAACACAGTCCAATCTGACCAACGCGGATGAGGATGTAGAAGCAGCAATCGCTCTGGTACAGGCAAATGAGGACGATGTGACCGGTATGGCAATGGCTCCGGCATTCCGTTCTCAGTTGGCAGCACTGACCGACAGCGACGGACGCAGACTGTATCCGGAACTGGGCTGGGGCGCAGCGCCGAGCAACATCAAGGGCCTTCCGATCTCTGTAAACAGCACTGTTCACAAGGCTATCGCGGCAGCAGAGACTATCGACCAGATGATCGTTGGTAACTTCCGCGATTACTTCCGCTGGGGATTCGCAAAGGAGATCCCTATTGAGGTGATCGAATACGGTAACCCGGATAACGATGCAGATGCAGGCGATCTGAAGGGACACAACCAGGTATATCTGCGCGGTGAGGCATACATTGGCTGGGCTATTCTCAGACCGGAAGCATTCGCTAGAGTAGTTGCAAACCCTTCGTGACCCCCACCGTAAGAGCTGAAGACGGTGGGGTTGACATGTGGGGAACGCTTGCCAGCAGCATGCAGGAAAATGTAACAGTAACCGGAAACAAGATCAAAGGTAAACTGAAACCTCTGACAGAAGGGCAGTTGGTAACGGATTGGGGCGAAGGATACTTCCTGGCACTCCATTACACGAACAATGATCCGGCAGTAACATCCATCAAGGTAGGTCTGAATCCTTCTGCGAGCAGTATGGAACCGCAGGAACTGGATGAGGATATGAACAGTGTGATGAAGATCACGGATAAGGATACACAGAAACTCCTTGTTATTTCCAGCAATGGAACTGTTACAGATACGGATACCTACGATCTGTCTGAATTGGAACTGGAGGAATGATATGATCTACAGGAACCTGAAGACCGGCGCGGTAATCAATACACCCTGTAAGATCTCCGGAAAAGACTGGCAGGAGACTGCTCCTGCCGGTTTTCCTCTGAAAGAGAAAGAGGTAGTACCGGAAGAGAAGACAGAAGAGCCGGCAAAAGAAAAGGCAGAAGCGGAAGCACCGAAGGAAGAGCCGAAAGAAGAAAAGAAGGCTACCAAAGGCGCAACGATCAAGCCTAAGAAAGGAAAGTAACTATGGCAGAAGCATTTGCGACAGTCGAAGATGTGGAACTGCTTGGAGGCAAGACACTGACAGCGGATGAAACGACAAGAACGGCGGCATTACTGCCGCTCGTCTCGGATCTGCTGCGGAATGAAGCCAACAAGGTAGGCAGGAATCTGGACGGGATGATCGTGGCAGATGAAACGGGAGCCTATGGCAGTACTGTGAAACTTGTGACGGTGGATATTGCGATCAGAGTACTGCGCCAGGACACAAGCGGCGAACCGATGAGCCAGGAGTCGCAGTCGGGCCTTGGATATACCTGGTCAGGCACTTATGCGATACCGGGCGGCGGGATAGCAAGTGCGATCATGCGCAACGACCTGAAGCGCCTGGGACTGCGTCGGCAGAGAATAGGAGCACTGGATATCTATGGGACAGAGACTGAAGGGTGAGACAGTAAAACTGATCACGAAAACAAAGACAGGAACGGATGACTTCGGAGCACCAATCTATAAGGAGACTGAAGTGACAGTGGGTAATGTGCTTGTGGGACAGCCAGAAGCGCAGGATATCACGGATGAGCTGAATCTGTCTGGAAAACGGATCGCATATATGCTGGGAATCCCGAAGGGTGATGCAAATACCTGGTATGACACTTTCGTGATTGTACGCGGGGAACGCTGTAGGACCATAGGCAAGCCGGTGTATGGAACACCCGAAAATATGCCGATGTGGTGGGGCGGAAAGGTAGCGGTGGAACGGTATGGCGGTTAGAGTAGAATTGAATCACGATGGTGTAAAAGAACTGCTCAGATCTCCGGAGATGCTGGCGATATGCGAAGAACATGCACAGAAGGCGGTGCAGAAACTGGGTGAAGGCTATGAAGTGACCACACACACCGGCGCGGGCCGTGTGAATGCTTCCGTAGTCGCAACGACCAGGGAAACTATACGCGAGAACAGCGCAAATAATACGGTATTAAAGGCGGTGATGTCATCGTGATAGAAAAGATCATATTGGATTATCTGAAAGCGAAAATGACAGAACCGGCATATATGGAAGAACCGAAAGATCCGCCGGCAGAATACATGAGGATTGAGTTGCAGGGGGCGTCTGTAGTAGATCATGTCAAATCGGCAGTGATCACGGTGCAGTCATATGGCAGCAGTATGTACAGAGCTGCGCAGATCAGTCATCAGATGGTGGAACATATGCTTTCATCCGTAGAGTGCAAAGAGATAGCCAAATGCTCACTCAATTCGGAGTACTGTTTCACAGACACAGAAACACACAGATACAGATATCAGGCAGTATTTGATATCGTTTATTTCTAACAGGAGGAAAAAGAAATGGCAAACAATGCAGAAAATGTACAGATCGGCAAACCGAGTATTGCCGGTGGTGTATGGGTTGGCGCTGCTGGTTCTACTTTGCCTACCAGTGCCACATCAGCGATCGACACAGCGGTTTTTGCTTGCGCAGGTTACTGCTCTGAAGATGGCGTGACCAACTCCAGCTCCATTTCCACATCGGATATCAAGGCTTGGGGTGGTGACATCGTTGCAAGCCCGCTGACCGAGAAGAAGGACACCTTCAAGTGGAAGATGATCGAGGCTGGCAATAGCGTAGTACTGAAGATGGTGAACGGTGATGATAATGTTACCGGAACCATCGTGAGTGGTATCACCGTGAAGGTAAACGCTAAGGACAAGGTACCTCACGCATTCATCATCGATATGCAGGTATCCACCAACATTCTGAAGCGTATCACCATCCCGAATGGTAAGATCACCGCGATTGGCGATATCGTGTATAAGGACGGCGAGCCTGTAAGCTATGAAGTAACAGTGACGGCATTCCCGGATGCTCAGGGCAATACCCATTACGAGTATATCGTGGAAGGTACTCCGTCCGGTGTTACCTACATCTATACTGCAGTGGAGCCGGTTGGTTCCGAGAATCCGAGCAGCGAGGGCTGGTACGTACTGTCCGGCGATGGCTATATGCCGACCGCAGACACTACTGTGGATACCAACAAGACCTACTACGAACGGACAGAAAGCACCTGACAATCATAGGACGAATGCCCCGGCGATCTGCCGGGGTGTTTTTTAGAAAGGGGATAAAAGAATGAAAGTAGAATTGGAAGACAAATTTGTATTGGAAATTGATGATCGCAAGCTGGATGATTACGAGCTTGTGGAAGCTCTGACAGATGTGGATAACGGCAAAGTGGCACGGCTCACGGATGCAGTAAACATCCTGCTGGGAGATTCCAAGCCGGTGCTTTTTGAACATATCAAAGAGAAAAAGGGCTACGTATCTACGGAAGAAGTGAAAAATGCACTTCTGCAGATTATAGGAGGTCTGAAGAACGGAAAAAAATCCTGATCCTTGCCCATATGTGCAAGATTGATGAAGATGCTTTGATTTGTGATCTTGCAGAGTATTACGGGATCTATGACTACCACAGTCTGCCGGCCGGTACTATTGCGGTGCTGGCTTGCGGATTGCGTGAAGGGGCAAGGATAAAGAGTGAACTGCTGGAAAGAAGATATACCTATGACGAAGTGATGAATGCAGTGATCGTGGACCGGCTGAACTGGCTGTGCTGGTCAAAGACGAAGGACGCAAAGAATGGATGGAACCGTCCGGAATCACTGGCGAAGAGAATGATGACAAAGCCAAAGGTGCACAAGGCACAAGGCTTTGCATCGGTTGATGATTTTATGGAATGGCGAAAGAAGTTTATCGAGGGCTGATATGGCAACAGAACTTGCAAAAGCGTATGTACAAATAATTCCATCGGCGCAGGGGATCCAGGGAGCGTTATCGAGCGCTCTGGATGGAGAAGCAACTGCTGCAGGTACCAGCGCCGGAACAAAGCTAGGGAATGCTCTTCTGGGTGGAGCAAAGGTCGGAGTAGCTGCATTTGGGGCAATGGCTACCGGCATGGGAGCTTTCGGTGCATCTTCTGTGGAAACTGGGAAAGAGTTTGATGCTGCAATGTCTCAGGTGGCGGCAACGATGGGGACCACCGTGGACCAGATTGGCGACCTGCGAGACTTCGCAATGGAGATGGGATCAACCACCGCATTCTCCGCAACGCAGGCAGCAGAGGCATTGAATTATATGGCCCTTGCAGGTTATGATGCGGAAACATCTATGGCAATGCTGCCGAATGTATTGAATCTGGCAGCAGCAGGTGGTATCGATCTGGCAGCTGCTTCTGATATGGTGACAGATGCATCGAGTGCACTTGGTTTGTCAACAGAAGAAACGGCCGTCATGGTTGATATGATGGCTCAGGCATCGAGTAAGTCAAATACATCAATCGCACAGCTTGGCGAGGCATTCCTGACGGTTGGTGGTACCGCTAAAGATCTGAACGGAGGTACGCTTGAATTATCGACTGCACTCGGAATATTGGCGGATAATGGTATTAAAGGCTCTGAAGGTGGTACTGCATTAAGAAATATTATCCTATCGTTGGAAGCGCCTACAGATAATGCGGCGATTGCGATGGAGAAACTTGGGTTGGAAGTATTCGATTCTGAAGGGAATATGCGTAATCTTAACGACATATTCCGAGATATGAATACTTCGCTTTCCACAATGACACAAGGTGAGCGGACTCAGGTACTTAATCAAATTTTCAATAAGGTGGATCTGAAATCTGTTAATGCATTGTTAGCAAATACAGACGCAGGTCTATCTGATATAGGAAGCACTCTTGCAGAATGTGGTGTTGAATGGGGGAAATATAACGAGAATATCCTGCTATCACAAGGAAGTGCAGAAGCACTCCAGGAATGGTCTACTGAAATGCTGTGGACGAACCTCGACACAGCAGAAAGTATGGCAGAAATGCAGGAGTTTCTGCAGTATGAATATGGTTTGACCGCTGAAGATGCAGAAATGGCTGTAAAGGCTGTCAATGCATCCATAGAAGAACAAGAATCTAGATGGGATGAGCTGACCGGATATATTGATGATGCGGCAGGAGCATCGCAGAATATGGCCAATACGCAGCTGGATAATCTGGCGGGTGATATTACTCTGTTTGAAAGCGCTCTGGAAGGAGCAAAGATTGCAGTATCGGACCAACTTACACCAGGGCTGCGTGAGTTCGTACAGTTTGGTTCTGAAGGCATTTCTGAACTAACGATGGCATTCCAGGAAGGCGGACTGGCTGGAGCAATGGAAGCTCTTGGCGGTATCATTACAGAAGGTGTGGGAATGATACTGGAATCCCTGCCGGAAGTAGTGAATGCAGGCGCAGAACTACTCACATCATTGGTACAGGGCATCGCGGAAAATGCACCGCTGATTGCAGAGACAATGGTAGAAGTTGCCAGTACGATCACGACAACATTGCTGGAACTGTTGCCTACACTGCTTGATGCGGGACTTACAATCCTTGCCAATATCGCTATGGGAATCGCGAACGCTATACCGCAGTTAGTATCGACAATAGTGGATGTAATTGCAAAGATTGTTGAAGTAATAATTCAGAATTTGCCGATGCTGATAGAGGCAGCGCTGCAGATCATTATCGCATTGACAACCGGCATCTTCCAGGCGCTGCCGACATTGCTGCAGAGATTGCCGGAATTGATCAAGAGTCTTGTGGAAACCTTGCTTTCACAGATCCCGGTGATCATTCAGGCCGGCGTGGATCTGTTGATCGCTCTGGTGGAAGATCTGCCGACGATCATCAAAACGATTGTGGAAGTACTGCCGGAGATTGTCACATCCATTGTTGACACGCTGATCGACAACATACCATTGTTGATAGATGCAGGTTTCCAGTTGTTTGTGGCTCTGATCGAGAATCTGCCGGAGATCATCGTGACTCTTGTGGCAGCAGTGCCGGAGCTGATCGGTTCACTGTTGGACGCTCTGGGGGGTGCAGCAACACAGTTTGTCGATATGGGCTTCCAGTTAATGATGGGCTTGGTCGATGGTATCGTCAACTCTGTCGGGACGGTTATTGAAAAATCCGTAGATGCTCTTGGTGGTGTTGTAGATTCAATCAAGAAGTATTTCGGTATTTCTTCTCCGTCAAAAATGTTTGAAGAGTTCGGTGGATATCTGGATATGGGCCTTGCTATCGGTATCGAAGATAATACGGATCTGCCGATTGACGCAATGGCCGATATGTCATCGGAGCTGGAAAGAGCATACGACATTGATGCAGAAGTGAAAAGGCAATATACATTCGAGCCTGCGCTGGAAGGCGGAGATATTACGATTCCGGTATATATCGGTGATGAAGAGATCGAAACCATTGTAGTGAATGCGCAGGACAGAAACCAGTACAGGAGCGGAGGAAGATAAAATGGCATTGGCAAGCGGTATCGTATCGTTTAACAGTACAGCGTGCACCATTCCGCCGACATCTGTGGAATACAGTTTTGAAGTAATTGAAAGCGTAATGAAGACAGAGGCGGGCACCGATATGGTGTCCGTCACTCGTTTGAACAAGCACAAGTTCAAGTTCGGCTGGGAAGGCATTCCGAGTACATTTCTGGACACGCTGGAAGGATATGCGAAAGCGGCGACCGTGTCAGTTGGATGGCGTGGACAGTCATATACATGCCGGATTAGAGACTTTTCTCCGCAAATGATATCCAGATCGGAAGCTTACACGGCATCGGATGGCTTATGGAATGTGTCTTTGACGGCAACGGAGGTATAGGATGTACGCAACAAGTGCGGCATACAAAACAGCGGCGGCACTGCCGGTGCAGGAGAGCAGAATCACCGGAACCATTGGCTCCATATCGTTTACGGATGAAAACATTGCTGTAGGTTCGTTTTCTATATCAAACCAGTGCTCTGACAATAAAAATGTCGGAATCGGTCAGGTATATATCGGTGTACTAAACACAATCATTTGAGTTTCTGTACATATGATGTAGAAAAACCGACTATATAGGATTATATTCCGTATCCGGTTCGTAGCCAACCGCTTTAAGCAATTCCAAGTCCTTGGCTCTTGTATTACGCAGTTTCCATATGTCGCCA
>JAFXQR010000179.1 GCA_017526985.1 Lachnospiraceae bacterium
ATCAAGAACAGGAACACCTTTCTGTTTGCAAGCATTGCACCTGCGCAGCAATTCACCAATGCGGAACCTTTTGAAAAAAACAGAAATTGTATTAAAAAGTTCTTCATCCGCACGATTCTGTGATATAATGGACATGGCATAAATCCTCCGTTTTTTAATGGTTTCTGGACAATTCCATTATATCAAATGGAACGCATTTATGCCTTTTTATTTGCTAAAATATTGAATTTTCAAGGATCAGCACACCTTTTTGGTGTGGGAAGTTTTAGTAAAATAAGTCATAAAAATGTTGAAAATATGTTATGAAAATAAGAGAGCTTCGAAATAAAACCGGTTTGTCACAATCGAAATTTGCGGCCCTGTTCTCTATTCCTGTTAATACGCTTCAGCAATGGGAACAGGAACTAAGGACCCCGCCTTATTATGTTATTTATATGATGCGTGAAATACTGATCAGTAAAGGATATAAACTGGATTAACAATTACAGGTAGTTGAAAGACCCTCCATTACAAACGAACAGGTAGGAGATAAATATGTCAAGAAATTATAATGCTATACATTACATTCAAGAGAATTTGGCTGAATATGATAAACATTTTGTAGATGCGGTAATCAAAGCATTTAATACAATTCACGAAAAACAAGAACCAGACGGATGTCTTTCTACATCAGCAATTCTTTATATTGCAGCTAAAAAATACGGTTATGATCCCGAATTGTGTTATGGCTGCTGTGAACTAGAAGAAAAGCAATTTTATCACGCATGGATTGAGATTAACAACACCGTTATAGATTTATCAATATACGGAAACGTAAATTTTAGTCCATTTAGTTTATGGAACACAAAAATGGACGTTCCTTATATTGGTTCTTATTCTGATTCTGCAATAAAGTATGGGAAGTATACCTTTGATGAAGATTATCGTATGTCACAAATATCTACAGTTGAGGGAAAATCCCTTGAACAGTATATGGATGGATTACCTCAAAATGCTATGTGGAAACTTGCTTGTAGATATTTAGACCTGGCCCTTTCTAAGCAAGTCATTGACGAATTAAGAAGTTACTGTAAAGATGTAGGCTTCAACAAAGCATCCCAATATTAACAACCATAGGTAGTTAGAAGATCCTTCGTATCTCGGATATAATGCATATATCAAAAGATATGGAGGATCATTTTATGAAAGAATATGTAAAACCAATATTATCAGGGCTGTTTGCCGGGATCGGTCTTGGAGCTGTTGTCTATATCGGAGAACTGATAGCTACAGCACGCAGTGCTACGAGATTAAATGACCGGGACTGGACCGATCTCAAAGAGATTGTCCGTGGTTATCAGAACTTTGATGATGTTACTCTGCACAAAGGTACTACTACCGTGAGTGGAAGATGTTCTACCATTATGTAAGGAGGCTAGAGACCAATGATAGGTTCACAGATCCGAAAATATAGAGAGAAACAAGGATTTTCCCAGCAGGAACTGGCGGACACTGTTCATGTCAGCCAGCAGACCATAAACAAGTGGGAGAATGGGTACGCTTTTCCCCAGGCGGATCGTCTGGAGGAAATCGCTGCGGTATTATGCTGTCCGGTATCGTTTTTGATCTATGAGGACAGTGATGATCTCTGTCATGCTGTCTTTATAGATAAAACGTCGGAATGGAAAGAAAAGCTGGAATCATTACGGAAGAAAGGTGCTCTCAGTATGGTGGAGAAATATGAGATATTCTTTCTTGAAGAAAAACTCTCCAGGAAGCGATGCGGATACTCCATGCTCTTTACGGATCGTGAGTATGAACTGCTGAAAGGTATGCAGAGTATAAATCCGCATGTCTCTGCTGAACAATTTCTGAGCACCATTCGGGAAGGTATTTATTCCAGAATTACCCAACCGATGTCTTCGAAAGCCGAAGAAGGCTTTAAAATTATTCCGGCCACAACAGAAAATATAATGACCGCTCTTGAATTGTCTAACAATATTTAATAAAAAGCAAAAAAAAGACCCCTTTATTATTTTGATAAAATGATTTGTTTAACAGCCTTTGCCTTTACTGGCAAGGGCTTTTTCGTTAAAAAAGTTTTTTCATATATTATTGAAAAGTCGTATAAATAATAAGAGGTGATCGTTATGGCAATCTTTCGTTCCGGAATGGCCGGAGCTCCTTTGATCGAGATCATTCGCCGGTTGGGCAATAAGACCTATCCGCATATCGATATCGGCAGGATCCGCTTTGAGAATAACCAGGTGGTAAAGCAGGCTGCCTTCGAAAGCTGCTCTTATGATAGCAGTACCGGCGTGCTGACTCCGGGGAGTGGCGACGGTCATTCCCTAAATGACCTGTATGTAGCCTGGGAGGAGGGCACAGAGAACAACCTGAAAGTCTGGAAATGTTGATCGGGAGGAAACTATGACCGGAAGAGAACTGTTGGAAGAAGAAATGCGGAAGCGTGGAGCAACCGAGAGCCAGATTAAATCAAAGACCTTTGCTCTTACGCTGGATACAATAGCGCAGACGGATATCCATACCAAGGTGTACGAAGAAGAACAGCGCCTTATGGAACTGCAGAAAAAATGCCAGAGAGAGCAACACCGGCTGGATAAGATAATGGAGCTGATAGACTCTTCCCGCAAAAGCCTGGATAGAAGCAGAGAAGAGCTGAAAGAAAAGGAGGACGCAATATCCTCTTATATCGATCGGTTCAATCGGAGTCTTGCAGAATGTGAGACCGCAGAAGGGCGGGACGCTATGCGGCGTACGCAGCTCTTTATGAATACGGTCAAGATCAACAATGATTACGACAACACAGCGTTCATCAAAGGGCTGTCGATGATCCTAAGCAGCGGGCCGTTTGGTAATATGACAGATCTGCAGCGTGTAAGAGAAGATGATTAAACCATAGACAGTCAAGGAACTTTTATGAGTTATACATTCACATTGGACAATAGCTACTACGGCGATAAGAAAGATACCGGATTCCATACGGTACTGTATCGCAAAAAGACGATCACTCTGGAGCCGGGACTGACGGTATTGGTTGGATGTAACGGCAGCGGGAAGACGACGTTTTTGAATCAGCTAAAAGATTATCTGCGTATGGATAATAAGAAGCGTCTGGAATATGACAACCTGGTGGATGGCGGGAGTAACGCCAGAGGAATGTTTGCCTGGACCGGCAATATGGAGGCGCTTTCTGCCGCATGCTGCTCTTCCGAAGGAGAGAATATCGATCAGAACCTTGGTCGATTCGCCGGGAAGATCGGTAATTTTGTCCGGAAATATATGAAAGAGGAGAAAGAACTCTTTCTTTTGTTTGATGCTTCCGATTCCGGGCTGTCGATCGATCATATCGTATCTTTCCGTAAAGACCTGGTGGATTTTATCGTGGATGATCTAAAGAAAAAGGGAATTGATGCTTATTTTGTTGTGTCAGCCAATTCTTTCGAAATGGCAAGAGATGCGAGATGTCTGGATGTGCATAATGGCAGGTATTTGTCTTTTAAAGACTACGAGGACTATCGTGCTTTTATCTTAAAATCCAGACAGCAAAAGGATAAGCGTTATGGCTGGAAATCATAACAGATGTGATTATTCAAGCTTTTTTCATATAATATCAGATGGGCAGCCTGATTTTTCTATTTTTCATATATCTATAAAAAAATCCCTTTTCGGATTTGTGTTCCTATGGAGGAGTCAATTTATGAATAGTCATACAACTGCACATGACTTTAATTCTGTTTTAAATAACATCATAGATGAAAGGTTTCCAAATACGGAAAGATATATAGTGTCAGGCGGTGATTACTTTAAAGACGTGATAATTGAGCTAAGAGAATCCGGCAAAGAATTAAGATATTCCCCATATGAGCTATTTGAAAAGTCACAGAATTATGAGGAAACTATTGAAGAATTCATTGTGCATTGGCAGACAATGTTGCAACAATAGGAACATTTTTCCGAAAAGGGAGATAAAAAATAAGGTTGGTAAAGAAAAGGAGTCGCTATGGCAGATGAAAAGAAAAGATGTTCAGACTGTTATTATGCGCAGGATGGCATATGTCTTTGTGGAGAATCTCCGAAGTACAACAAATTTACTCTATTGATCTTTAAGGGGTGTGATTGCTTTGCTACCCGCCAAAGAAGACAAGAGGAAAAGAAAGAAGAGGAAGTAGCTGATGGCAAGTAAATACTATGCGGTAAAGGTAGGATTAGCCCCGGGGATCTATCAGAGCTGGGCGGAATGTGAGGCCCAGGTAAAAGGTTATCCCGGCGCTCTATTTAAGAGTTTTGCATCCGAGGCTGAGGCAGCGGCTTATCTTGGTGTTTTGGAAGCACAGAAGGATGCCGCACCTGCAGAGAGTGATAAGGACTGTGTGATTGCCTATGTGGATGGCAGCTACAATGCAGAAACCAACTGGTATGGCTATGGCGTATATCTGTATACGGAAGATAAGGCGAAAGAGCATATTTTTATCGGAAACGGAGAGTGTAAGTTTGATGGCCGGAATATCGAGGGTGAGGTTGCTGCAGCAATATGCGCTCTGAAGAAGGCAAAAGAACTCGGGTTCAAGAAGGTCCTGCTCTACCACGACTACCAGGGGATCGGATCCTGGGGCAATAAGGAGTGGAAGCGGAATAAGGAATACACCAGCGAGTATGCGGACTTTGTGCATGGTATCCGGGATAGCGGGATTGAAGTAGAGTTTAAGCACGTACACGGGCATACCGGCGATGAAGGTAATGAGATCGTAGATAAACTGGCAAAGATCGGCTGCAGTGTATCACTTACAGCATCGGAGAGGGAGTTTATTGAGCGGCTGAAAGATGTCCCCGGCTATCCGGAGGAGCTGTTGCAGGATGCGGAAGACGAAATCCAGATCAGATAAAACCAAATCAGATAAAATGATCGCTGTTAGAGATCCTGCAGAGATTGCAGGGTCTTTTTTTATAGGAATTTTTTATTTTTCATATAATATAACAATATATTGTGATAAAGGAGTCCTTAAACCACAATGGATGACAAAAACAGTAATGATCTTAAAAAAGGAAAGAATATGCTTATCAGTATGGCGCTCGCAGTCGGTGCAGTCTGCTGGCTGTATTATGGCAGCACTCCTGCAAAAACCGAAAATACAGAGGAGCAACCAGAGGTATCCGCAGAAGAAGAGCAGGTTTCTGAAGAAACAGAGGATTTTCAATATTTTACTCCGGCGGCAGAACAAAACAGTGTTTTATCCGCAAGACATAAGATTGATACAGAGTCTGGGTACTCGGTTCTTACAATTGACGGGGTTTGTTATCTGGTTTATGAATCCGGATACGGAGCGGCACACAGTGTTGCGGTAACTCCGATGTATAATGCCGACGGGACGATAAAAACGGAGGAAGAAAAATGAAATATATTGCGATGATCGACCCCAGCACGACCAGTACCGGCGTTGCGGTATTTCAGGAAAATTATGAATTAGAAGAGGTTTTTGTTTTAGAGGACTGCCGGAAGTTAAAGAAGCCGGCAAAGATGAGTAAAGCCGCTGCAAAAGAGCTACGGCACCAGATCATGGAATCCAGGGTGCTGGATATGATCAAACACCTGAATTGGATCATGAATAAGTATCATCCGGAGAAGATCGTGATGGAAGATTCTTATTCTGATAAGGATCCGTATGCCTATAAGATGCTCTGCAGGCTGCAGGGAACAATGCTGGAATATGCCATCCAGAATGATATCCCGATCTACTTCCGTTCTCCGAGTTCCTGGAGATCCCCTCTTGGGATCAAGCTGGTAAAAGAGGATGGAACCCACAATAAGCGGCCGGATTTTAAACGCCTTGCTGTACAGATGGTAGAAGAGCGTTTTGATATGACTGTGAAAGATGATATTGCAGAAGCGATCTGCATGGGTTTAAGCGAGAAGATCCGTGAAGAACAGGGGAATGCTTTCAGCGATGCCGGTTTTGTTGGATCACCTTTCTGAAAAAGTTGACAGTATGTAGTTGTTTACGATATCATTATGTGGTTAAATATTATTTTTCATATATAGATAGAAAACAAGAACAGACCACAAAATATTGAGGAAGGGCAATATCTTGGTGGCCTGCCACTTACAGGAAGAGAGGTACAAAGTTATGGAACAAAGATCTGAATATCATCGTTGTTATTCCCACGGAATCCTGTTAAGCCTTCTTGCAGGCTTCCCGTTCTGGTATGTAGTGGAGTCTATCGGCCAGGCATTCGGTATCGAAAAGCTGGCGAACTACGGAGCTTATTTCGCACTGCCGTTTGCAGGCGATAAATTCCAGGGTATTAAGCTCGGCGCTGCTACTGCGCTGGCATTCGTGATCCTGACCGGGATCCTTTACCACCTGGCAAATTCGGCGATCGGCGCAAGCACTAACGACGCATTTCTGGTACAGCCGATGTTCATCTTTGCGGCATTCAGGACGGCGATCCTGCCGCTTGCGATCTGTACACAGCTCTTCTCCTGGATCGGGGACTTAACCGGTCTGGAAAAGATGATGCAGTATAAGGTATTTACTATCGTCGGCCTGGTAGTCGGCGTCGCAACCTACATTATCCTTCGTAAAAAAGGTGATGTATTCGACTAAACAAAGCCTCCTAAATACTCTAAATACACTTTACGAAGAGCATCCTGATCTTTCATAAGAGCAGGATGTTTTTCTTTTGCTTGTCATTATTGGTTTTTTGAGAAAAATCTTTTTTCATATAATAGCAGATGCCTTAAAATAACAAAGAAGGGTGAGAGGTTGTTATGAACTATTTTACATCAGGGATCCACGGCGATCTGAATCTGTATAAAGAACTGAAGAAGATGGCTGCTTCAGATCCGGACAACCATCTCTGGATTGTCGGCGATATTCTGGATGGAAACACATCGCATCCGGAATACGGTATGGAAATCCTAAAAGATATCTACCGCACTCCGAATGTGTCCCTGATACTTGGGGATCACGAGTATGCGCATGCTATGCGGGTATTCTCCCTGTCTTCGGACAATCCTTCCAGAGCAGAGGAGTGGGAAGACTTCCTGCTTTCCTCTATGGAGGTATCCGGAAAACCGTTCATGGACTTTTTGGATGGACTCTCAGAAAGCGATCTGGAGGATTTTGCCAGAATGCTGATGGAGACAGAAGCAACAGAGATGATCCGTATCGGAAAACGGCTGGTTTATATGTGCCACGGAGCTCCTGCTCTTCGGAGCTTTAGCAAAGGCGGCAGTATGGAATGGCAGTTTAACGTGATCAACGACCGGATCTATACAGACTTTGATTATACCGTAGCGATCGGATCGGACTCCAGGATCGGGGTTTATACAAAGAAACTCGGCGGAGAACTGGATCTGAAGAAGGCGATCATCGTGACCGGCCAGACTCCGATCGAGACGCTGGAAGAAGACGGAGTGCCTAAGATGGATGGGCTGTATTACGACAACCGGAAGTTCTGTCTGAACCAGGGGCGCACTGCAGACGACACAGAGAATGGTGATGTGACAGAAAAATGGACCGTTCTTGGGATCGATTCCGCAGGATTTATTACAGAAGAATTATAAGAGGGGGCAATATGAATTTTGATGACTTTGATGCGGCAATGCGGACTTATGAGCAGTCCCTGGATCAGAAGATCCTTCCGAAGATGTATATTGTGGCCCGCCTGGATGGGCGTGGCTTTACCAAGATGACAAACGAGCACTTTGAAAAACCCTTTGATGAGCGCTTCAAAAATATGATGGTGGAAGTCACCAGGGAGCTAATGAAGAACAGCGGCTTTCGTGTGATCTACGGATATACCCAGAGTGATGAGATCTCTCTTTTGTTTGCGCCGGATGAGAATTCTTTTGGCCGGAAGGTCCGCAAGATCAATACCACTTTGGCCGGGATCGCTTCTGCAAAAGCAAGCCTTATGCTGGGAGAAGTGGTATCTTTGGACTGCAGGATCGCTCCGCTGCCCAACAAAAAGCTGGTGGAGGATTATTTCTCCTGGAGACAGCAGGACTGCTTCCGGAATGCTCTGAATGGCTGGTGCTATTGGACACTCCGCAAAGAAGGTGCGAGCCGCCGGCAGGCGACTTCCATACTGGCAGGTAAAGGGGATGATTTTAAGAACGAACTGCTCTTTGAGAGGGGTGTTAATTTCAATGATACTCCGGCCTGGCAGCGTCGTGGCGTCGGTCTGTATTACAAAGAGATCGAAAGAGAAGGATATAATCCAAAGACTGGTGAGACCGTGGTAAGCAAAAGGAATGAGCTGTTTCTGGATGAGGACATTCCCTGCCGGCAGAAATACCGTGATTTTGTAACAACAATCCTGGAGACTACAGAACAGGATAAGGTTGGCAGCAAAGATCAACCGGAAGAAAAAGAGATGGAGTAAGGCTGCAGGTGCGGTAACGATTGAAAAATCTATATGTTAACCAAAGGTATCTATCAAAGAACAGGAGGCTGTGGTATGACAAGGATAAAAAAGGATCTGGTAGGTATGAATTTCAACCTGCCGACCGATCTGGCGGAACAGCTGGATCAACATGCGGAAGACAACTTTCTGCAGAAGACACAGGTAGTGGAGAAAGCTCTGCGGGAGTATCTGGATAATTACGAGCTGGAGGAGATCTGCTTAGGACTGCGAAAATTCGGGGTAAACTATGTTCCAAATCACAAGTCGAAATACGCTCCGAAAGAACTTTCTGCAAAAGATGTTGTTCTGAATACAGACGATTTTCGCATCAGCCAGAACGGAATGGTGTTTGGAATGTCGGGCTCCGGAAAAACCGTTCTGATCAAGGAAAAGATCAAAAAGATTATGGAGGAGACACAGGAGAATGTCGCTGTGATCGATATGTGCGGGGAGTATACCGATCTGGTGGAGAAGTATGGCGGCCGGATTATCACCGACGGTACAGACAAAATCAACCCTTTTGAGATCTATCTTGGTAAGCATCAGGATCTGGATCCTGCCCTTTTTAAGGTCGATGTTGCTGCGGCATTGCTCTGTGATATGTCCTATAAGAACGAACTAACATTAGAGGAACTCAGCACTCTGGCAACAGCAGTCAGACGGATGTATTGTCCGCTGGAAGAGAAGATCCTTGCGGATGAAAATTTCCAGCCGACATCCGGGGATTTCCCGACGATCAATAGCCTTCTTAAACAGTTATTGTCTATGAACTCCAGTGTCGGACAAGACCTGGCACTTATGATCGACCCATTTCTGAACAAAGATGTGGTATTCAATGGCGGAACCACTGTAGAACCCGCAAGGCTTATGGTTTTTCAGCCGAACCAGAGATTTTTCGGCACATCGAGAGCGTCCATTAAAGCATATATCGAGTGGGTGTGGACGGTATTTACTCGGAGAGGCAATATAACAAGGCAATGGCTTTTTATCGACTCGATCGATAGTATGCTTTCCAATGAGAATACTATTACTATGATGATCGGTTATTTAAAAAGGTCGAGAAAAAGACATATTTCCATTATTGGGGTGTCCGAGAGTATTACGGATGTTGTTGCCAATTCCGGTCTGGCGATCCTGACCGATCTCTATTCCACTGTCTTTTTGAACCAGTCGGCGCTGGATCGGGAATATCTCAGAACGCAGTATCATATACCGAAAAAGATGCTGGAGTTTGTAAGTGCAATGCCTTACGGCGTCGGGCTTTTAGCAGACCCGAAAGAAATCACTCCGATCACGATCAAACTGTAAGATTTTGGCCCCGCCTCGTGCGGGGTTTTTTGTTGGATATTTTTTTTCATATATAGTTAACGGAGATCAGTATTATGAAAAAGAAAACAAGAAGGATCTGTATGTATCGGATAAACAATATCTTATTCCAGAGCATCAGATCAAAATAAGAGACGGATCTGTAATGCAGCAGATCAAGCCGTATCTGAAACGGTATAAGATCCGAAAACGCTAGTATAAGAAAATGGCAGCAAAAGCAGTAAGACATGCAGAAGTCGGGAACGACTCGGCATATAAAAAGGTTTACAATGTGGCGTGGTCCATATGGTAAACAGATACAAACAATTTCACAACAGGAAAGGAATTGCATTGTTATGGAGAGTATGAAATGTAAAGTCGCCTTTACGAAAATCGTAAAGGGTAAAAATATCGGAACTGTCGTGTTTTCTGAAGTATTTGATAATACTATGGACATTTTTAAATATTTAAAGAAGAGCGATCAGCAAGTTGACATTTATAAAGAAACCGGCAATATGAATTTTATCGAAATACGAGGCTATAGAACAGATAAAGTTCCGACCTGGGATGATCCGGTAGCAAATGTTTATCGAGGCTATCGTGACATTGAAGTTAATTTGGAATGGGCATTTGATAAATTGAAAGAGCAGGGAAGCGATATGACGCTGCCTGAAATGATCGATCGCATCCGTAACAAAAGTATTCCGGAATTGGGGTACTTGAAAGCAGGCGTAGATCTTTTGACGGATGAAGAGATCAATAGAATCATGAAAGATTACTTATTCGAAAATAATAATAACCTTGTAGGCGTAAGGAAGCCGGTACCGGTAGCCTTTATGGAAGTAGTAAGTGTGAACAATAAAATGAAAGATGCAGCTAAAGTATATCAGGCGGTATGGCATTCTCGCCGTGACGGTGATGGCTCTGATTATCCGGATCACTGGAGAACATTTGAAACCTTGGAAGATCTTTCTGTTCTCCTGGAAGAATTAAAAGAAGACGAACTATTCTATTTTAATGTAACATATGATAATCAATATTATTGGATAAGAAATATTGAAGAATGTCGAGAAAAGGAAAAAGCTCGAAGAGATAAAGAACTTCGATACGGCCGGCCGGTACATGTTGATTGGAACGAGGTTCCTCCTGTCATTAAGAAGGAGCGTTTTGCAGCATTTGTAGAAAATATGATGAAAGAATTGAAAAATAAGGAAAATGAACAGCAGGAACAAAACGAGGATATGGGAGATCGGGATGTGAGATAGTGAAGTGGTATATATGTCTGTTTGTATTACACTGACAACTCCATCTGGGATTGTTGTGGCTTTTGATAGCAGATGCACACGCAATTCGAAACGACCAGATAAAGAGATAAGGAAGATATTGTTATGCAGAAAACCAGAAGAGATGAGCAGCATAAAGAGTGGTTCTATCCAAGCTACTATAACAAATGGGAAGAAAAAGAAAACGGAGCTTATATCTTTGAAGCTCCCGTCAGCGCTTCTCTTTTTACTGAAGAGGAATTTTTTGCTGCAAGAGAATATATCCTTCAAAATGAACATCGTTTTGAAGGGTGCGGGAAAATGTGGTTAAATGCCCCGGTTGGAAAAGATCGTTTAAAATATGTGGACTATGATTTTACGATCAGTGAGGATTCTATATCGCCTGATAAAGAGCTGCATGTGCATCCGGTACTCACCTTTTCAGATCCGATTCTGGAAGCAGGGAAGCCGTTTATTTACGGAAAAAATGCTTATCTTGCGGTATCTGCAGATAAAATGGTCTCCATTCAGTCTGTTAATCTTGATCGGTGGAAGGATGGTAAACATCGTTTTATATTTCCTTTTGATAAAAGCCAGAAAACAAATGATTTTTCCAAGTCTGATCTTTGCAGGAAGATGAATGACTGGTTAGAGAAGGAGATCCTTCTTTCAAACAACAGGCTGGTCCAATGGCTTATAATTGATGAAGCCTATCACAGGCTCGATGCAGAAAAGATTTTTGATAATTACAACACTCTGTATAAGTCGCTCCATAGGCAGTGGAAAAAGGCGGAAAAGAGAGGCGACAAGCACATCCGTACAGATATTATGGACACGGAAGAAGGACAGCGCTTTAAAGAACTGATGGGCCCCCGTCTTACAGAAAAGATGGCCGAACTATATGATGAGCTGGATAAAAAAGGGTATCTAAAGCTGGAATGCTTTGACGGCTGGCTGGGAAACCCGCCGCAGGAGCTACTGGATGAAGAGGAGGGGAAGGAAAACGATCTTGAATGAACCTCTTTGTTGGTGAAATATTATTTTGCATATAACTATGAATGCAGAAAATATATCGCACAACCACGGGAGGATAGTGAAGTGGAAAAAGTTTTTAGAGATATTGTTGATAGCGTAACCTGGCATCTGCTGATCGCAGCATTAGTGATCCTGATCGTCTGGAACAAAACAATGCCGCAGATGGGATACTGTCATCTTGACTGCTATGCTGCGCTCGGCCTCGCATTCATTGGTGCTTTGATCGTAAAGGCGGTTCGGAGACAGTTTCGAAAAGAATAGCCGGAGGGGTTGTATGGAAAATAAGGTTCAGATCATCCAGAAAGATGATGAGCAGGCAGTCATCCTGGTGGCAGAGTTCCCCGGGATGGTTCATTATGTTGTTCCGGAGAGTGTTGATTTTCAGGCTCAAGCAATGAGTTACCTGAAAGAATTCCTTAACCAGCCGGTATGTATCGGTTTTCATCTGGATCTGCCGGCAGGAGTAGCGCAGGCTGCAGCAGAACATATCAACAAAGATATCCTGCAATTTCTGCGTTATCCGGAGATGAAAGTGGATAATACTTCGATCCCGTTAATGATGACCGTGGTTGGAAATGCAGGGTTTTTTATCACCGTTGGCCGCCTTACCGCAGCAGAGGGCGGATTTATCACGTTTAAGAGCCCGGATGCAAAATATATCCTGGAGGAAGTTCCCGGCTATGTCGAAGAGGCCTGTCTGGCAAAGCTGGACAACATCCTGCTTCAAAAAACAACAATGGAAGACAAGGGACAGTGGATTGCACTGTAGAGCAGGATTGTCTTAAGACGCCACCTTTTCTGCTGCGTATCATACAAACTTATTCACAAGAAGGAAAAAAGCCTATGGAAATGTGCGAACAGAGAAAACTGAATATCCAGATGCTTCCGAAAAGCGCATGGCAGACCAGCCTGCAGAAGATCCTTCCGAACTGGAGTGAGGTATCGGAAAAGATCTGTTCCGCACATAATACCTGTCAGGTCTGCGGAAACACAGGACATCTTGGAGCACAGGAGATCTGGGCTTTTGATGACGATACCCATACACAGAGCTTAAAGACCGTTCTGTGTATCTGTGATGCCTGTCACCGCAGTGTTACCTATAAACACTCAGTGATCCTTGGGCGTGGAAAAGAAGCCCTGGATCATTATGCGGAGGTAAACGGACTGACACAGGATGAAGCAAAAGACGATCTGAAACGGCTGTCCCATCTGCAGGAGATCCGCTCCCGGTATGAATGGCGCCTGGATAAGGAAGCGGTCTTTCAGAAGATTCGGGAACTGACCGGCGTAGACTGCCATATCACGGCTTCCGTAAACGGACGGTTCTACGCAAACATTCCGTACAATGAGAAAGACTTTGCTAAAAAGTATGGTGCAAAATGGGACCCGGACCGAAAGATGTGGTACTTTGCTACAGAAGAAGAGCGCACAAGGTGGGACAACCGTTGGAGGTAAACAAATGGATAAGAATTACCAATACGAAGCCGCAATGCTTGAAGTTTTGAATGAGAGTTTCCAGAAATTCCGGACAGAAAACGAGCACTATAGAAAAAGACTTCCCAATATGTCGGAGGAAGAGCGCCAGCGGGAGTCCAAATATATCGACGGGCTGATGGATTTTGCGATCGCCCAGAAAGAGCTGGTGGAGGCAGTGATCGGCGAATGTGTTAATCTGCAAAAAGACGGGCACATCCGGATCGGCGTGGATGATCCGATCGATTATGAAGTGTATCTGGAAAGCATAAAGCCACAGGAGGCGGAAAAAGAATTATGAATACAGAAGAACATATAGATAAGATCGTGGACACTCTCCGCAAGATCCCAATGAATGAGCTGACCTGTCTTACCGGCGGAAACGGAAAAGGAAAATCCCTGATCCGTAAACAGATGCCATTTGCCGTGCAGCGTGGTTTTCCGGAAGAAGTTACGGAGAAAAACCTGCCTTCCGTATGCAGGTCGGTTTCTATGCAGCTCAGAACAGAATCCAGGCCGGAGTTTGGGGCGCTATGCAATATGACACACGACTGGCCTTTAACACCGACCAGTGTTTCTACCTATCATCTGATCAAAGGATTATTCCAGGAACTGGAAACAGATGAAAACAACCGGCGACGGGAGCAGAAAAAGCACTATCTGATCATCGATGAGCCGGAGATCGGGATGTCCAGGGAGTCTCAGCTTGGGATCGCAGAATATATCAAAAAGCAGTATCTGGACCACAAAAAGGAGATCTACGGACTACTCGTTATCACACATTCGGAGACGATCGTGAAAACCTTAAAGGACATCAGTACCTTTATCAGTCTGGATGATTACGGCAGTGCGGAAGAATGGCTGGATCGTGAGATCGCCGCTACAGATTTTGAGCAGCTGGAGAAAGAAAGCGAAAAATTGTTCGTAGCGGTAAGAGACCAGTCGAAACCACACAAAGAAAAAGAAGATGGAGAAGAAAGAGGATGAAAGATTTTTCCCTAATCGAATTACTGAAAGACTTCGGCAGAAAAAGAGTAAATGAAGACCCTTATCCGGAGGCCGCAGAACATCCGGTTTTACATGACCTGGATATCCTGGTTCTGGCAGACACGCATCATGCAATCCCGGCGGAGCTGCTATACCAGAAGACCCAGACAGATCCCGATCTGGTGTTGATCCTTGGAGATGTGAATTTTGCTGACTTGCAGACGTTTTTCAACGGTAATTTTGTTCCGAGGGAGACCCCGATCTATGCGATCTTCGGAAACCATGATCCGAAAGATCTATTCAGCTTCTTCCCAAGGATCCATGTACTGGAAGAAGGCAGGGTGGAAGAGATCTCCGTAAAAGGAAAGACGATCACAATGACTGGCCTGTATGGCAGTATCCGTTATAAGAATACGGATCATTATATCCTGCACTCTCATAAAGAGAGCGTGGATCTTCTGGATCCCCTTCCGAAGGTAGATCTCTTGATCACCCACAGCAATCCGGAATTCGAAAAACCGGAAGACAATCAATACGAAGATATCTGCCAGGATGCGCACTGCGGGCTGTATGGTATCGGAAAATATATTGACGATAAACAGCCGGAGCTGGTGCTGCACGGGCATCTGCATAAACAGTTCATCCATAAACGCAAAGATACTTATGTGCGTTGCTGCTATATGGTGGAGCGCTTTAGGATTTGATTTTTCTGTTTTTATTTTTCATATAAAAGCAGAAATATTAAACCTATTCTGATATGGAGGAGACTGTTATGAAAAAATCAAAGTACGCTGACAAGATCGTGGATCTGATCGAGGATACCCTGGTAGAACTTGGGCGTTCCGACGATTTTACAATCGGCGACAACCTGGATAACGATGAGTTTTCGATCACCCTGGAGCATGACGCTTCCGGCCGTCATTTCGATTACGATCTGGCAGAGCTGTATCACACCAAAGAAGAAGAGGATATCAAGGTAAAAGATCAGTATCGTGATCATCTGAAGGAGCGCATCGTTAATTTTGTCAATAATACTCTCGAAGCTACCCGCCAGCAGCAGGAAGAGAACGAGTATGATGATGAATACGATGACGACGAGTACGACGATGATGAATATGACGATGACGATGAATATGATGACGAAGACTACGACGACGAGGATGAAGACTACGACGATGAAGAGGAAGAAGATGAGTTAGATGAGGAAGGGGAAAGCGCTTCCGAAGAAAACGAAACCTTTCCGGAAAGAGTAAACCGCCTGTTCCCGAATAATTCATTCAGCGCTTCCGAAGTAGCTTTCATCCGTGAGAAGGATTTCGGACATCCGATCGAGAACTATAGCGAAGAACAGCTGCACACTCTTTATCGTTTTCAGTACCTGTTCCAGGAACAGTTTAAACTGATCGCAGATCCGAACCTGAACACAGCGATTATGGAAGCGGCCGGAAATCTTCTGCGCAGCGGATATTCCACAGAGCATGTGGAAACTACCGTGATCCGGGAATATTACAACAACCTGCGTGAGAATGGCCGCCCGGCAGATACCGGTATTGTCAGCGAAATGACGGTATCCGGAAGTACAGAACACCCGGTGGTAACTCCGGTAGAAGCTCCGAAGGATATCAAAGTGGTTTCTTCTAACGACGTTTTCCCGTCAGGACTGAAGAATGACCGCATGCCGTTCTGTGTGTTTGTTACTGTAAATGAGCCGGATCCGGAGATGGAGAAGAGAATTACCGGCCCGGTGATCGAACAGATCAAAGAAAAGTCCGGTGATATCGCTTTGCAGGATCTCCTGTTTATCAAGGTTTCTGAAGATACGATGATCGGTATGGGCGGAATGACTCCGGAGTATCTACAGCAGTTCTGCAAGGACGCACCGTTCATCAAAAGTGACCTGCAGGATACGGTATATCATATCTCTGACAACCGTCTGGTGGATGTGGAAGCTGACAGAGATGAGGAAAGAAATTATTAACCGTCTTTACAAAGTATGAAGTTTGTGATTGCCGATAAAACAAAGAAATACGCACTGTTGGATATCATTCCGGCCCCGGATGCTCTTCTGATCAATTCACTAGAGGTTCTGGAGCCGGATCTGTTCCATATACTGCCGGAAGACAGTATTGATGTGCAGAAGATCCGGGTGGAAAATTGGCTGGATGGGCGTGTGTTTCGGGAGTGCTCCCACGCTTTTGATGCGTATGCACTAAATGAACTCGAACTTATGCCAATGAAAGCACATTTTGGGCGTATGAACGAATTTTTCTGGGCACTTGGGTTTATTAAATATTTCGAAAAAGACGATGGGATTACAATGCGGCCATTGCATTCCCAATGTCTTTCTTTTGTTTATTTCGGCTATGAATGGTGCCAATTGTATTGTTTGAAAGGATATGAGCAATGGATTGCAGAACATTGATGCATCAGAATACGCCGGTTGCAGAAGTAAAGATCGATGCGGATATGATCGTTGGTTTTTCCAGGGTCTTTATCCCGGATCTTTTGCCAATTGGTACAAGAATTGATAATCCAATGATGAAATCGCAGGAGTTTTACCGTATCAAAGAATGGGTAAAATCCAGATCGATCCCCAAAGAGAGGCAAGGAATCGAGCGTATTCAAAAGGTTTTACAGATCACACCAAATGATGCATTTCTCAGATCATTAGCAGTCAGCTTAAGTGATACTTATTGGATTAAAGAAGACGGCTGTCCTCTGCAATGGGAAGATGTGAACTACTTTGACAATGGTTTTGATCCAATCTTTGCCAACATTATCTCTGGTGGCTCAACAGCGGTTTCTTTTTCACCAACTCCGGATTTTACGACAGACGGAACGATGTCTAAATTCTGGATACAGTCCGGAGGAAACCATTTCTTATATAAGATTGATACGCAGTATCAAAACCAGGAATCTGCAAACGAAGTGGTAGTAAGCCGAATCTCAAGAGAACTCGGTATTTTAACAACGCCTTATGAGCAGGCTTTTTTATCAGATAAAACTCCTGTCTGTGTTTGTCCGAGTTATATCAAAGACCAATATACAGACTATATTAACGGAGTGGCGTTAAAACACGCTCATATCGGGGATTTCTCCAATTTTTCCCTGGTTCGTTATATTGAGAGAGATCTTGGTTTAAAGAAAGAGCTGGATCAGATCCGACTGATCGATGTGCTGTTCTATAATACAGACAGACACGAGCGTAACATCGGGTTCTCTATAAAGAACAATGATATTCATACGATTCAGATGATCCCGGCTTTCGATAATGGTCACTGTCTGGGTGTCGTTCCTGTAAATAAAAACGATGATATGAAGCTGTTCTACAAAAAGCGTGAAGATTTAGTCTTTGATATTGAATCTGAAGCAGACCTGGATGAAGAACGGTTTTTATCCATCCTGAAAGAGGTTTATGAATCGTTTGAAGTTCCGGAAGAACGGTTTTGTATTGCTTCCGAAATCCTTTCTGACGGATGTAAACTTCTTGAAGACAGGAGTAAGGAGCGATAACCGGATTTTTATTTTATTTTTCATATAATTCTGACTGCTAAAATGCCGGTATTTTTCCGGCAAGACAAATATTACTTCAGGAGGTAAAAATCAATGGCAGAAGAGAACAAGGAGTGGAGCAAAGCATTTACAGCATTCAAGGAGTTCAAGGATGCGGTTATGGCTGATCCGGCAAACGCAGCAGAGGGCACTCACACCTTCAAGCAGAAGGATGGCACAGAGGTGGAGCTGCCCAACAAGAACTACAATGTAAGCAACTTCCAGAATTACAAGACCAAAGAAGGTAAGGATATGTCCTCCTTCACGATCAGCAAGTTCGGTGCTGAGCAGGTAAAGATCAACCTGTCCAAGAACGGCGTTCTGGCAAGTGCAGAATACACCAACTGGACTGGCGTAGAGAAGGGTGCTCTGCCGGCCGAGAAGGAATTCGTCGGAAAAGACTTCGAGAAGCTGTCTGGCCTGATCAAGGATCCGCTGCTGAAAGACATCTGTGCAAAGCTGGATTGGACCAAGGTCCAGGGAGAGGTTCAGCAGACTGCAGAGGCTGCTGCACCGGAAGCAGAAGACGACAAGGAGATGTAAGATTCTCCATCCAAAACAACAACGAAGCGGGCAGCGATCTGTCCGCTTTTTGTTTGTTGTTTTATTATTGTTTTTATACAACATCTTTTCTTATTCTTTTCTTAAAACACCCGGAATGCCGATAAATAAAGGGTTTTGGGTAAAAAGAACGATATTTTTTTGGTAGAAGTTCTGCAAAAGACCCCGACAAGTAAGATATCCGGATGGTAGAAGTTCTATAAAACAACGGTGTGATTCATCTGTGGTAAGTTCTATAAAAATCCGGAAGAATAAAGGCGAAGTTCTGCAAAATTATGTAGTATAAAGAAAAAGATATGCAAAAAGATCCAAAAGATGTGTAAAATTCTGGTATTCGCAAGAAAAGATATATAAAAATATGGTATCCTTTTTTTGAAGTTCTATAATATTTTGGTGTGTATATGGGGAAATTCGATAAGATCTTATCAAAGTTCTATAGAAAAATGGTATATTCTCTCTGAAGTTATGTAAAAATCCGGTATGGATAAACCGTTTACCGCAAAACTTCCGTTAAAACAGGTGAAGTTATGTAAAAAAATGGTATGGATTCACTGAATTCCGTTAAGAGTGAGGGGAAATATTATGTTTATCGCCCGATATTTTCTCCAAAAATTTTTTAGTTATGTAATAATCCGGTATGTTTTAGCGATAAAACGCTCCAATAAGGCCCGGAAGTTATATAAAAATCTGGTAAGTCAGATCGGAAGTTCTGTAAAAATCCGGTAAGAAACAGGAGAAGTTCTATAAAAATCCGGTAGAAATCATCAAAGTTCTGTAAAAATCCGGTGGACTCTGAAGTTCTATAAAAATATGGTATAAAAAATCACTATTTCTAGTATATATTGGCGCCTAAAACACCATATTTTGTTAAAATGTACTTGCATCAAAAACAAGATTATGTTACTCTTTGAAAGTAAGTTTTGCGTCAAACGGTGGAAGTTTAGCCGTAAACGGTGTTTTGAAGTCAAAGTTTGGCGGTAAATGGTAGAAAAATACCAAAGTTTGGCGATAAACGGTATCATACTGCTACTTAAACAATGAGGTGGGAAAAATGGCAAGGTCTGTACAGGAAAAACTGCCGGCATCCACATATATCGGAAGCCCGGTCTATAAGAAATCAAACGCTCTGATCCTGAGTCTGTCTACACCAACACTGGTTACAAACAAGCTTTTTATGATCTCTACAATGCGTGCTGAAAAAACAGCCGACGGGATGATCACGGCCAGTATCGCAGGTACGGAGCTTCGCAAGATCTTTGGTAAAGATGATAATTACGGGTCATTCTATGAAACTATCGCTTATGCCTGCTACGGGTCCGGGGATTCTTCTGATGATGAGGGAAAGCAGAGAAAGCGGCATAACGGGACATTGCTGGATTATCAGGCAGTAATGGAGGATCGGGAAAATCATGAGTTTAGCGCTCATAATCTCGTGATGGATGCGGAGTTTAAAAAAGGGGTCCTGTCAATAACCTTTAATCCAAAGATGAGCAATTATATCATCGATATGAAAAATAACTATACCTGTCTGAATGCAGACGAGATGATGTCCATGAATTCCCTGTATTCCTATCGCTTTCTGGAGATCTTTAAACAAAATATGGATATCCAGGAATGGATCCAAAGACAGACAGATCCTAATGAATTAGATCGGTCGGACAAGCCGTTTTATATACAGTATGGCATCACCACATTAAAACTGATGATGGGTATCATCGACGGGTCTTCCGCGCCGGTGATCAAAGCGATGCGAAAGAAGAGAGGGGGTAGCGGTCTTGACTATGAAGAAATTGAGAAATTTGATACTTCCTCTATGAAAATCTTTGCAAATTTCAGACGCAATGTTCTGGAAGTAGCAAAGAAAGAACTGGATGAAAAAGCTTCGATCCGGTTTGAATATGAGCTTGTTCGTTCTGGCAGGGGCGGAAAAACAACAGCGGTTGACTTTTATATTTATCCAAATGATAAAAATATCCAAAAGATAAAACAGAAATCACAGGCCACTGCAGAGATAATCCCGAATATGGATGATCTGATCGATGAAGCAAGAGACCTGATCGTAGAAAAGCTTCCGACGAAAGACCTTCGTGAGCTGATCACAGCGGCCGGCGGTGATATCCGGAAGGTTCGAACCGCCTATGAATATGTGAAATCCAAGGGAGATGTAAGTAATCTGACCGGGTATATGCTGTCTGCTATCCGGGAAAATTACCAAAACATATCCAAAAAGAGCAGTTTTGGAAATATTATGCGGCACGAAGATTCGGAGTACGAAGAGTTTATAAAACGATGCACCTAAAGAAAACGGGAGAGGTAAAACACCTCTCCCAGATGATTTATCTTACCGTATGCCAGTATAAGAGCTCCGCAAAGCTGCTGTATCCGGTGAGCATCTGCAGCGTCAGATACAGAGCATCGATCTGATCCTGTGAAGTACAGGCCCGGATATGTTCGATGAACTTAGTGGCATAGAATACCGCTTTCATCACGGGGATGTTGTTGTGCCAATCCATCTCTCGCAGATCCCAGCCACCCAGAAAATCATCTTCTCCGGCTAAATACCTTGCTTCTTCTTTGACGAAGGACAGACCGGTGATCGCCCGAAAGGCCGTCAGGATTTCCGGATTATCCTTCATTTTGACGATCTGCGCATACCCGTGATCCGGATCGGTATCCCGCAGGGCAGCCGCAGCCTCCGTCAGCGCAGCGCCAAGCCGGAAACGATCTTCACTCTCCAGCATTGGCAGTTCTCTTGCAAAAACAGTTTTGTTATCCATATTTTTCTCCTTTCCCTTATTGGGTTTTTGTGAGCCCTTTTCGGTGGGCCTATAGTAATATAGCTGAAAAGTCAGAACATAAAAAATCATATATAAAAAAATGAGAGAGGCGAAAACCTCCCTCAAATCTTCTTTTCTTATAAGTTCTGTAGATCAGAGACGGAAGCGAAGCGTGTCTTCTTCCCGCAGGCCGCAGTCCTCTGCGAAATCTCTGGTCAGCCGGTAGTTTTTGTGCTTCTGGTAGTCGAACTTCTCATCCAGTATCGGTTTTTCGTTGTGACAGCAGATGATCTCTTTGCTATAAGGAAGCGTTCTGATCTCATCCACATCCATAATCGGACGGGCATCGAACTCGATGGAATGCGGGCTGTACTTATTTAAACCAGGAATTTGCCGGTGTCCGATCTTCTTTGCAAAATACTCGCAGGTTGCCACTTCGTCACCACCCATATAAATCTTAAATGGGCGGTTTGCATCAATTACCTCGTAATCATCCGGATATTGACCCTTCAACTGGGTAACCGACTGGTAGATAACTGTAGCAGAAACATCGATCGCACGCATTGTGGCCAGCTTTTCCTTAAATCCGGGAAATTCTGCAATATTCGGGAATTCATCCAGCATGAATCTTATGTGGCCCAGGCTGTCTTTGTCACCGATCGCCAATACCTCAGCAGTTTTCAGATCTGCCAGATATTTCTCAGCCATTTCTCTGGTAGAGCGCCGACTTACCACCTCATTATCCGCATCTATGATCTCATACCAGCCATTGTCGATCTTGACAGGCTCCTCGATTTTTCCGCCTTTGCCGTCTGCTGCGATGTAGATACCTTCTGCGAAATCCTGTCCCTCCGGCAGGTTCTTCGGAGAAACATACTTAATCCTGGAATTGCGGATTGCCTGCACTTTATCTTCAATCCCTTTCTCCACAGCTTCTTCCGGGAAGTAGCGGATCAGTTCACCGTTTTTTAAGACCATCTTTTTGCATTTGCCGCTGTGGATTTCATCCGAAAGATCCCACAGGTGGCTCCAGAGCTGCTCAAACAAAAGAGAGATGAGAAAATTATAAGTCTTGTTGTCGTACGGCGAGATCAGAAAGAGAGCATCTCGGCCTTTTCCGAAAGAGTCCAAATCGATCGTATCCGTATCTGTCAGATCCCGGAGCTGTTTAATACTGAATCGGTCCAGTGCGACTTCTGCGGCTATTACGATCTCCCGCAGGGTTTTTGCTCCGCTCAGAGAGAAGGCATCATAGGATTTGAGACAGAACGGTACGGCGTCTTCATTTTTGCCCGTTACCTCAAATTCGCGGATATTCTCAAAGATCTCACCGAACTTTTTAAGATCTTCTGCCAGCCGAACCAGCTCCAGAAGCCCAAATAAGGTTACCGGATAGGTTTCTTTACCGATAATTTCCGGGATCTGTGCATACGGCCGTTCATCATTCTGCGGATGCAGCACCAGAAGACTGATACAGGAACATAAGAGCATTTTCGTCGCATCTTCCCAGAACGGATCCAGACGATCATCTTCTTTGTGCCAGATTTCAAGCAGGTGTTCTGCCAAAGATATTACGGATTTCTCATCCCTGCAGTATTTTAACGGATTGTACTTCATTGTTCTTCCGTCTTCCAGGATGGACGGGGCTGTACCAAACACCCGGACATTGTATCCGTTTCTTCGCAGCATCTCTCCGGTAGCATCCAGATTCTCGCTTATCGGATCTGTGACCACATAGTTGGCATTCATCTGCAGTATATTGGGTTTTACGATAAATCTGCCTTTTCCTGAGCCGCATACTCCAAAAACAAGAGTATTTAATGGCTTGAAATGCTTTCTGGTATTCATCGATATAAATGCGTTCTGTGACAGGATCGCATTGTTGTAGGCATTTCTGAAATCCTTTATCGGATCTTCTTTTGTCTTCATCTTATTCCTCCTTATCTGCGTATTTCTTTGTGAATTCCGATGCGGATCCAAGATCCGGGTCTTCTTTTGTGCCACAGGTCTTCTTCACAAGCCCGGCGATAAAAGCGGCTGCTGTGATAATACCGACTGCAGCGAGAACGATAGGTCCTTTTTTCATTGTAATCTCATCTCCTCTCCGAGGAAAGCAGCTCCGCTGCTCCCCTCTACGATGGACGCTGCTTCGCAGCTTTCCTTTCAGGGATGCCGCAGAGCGGCTGTCCTCTCTAATTCGGGAAGCCGCTTTGCAGCTGCCCCCTTTAGTATATATTTTGCTGTAAGACCGGCCGATATTCAAGCCGATACATTTTACTACCTGGATACCAAAATCCGACCAAAATGACCACATTTTTAGACAAAACAGCCGGAAAGTGGTAATTTCGGTACCATTTTGGAAAACTATATTTTAAAATGATCTGCAAACGGGTAGGAGACCGGGACATCGGTCAGCATCAGATGCAGTCCGTTAAACATATCCAAATAGATTTTCTGGGATGCGAGCGGGATACGGATCTCTTCTTCCGATCCATCTTCAAAGTGGAAAGTAATGGACTCCAGCAGGGACTGTTTGACCAGCTGGAAGAAAGTATGCCGAAAAGTCTCGTCTGGCCGGTCAGTATTCTGATAATCCATATTGTCCTCTTTTTCATCCAGCTCCAGAGAAAGCTGGGATGCAATAGAGAATTCAACATACTGTCCCTCCGAAAAAGCGCACTGCCGGCGGATACCATAGATCTTAACTTCCACGGTATCCCGGTCAGAAGGGATGGTCTTTACATAATTATGCATTAAGCGAAGTGATACGCTGCTGCAGTTTTTTCGGTTCATAATAACCCCCTTTGGTCTAAACCTTTATTAAAGCGGTTCCAAAACTCGATACGATAGATCTTGCTGTTGTATTCTTCCGTACAGACACGTTTTCCCTCCCCATTTAGGATTGTTCCATGTGCCTGGCCATACTGATCCCGGTATTCCGCCAGAAACTGATTCAAACGGACTTTTTGTTCAAAAGTGGGCGCGATTACCAGTTCAAAGCCAAAATCCACGATCTTTATCGCCCCAAGCTTTGTAAAAGCCAGCGACGGGTTTTCGATCTTTTTATCGAAGATTTTTGCGATCTCGTCATACGGCTTGATCCGGTAGTCGCCGTCCTTTGTTCCAAAATCCAGAAGCTCTCCATCCGGCAGAAGAAATCCCGCTGCCCGAAAAGAATCAGTTGTTCCGAAGAGCTGCTTTGCCTTCTCCATCAAAATACTCTTCTGCTTGACACTTCTTATATACATCTCATATAACCCCTTACCCCAATATTAGGCGATCTTATTTGTGATCTTCAAATAGACCGGAAGATGGGTCCCATTCTTTCTGAGACGATCCAGGGATTTGATAACGATCCCTTCTTCCAGATCTTTTGCTTTCCAGTGATGATTTAAGAAAGATCGGCAGTGTTCCCAGGATATGAAAGGACCGTTATAGATCGTATTCACATACTCCAGATGGTGCCGCTTGCAGAATTCCTTTACAAAATCCTGATCCATCCAGCCAAGATCTCTCTTGTTCCAGATATCAAAAACGAAGAACTTATGATACACACCTTCTTCATATTCGGTACCCGCATGTGTGATCCACTCACCAAAAGGCACATATTTGCAGTCTTCACGGAATTCCTCCGCTGAAAGAGACTGGATATAATCCCAAAACCCATGATTGGTATGTTCCCGGTCCAATTCATCATCTTCACTATAGGCGATCAGATGGTCTTTGGAAGCGTCATATTCAAACGACCCGATCCGGCCGTTCACCATTGTCTGGATCACAATCCGCTCTCCGGGGATAAAACCGTTGTAGTTTGGTTCTGAAATTGTTCCTGCTTCTGCATCAATACTGGCTTCACGTATACTCTCGATATCCATATACTTTTTCATTTTCATCTCTCCTTTTTTCTCTATTACACGCAATAATCCATATACTATATGAAAAATTTGTTTTTCTGCAGATTTTTGCATTTTATACAGGAAAATTTTGTAACAATTTCGTAATATTTTATTTTTCATATAATAGGGACGATGAAAAAGTAAACAGTAGCAAAC
Source organism: Lachnospiraceae bacterium (assembly GCA_017526985.1). Lineage (GTDB taxonomy): Bacteria > Bacillota > Clostridia > Lachnospirales > Lachnospiraceae > NK4A136. The sequence continues at coordinate 25,414 of JAFXQR010000179.1, forward strand.
ATTTGTCAAAAGAGGGAGGAACTATGAATAATAAAATCAAGGATTTGATCGGTAGTTTACATAAAAACCATTTGTGCGTATTGGCTTTTTGTATTATGGTTTTGTTCTGCAGCGAGTGGAAACTGTCTCATGCGGAAGGGGAAGAAGTGTCGGAGCAGACCGTAAAAGAGGAAATTGAGGCAATGGCAGAGGTACCTACAGAGCCGGAAGAGATTGTTGCAGAAGATGCTGCTGCAAAAGAGCCGGTGGTGGAAGAAGCAGTGGTTGAAGAAGTGTCCACCGAAGAAGAGGCGGCTGAAGAAGATCTGATGGAGACCATCTGCGAAGCAGAAGAAGTGGAGAGTGGTGAAGACCTGGCAGACCATGAGCTGGATCAGATCACCCAAAATGCGGTAGAGAGTCATCCGTCGGCATACATCGCCAAAGCAACGATCGTGACCGAAGAAGGTCGAACCTATACCGTCTTCCGCAAAGGCCGTGTAGTCAACTTCGATGTGGATGAATACATCCAGAGTGTATCGGAAGAGGAGCTGCTTTATAAACTTGTGGAGGCGGAGAGCGGCAACCAGTCATCCCTGGGACGCCGGCTGGTGACCGACTGCGTTCTGAATATGGCAGCTGCCGGAGACGGATCTGTAAAAAGTGCCATCCTTAAAAAAGGTGTCTTCGATGTAGTCGCCTATGGATCAATCTTCGAGACCAATCCAAAGGAAAGTACCGTTCAGTGCGTAGATACAGAACTGGAAGGCCAGATCGACTACAGCGTAATGTGGTTCAGGACAGGCCATTATCACAATTTCGGTGTTCCGTTTGAGCATGTCGGCGCCCATTGGTTCTCCAAACCGGCTCCGGATGATGCCGGCCAGTGGCAGGCTCCGGACGATCCGAACGCCTGATACAGATTAAAAAATGTAATTTTTCATATAATGTAAGAGGGGCAAAAATAACAGTTGTGCTCCCGAAGGAGAAAATAAAACATATAGGCGATGAGAATATCATTGCCTATTCGTTTTTTGTAAAATTTGGCGTATGAGGGATGAAAAGATAATGGAACAGATAGCGAGTTTTCATACTTCTCTTGAGGACTGCCGGAGATGTTATCAGTATTACTCCGATGCAGCAGATAACGAAGGATATGCTTCATGGATGGAAGATGGTATTGCGCAGACACTGCAGGTGCTGGAATATCTAAAGACTCAAGCCGATCAGCTGCTTTCCGGGATCCTTCACGATGACGGCAACTCCCAGGACCGGATTGCGGTAGACGGGATCAGCAAAGAGTGCAATGACCTGATCAAGAAAACAGAGCTCTTGAGGGAGAGAAAGCCGTCGGTACTGGCTGCAAGTTCTGCCGGAGTAAAAGATTGCGCAGCGAACTTATTTGATGTATTGTTTGCAAAAGACTGGTTCCAGAAGTACACCGGAGCGGATAATCTTGATAATCTGCTCAGTAAAGGGATCACACACGGTGTTTTTGAACGTGGAAAACAGGTCAAATTGATCAAACCTTTTATGATGGATATCCATGAAATGGATATCCTGATCTCCGGACTGATGTGCTTTTATGCATATGATGACCAGATCGGGGATGAAAAGATCAGCAACGGTTTCTGTGTCGCCGCAGAGGAGATGGTCAAAGAAATAGAAAGACTGGACAGCGACCCCAGAGTGCTGAAAGCAATCTACAATAAGTATGGTGAAACACTGCGGTGGTTCCTGCGTAAGATCGGGATCCTGGATTGAGAGAGGTCTGAGATGGGTGTAGATTTTTGGAAGACCGCCAAACAGCTGGCAAATAAAGTCTCCGATGAGTTAAATAAAGGAAAATGGGATCCGAACTGCTTAAATACTGCACTTTTTAGCGATGACGACCCCAATAAGCCAACCGTAGCTTTACAGACTGCCGGAGGTGCGCCTGCAAAACACGATATGACGAATTTTCAGGCGCAGATCAATGAGCGGAATGAGCGCATGAAGAACAATCCGCCGGCAAAAACCGATACTCCCGGAGCAAGCGGACCTATTCCGCTTTCAGAACTGCCGAAAGTCTCTGATCCGGCGCAGTCGATCAGCAATATCGGAGATAAAAGCTGCGCAGCGGTACCCCTTGAAGAAAAGATACTGCCGGCAGCTTCGGAAGCTCCAAAACCGGAGCCGGAAAAGCCGGAAACGATCACGATCGGCAGGAAGGGCAGCGCACTGTTCCCGGAGAAAGAAATCCCGCTTACCAATGTTTCGCTGTGCTATTATGTAAAGATCGTTCACGATAAGACCTATCCGGCCATCGGAAGTGTCAATATTATGCGATCCTGCGACCACCAATATGTGTGGCAGGATACCCAGCCAGCCGGAGAGATCCCGTCTTACGATATCTGTAAGGGCTGCGGCAAAAAGATCGGACATACCGAAGTACATATGGATTAACACACCAGGGCGGAAAGAACCGCCCTGTTTTTATGCCCTTTTCGCCTTTTTATAGCAATCTCCCCTTACTATAAAAGGCTGTTTTTTTGTGTAAAATATTTTTTCATATATCACTAAAGGAGGTTTGGATATGAAAAACAACCTGATCCTGTCAAAATATCAGGGAGAGAATGCCGAGAAAGCCAAAGAAGTCATTCTGGATTATCGGGACGATATGATCAAAAATTATGTCCTGCGGGATAATTATGAAAGCTATATCATGCGAAAATCCAATGATGAAACAGATCCTGATTATAAGATAAACAAATTTCTGACGATCGAGAGATTTCTCTGCGTCGTTGTATGGCTTTGCGGTTTTATAATAGTCGGTGAAAACAAACTATCCGGTCTCAATGAAGTGATCGCTTTTACTTTATTCCAGATTTCGTCTATTATTACGTTTCTTCTTAGCTTTTGCAGAACCAGGATTCCAATGGCGAGCGGTTTATTGAATGAAAAAAACCCTGTCTGGAAAGAAAAAGACAGCCATTTTGGCTGCTGGGAAGACTTTTCCGGAGATCCTTTTGGTACCTACTATAAATCGAGCGATCCATATCATGGATGGTTCTGGTCGTACAAAAAGAAAAATTTTTTCAAAGAATGTTCTTCACAGATGCTGGAACTAGCGGAAGATGTTTCTTATTTGCAGTGCATCCACGAATCTTTCCAGGAATTAAAAGAAAAATGTCCGGTGGATCTCAAAAAAGTTACCTATGAGGTTTATCCTGTGCTAAAGGGCAGGGATTATGAATTTGCGATCGCTGCTGTATGGGAAGAAGTGGGAGAAACGATCACTCCGGAAGAAAAGCGTGTCGAAGTACAGATCTCTCGTGAAAATATCCTGACGAATCCGGGAAAATATCTTTACGATACATATAAAGAAACCGGTTATCTGGATCTGTCGGTCTTTGATTATGGAATATCGGATGGTTGTGAAAGGCTGATCACACTGGCAGATAGTGTCGATTTCAAGATAGATTATGATGAAAGAGGGCTTCAGAATGTGATCTTTAAGATAACCGATCTGTTAAAAGTCAGAGGATCGAAGACACAGAGAAAATACAAAAACCAGGTCGAAGAAGCGATAAACAAAAAGGAAGCGGAGATCGAAGATATCACAAGATCGCTTCAGAAGGCAGAAGAAGAGCTAAAGAATCTGAAGCGGAAAGAAAAGGATATTGAAAGTGAAAGATCTGTAAAGGATATCGAAGACTCGCCGGCAGATGTATTCTCGGGGCCAAAAGCATTTGAGAACCCTGCGATAGACACAGCAATCTGTAAAACAACAGTGTAGGAGAAAAGAATATGGAAGATCATAGAAAAATAGTTCATTCCAGTTATGACGGAAAGAAAATGACGGAGCTGATGGATAAACTGTATAAGCTGCGGGATAATTTTCTGAAAAAGACGATCTACCGCAAATGTTCTTTTGTGGATGGAGATCTTACGGAAGATGCAAATGAAAAAACAGATCCGATGCTGTTTTTATGGACCATAATTTGCGCAGCAAGTATTTTTGGGCCGGTTTTGGCCAAAGAAATGGGGTGTTGGAGCTGGATGTTCGGATTGGTGGTCATGGTGGTCCTCCCGATAACAGCTACGTTTGGTCTTTACAGATTACTTCAGTGTATCAATTATAATTACCGCAACGTCCCGGATCGGTTTTATGAGAGGGGGTGTAAGATCTGGGAAGACAGAGAAGGACTCAACCATTTCGGCCGGCGGCGCAAGCAAACACCAAGAGATATGGAAAATGTCAGAGAATATTTAAGTGAAAGTTCGGAAACATCTCATTGCGAAAAAGAGATCTCAATGTATCTGTACAAAACCCTTATCCAGGTTTCCTATCTCCGCAGCCTGGCTCTGGCTTCCAGCCGCATCAAAGAACTGGATGCAGCAGAAGATACCGGGGTGATCGGGTTTGACATCCGGAACGAGGATGAGGAATGGGGCGTAGAGGTCCATTACTATGAAGCAAAAGATGGTGCGATCACTCCGGAGCAGAAAACAGAAGTGATCCATTTTCCGGACGATATGGTGAGATGCCTTTGGGAAAATTGGGTGGACAACCAGATCCTGGATTTTAAGAAATATGAAGAGGAAGCGATAAGAAATCTTGAACATTCTTTAAGACATATCGATGATATCGCAGCAGATGAAAAAGATCCTGATCTGAAAATGCAGGTCAAAACGGTAAAAGAAGAACTGCAGAAGCTCTATAAAGACTATGATTTTCCGATCGATCTGGAAAAACTGAAACAGGAAGAGATCAGACTGGCTGAAGAAAAAGCACAAGAGAAGAAGATCAACGATCTAAAGAACTATCTTGGCGGGATCCAGAGCGATATGGTATTCCCGACGGAGATCCAGGCTCAGATCAGCAACCTGCAGCAGGCAATCGAGGGGCTGAAGTAACGATTATACAGATTATTTTTCATATATTCGAAAAGGCTGCACTCCGTGACCAAACGGGTACACATTTTTAACGCAGCGCCAAAGCGGGTGGTCGAAAAGATGCCAAAGCGGGTGGCTGCGTTAATCTATTAAAGAAGGAGCAGAATATGCTGGAAGAAGCTTATGTAAAAAGAACCGCCTATGAGTTATGGCGGAAACAATGGTATGAAGATCACAAAGATGATATCAGTATAGATTTACGAAGAATGATCTATGGAGATAATTATGCTTCCGGAGATAATTTTATCGATGATGAGATGTCTCAGTTTGTGGACTGTAAAGATGTCCGTTACACTCCAAAAGACACATCGCAGATGAGCATTCGTGAGAAGATAATGGCGGATGACAATGAACGCCTGCTGTCCTACAAAGAATACCTGAATGAAGGCGTTTTTGGATACCTTATTGAAACAAGAAGGCTGTTTGAGAACTCCGATTTTGAAGAAGAGAAAAAGCAGGAGCTCCTTGAGTGGTACGAATATTACACCGAGCTGGATGATATGCGCAGCTATTTCTACGACCTGGAAGAGACGGACAATAGGATGCTGCGAAAAGAGATCTGTGAGGAGCTTGGCAGTACCGTTATTGATCGGTTTGGAAACGGCGGCCTGCTGGTTTATGATGCAGAAGATCCGAAGGCTCTTTATCTGTATGTAGAGGACGTTGGAGACGACGGGATGCCGGCACTGATGCACCACGAAGGACTTTTGGAGCAGATCGCAGAAGAGATCGATCTTTCCAAGATCAATGATATCGGTGATCTGAAAAAAGCAATCTCCGACCATTGTAATATGACAGAGCGTATCGAGATGATCGACAAAAACTATCAGAAGATGGATGCTATCCCGCTGGAAGATATTTCGGAATTTCTGGCAGCAACCAAGCGGCCCGGCAAGACACAGGAAAGCCTGTTTTTCGAGATCATGGAGGAAATGCGAAAAGTAAAAGATAAAGATCTGGCGGATGAATAGAAATATAGCGGCATCTGTAAAAAGATGCTGCCTTTTTATTTTATTTTTTCATATAAAAACAGGAACTATAAAATAGCATTCTAAGAAAGGATAGATGGGATAATGGCAGATGTAATACAGCTTTTGCATGAACTTCGGGATATGTTTGAAGCAGAAAATGTGCCGATCGTGGTACAGAAGATTGATGAAGCGTTAAAACAGCCGCAAATGAAGATCGAGACACCAAAGGGTGATCTGGTAGTTGAGATCGCGCAAAACGAAACGCTTCAGGCTTCTGTTTGCTTGGAAAACGAGACACTTGGCCCGGTAGATCTATTTATGGCAGAAGTTCTGACCAAAGAGATTTCGGGAGATCTGTACGAACTATACCACGAAAAAGACGGGTATGAGGAGGGCGATATCCGAATGATCTCCTGGGAAGACCCCGCAACCGAAGATTATACCAGGTTATGTACGATCACGGCACAGGAAATTGAGCAGCTGGAAGAAGACCAGAGGGAGCCATGAAAACAATGATAATGTTTTTGCTGTCCATTTTTCCAATCATTTTTATGATGATCGCATATGAAGAGTACCAGTCTTTAAAAAAACAGGAAGAGGTTTATGTACAGATCCGTGAAGTGGAAAAATATTGGCTGAGTACCCATATAGATTAAAAACAGCACCCATTAGAAAGGGAAGCCGTGTAACAGCGTCCCTGAAAGGAAAGCCGCACAGCGGCGACCCTGGAACAGAAAAGCAGCAAAACGGAAAGGAGATAGATATGAAGTACGAAGTATATTTTAATGTATCCGGTAAATTCGGATGTGTTGTGGATAATATCAATGTAGGCCCGGACAATCCGGAAGGTGACCTGGACTATGAAGGTGCGGAAGAGATTGTAAAAGATACAGATTTTGGCCCGCTGGAGAATATGAAATATTCACTGGATAGCAAGCGTTTCTTCGCAAACGGGGGCAGCGAGTTCGAATATACAATCCACGGCACCTACAAGATCAAGATCGATGATGCTTCCGGCCCGGAAGATGCAAAGATTCAGGCAAATGAGATTGCAATGAAGACCGATTTTAAAGACCTGGAAGATGTGGATATCGCATATGACGCTGTTATGGTCAATATGATGGATGTGGCAGACATGGATGACCTGGAAGATTCCGATTCAGTGGATAGGGACGACGAGGAGGATAAAGACTTATGAATAACTATGTAGTTCAGATTAAAGTGGAAGGCACTTTCGAGGTTTTAGGACTGCAGTGCAGCTCCGAAGAAGAAGCATTGGAAGAAGCAAAAAACCAGTTCTGTAACGCAGACTTTGAAGATCTGTCTTCCTGTGAATATGATGATCCGGAAGTGGAGGAATGCGACAATGGTACCTACAGTGTGTCTATGCACGCCTTTGGTTTTATCGAGCCGGATGTGGAGGCACAAAACCGGGACGAGGCAGAGGTGTTGGCAATGGAACAGGCAATAAATGGAAACTATGGTCCGCTTACCAACCTGGATTTCGAATTGCAGGACTACTACGGTAATGAGCCGGAGGATCTGTTTGATGGTGACGACCTTTATGATGAGGAGAGGAACTAGATGAAATTCATAAAGAAAAACGAAGAGTATATGACCGAAAAGGAATTCGAAGAATTCGGGAAGCTGCAGCTGGAGATGGCAGAAGATTCCAAAAACAGCGATACCTATAAATTCTTCAAGATGGCCCTGCATAATATGGAGGTCTTGAAAAATATCCGCAAGGATATCAATGCTCTGGAAAGAACCGGCGAAGACGAATATGTGGACGACTATGGACATACGGAGCATATCGACTATGTGCAGATTTCGCAGGTGAATGATATCCTGGATCTTCATCTGGATCAGGATTGGTTTGAAAAACCCGATATTCCGATGTGTAAGACGGGTACTCCTGGATTTGCGGAAAACGAAACAGGGCGTGTTACGCTCTGGCACTGTTCTCTTTACGATGAGCTGGTGGCGGACCTGAGCATCCGGGATAAAGATGGTAGATACAATGGGTCTATTGCAGCGTCCGTTCGGACAAATATCCCGAACAGTATCACGGTAAAAGAAGCGGACAAAATGGCAAAATATGCCTTAAAAGTGTTCTGCGAATATAAAGAAAGTACCTCAAGGACCACAGATAAGTCGTTTATCGAAAAATGTTTTATAAAAGCAATGGCAGAAACGGAAGAACATTTTCATGTGTTCAATCTGGATGAAGAAGGGGAAAAAGACATATGACACATCCTTATGATCTGAGAAGTTTTAATCCTCCGGAGCCTGGTTTTCTCGTTTTATGGATTGATGATGAGCAGGACAGAAACAGTGACGGGCTGCCGGTGAATGGATTCGAGGCTGGACAATATTACAGTCTGAAAGATGCAAGATCTGCAGCGCTTAAAGGAGATGCCAGACCAAAAGACGCAAGCAGAGAAGTCGTTATACTATCAAAAGATGAGTGGGGAAAATGTAACGGTGAAGCCCCTCTGAAGATCCTGTGGACAAATCAGCCGGAACATTATCTTGAAGAAAAAGAACGATGATCCAGATGACGCCTGTGTAAAAAGCAGGCGTTATTTTTTATTTTTCATATAGTAAAAAAGAGGGAGCCGCAAAGCGGCGCCTCTTGGAGAGAGGCTGGGGTACTTATGAATTATAAAAAATCGAACTATACGATCATTATTCCACATAAGGGAAGTTGTGGCTTTTTCAATACGATGTCCGGCGGGTTTATCATTCTGGATGAGGACTGTAAAAGGCGGTATGAAGAAGAGACGCTTTCGGAGGAAGAGATCAAAATCCTGGCGCAGAATGGCTTTTTGATCGATCCATCCGTAGATGAGCGGAATCTGATCGACCAGGCCAGAAATATTGCTGTAAATAAGCGGAAGCCGTATTACCGGATCCTTCCAACGACTGCATGCAATGCTGAGTGTGAATACTGTTTCGAAAAGGGCTATCCAGTAAAAAATATGGATGCTCATACAATGAAAGCTACGGTTGATTTTATCAACCGGACGACAGAAGAAGGAGATACCGTAAAGATCATCTGGTTCGGTGGAGAACCCTTTCTTCAAAAGAATGTCACTCGGCTCCTTCACAACAGTTTAAAGAACCTGTTCGACCGAAAAAATATCACCGGAGAGTATCAGGTGATCACCAATGGCAGCCTGATTGATAAAGATTTTGCAAAAGAAATGAAGGATCTTTTGGAGATCTCCGTCTGCCAGATCACTTTGGACGGATATGGGGCTGCTTATGATGAGATCAAACGGTATAAGGACGGAAAATCCTATTTTGCTACCGTTATGGACAATATCGGATTTCTTCTGGACAATAAGATTAAAGTCTCCGTCCGAATGAACTATAATAAGCATAATTATGATGGTATCGTCCGGCTGATCGAAGAGTTCCACAATCGGTTCGGAACAGACAAAAATCTGTCGCTGCACCTGGCTCCCGTATGGGCAGTAGGGATCAACTATGGGGAAATGAACTACTCATCCACCGGAAAAGCAGAGGAAGGTTTTCTGTCTTTGCTTCAGTTAATGGCAAAGTATGGATACACCAATCCACAAAAACTAATCTCTGTTCGGCTGAATAACAGCGTGTGTGCAGCAAAAAATATCGGTGGATTTTCCATTATGCCGGATGGTGTGATCGTAAAATGCTGTGAGTGTGCAAAGAGCACCGTCGGAACCGTCTTTGGAGACAGTTTGAAGAGCGACATAATGAATGACTGGGCTACCACAAAGATCGAAGAGAAGTGTATAGACTGTAAGCTGCTTCCGATGTGTCAGGGCGGATGCCAGACTGCGCTTCACACAAAGAATGCAAGATGTAAGATCACCTATGATGAGCTTGTAAAAGTTATTTCGTTGTATATGGAACATTATATTCCATAGACATAACTCTTGCTAAGAAAGGAAGTGATCGCTATGAAGGTTGTACAGGAAGGAAAGGCTTCGGAAGAGCTGCTGGAAGCTGTAATCAATACGGATTACTGTGATTGCCAGGACTGCACGGACGACCGTGACGGCGCATCGTATTAAGCCTTACTGCGGGAGCCCGCCTGTTATTCACAGACGGGTTCCTTTTTTATTTTTCATATAAAGATAGTAACGGCACCAGCTATAGATCAGATAAAAAGGAGAAAAACAGTGAAGTTCTTCGGTGAATACTGGTTTTTGAATAACAGCGCACAATACCCGATGGATCTGGAAATCGATGGGAAGAAATACCGTTTTGGATCAGCCGAGGCGGCTTTCCAGGCGTGTAAAGCCCCGGTTTTAGCAGAACAGATCACGCAAATGGGGCCGAAAGAGGCAAAAGCGGCTTCCAAGAAGTTTAAAAAGCGGGAGGTCCGGGAAGACTGGGATGATGTCAAGCTGCTGGAGATGAAGCGGGTTCTGACTGCAAAGTTCAAAAACCCGACTCTGCGGCATAAGCTTCTGCAGTGCGGCGGCTCAATCACAATGGAAAACGACTATCATGATACTTACTGGGGGCTGTTTAACGGCCGTGGACAGAATATTATGGGTAAACTCCTGGAGGAAGTCCGGGAAGATATCCGTAAAGAAATGGGTCTGGTATTCCAGAAAGAAACCTCGGTGGTTTCCTATAAGATCCAGCAGGGCGGCCTGGTTGCTTTCGACACCGAGACTACCGGCTTGTCCGCAAAGTATGATGATATTCTGCAGATCACGATCGTTGGTCAGGATGGGTCCATTTTATTGGACACTTATGTAAAACCGCAGAATTGTACCCATTGGGAAGATTCCCAGAAGGTTCATGGGATCTCTCCGGAGATGGTTAAAAACGCTCCGTCGGCAGATAAAGTGGCAGAGGTGGTCCGGAAGATCTTCGACAATGCGGACAAGATTATCGGATATAATGTCCCGTTCGACCGCAAGATGACAGAGGCCCGGTTTGGCTACGATTTTGTCAAGAAAGAACTGGAGATGCGGAAAAAATATCCGGATCAGTGGAAAGAGCGCATCAAGACCTGCTCAGACGACGCCTATAACGACCGGGATGACTATAAGCAGGCTGTGGAGGAGATGAATTGGTTGTCTCTGGAAAAGAAGCGGCTCCGCACCGAGCTGAAAGAAGAGCTATGTTTATCCTCTGTAAAAGAGCTGGATGCGATGGAGCCGGTCGATAACGAAAAATACCGGGAATACCGTAAGGTTCTGGATTATATTGATAACGCCGAGAGCGTGATCGCCGAAAAAAAGCTATCCAGATGCTACAAAATAATGGAACGCTACGGGATCCCGCTGGAAGAGGCGACAGACAGGGATATCAAAAAACATATCGAAGAGATCACTCCGCCGATGTCTCTGGAAGATATCCTGCCGCTCTATAAAACATACACCCGCAAGATTGGTGAGAGTGTGCCGCATAAACTGGTCCATGCAATGAAAATGCTGTGTCCGGAAAAAGCAGACACCTTCCTTATGAATGCTCACGATGCGGCTGCCGATACGATCGCTACGATGGAAATCGCAAAAGAACTCTACAATGCTTTTGATCTGCCGTGTCCGATCGGAAAGAGCACCTTCGAGGATAAGCTCTTTGGTATCACCGAGGGCATTGTCTGCCACCAGGTGAGCTGCGATGGTCTGATCCAGAAAGGATTCTCCAGCCGAATGTACGGGCAGTTCCCGAAGCTGCGCCGGGATTATTTTGCAACGGTCCGTAGCAGCGACCCGGATTCCCTGTTTGGCAAGATCAAGATCGGAGAAGCGGATACCAACCTATTTGTGGCATCCATTTTCTCCAGACATACCCAGGGGAATGCAGAACAGGATGGCATCCAGTATACTAATGAAAAGATCCTGGTCAGCCGTGTAGCTGCCATCTGTGATAAATTCCCGGATAAAGCGGTCTATCTGCCGGTGGTTCACGAGACGGAATCCGAGGACAATACCTTTAAGATCACAGACGGTATTGGCGCCGGAAAGGGCGGCGGTAACTGGAGCCGGCTGGAGAGCCAGTTCAAGAACCTGAAGAAGAAAAACCTGTTCTTCCTCGACACCCAGACGGGAGAGATCAAAGCAACTTGCGATCTTCGGGAAGGCGGCTTACAACACAATGTAGATGAGCCGGAAAAGGCATCGGAAGATGCGATCGTACCCGTGGAAGAGGATAACGGATTAGAGCTATAGTCCACCAAACCCCAAAGGGGTGCGATAAGGATTTCGAAGATATCCCGATAAGGAAAACGGAGTTTTCCCGAAAATCACGAATTTATCTACAGATTTTTATGCAGAATATACAATACCTGCCAAAATATTGACTAATATATGGTTAAAAAATGGCGGGTATCTGCATCTTTGAAAGAAATGATTCGTTATTTTTTATTTTTCATATAATGATACAATAAAGAAAAACGATCTGAGAAGGGAAAAGAATGTTTAACGGCCAGAACCAATTTTCAAAATCTTTTGGTTATAATGAAGATCTGGAGACCCGCAGGAAGGCTCTGGATTTTTATGCCCGCTATGCGCATTCTTTCTATGAGAAAAAAGCCATTCTTTCTTCGGATGGCGAAAGTCATGTTATTTCCGACTACAAAGAGTTTCCGGATATCGAGACAGCAAAAGATGTTTATCTGTCGGTAAACTATATGCCTGAGAACTTCGAGAGCCGCAAATCCGACTCCGGTTTTATCCGTGGCGTTAATCTGCGTCTGGATTTCCCCGACTTGATCGAAGATGACCTGCTGGAGATCTGCTACGATATTTATAAGAACATGGTGAGCCGCAGGAAGCTGCCGGGAGTCAATATGGCGGTATTGACCGGAAGCGGGCTGGAGCTCTATATGGCCTATGATCATGACATCATTGATGTCTGTGAGATGCAGCGTTCCAGATACCACAAATTGGTAGCATTAGACTGGGAAGAAAAGGCGATCAACTATCTGAAGGAGCATTATCCGACAGAACGTATCGAGGTTTCGGTTTCGACCGGCGAGCGTTCCGATATGTGCTGTCTTCCGGGATATATGGATTCCAAGAGCGGTAAAGTGGCCACATTGATCTTTACTTCTTCTTTGAATCGCCAGAACTTAAAAGATCACTGTGAAGAACTCAGAATCCCAAAGGATGCCAGATATGACAAACTGGATGTGATGATCCGGGAAAAGAAGAAAAAGATCGAAGCACTGGATCAGTCCAGAAGAGAACTGTGGGATACTGCAGAAGCGCAGAAAGAGCGTGAGAAACGCAGGAAAGAGCAGGAAAAGAGAAAGAGAGAGACCGAATTAAAGGCGGAACGGGAAAAAGCCCGCCAGGAAAAGGCCGTTCAGAAAGAAATAGAAAAAAGCAGCTCTGCTGCGTCCCTTGAGGAGGAAGGCTGCGTAGCAGCGTCCCCAGGACGGGAAAGCAGCTCCGCTGCGTCCATCGAAGATGAAAACAACTCTGGTGCGTCCACCGAAGAGACGGTTTTGGAAGAGATTGTTACAGAACCGGTCAAAGTGCGTACGCGGGGGGATATTGAAAGAGATATCGAGCAGCACGAAGCACTCTATGATATGTGTCTTCTGGAAAAAGACCGTGCAGATGTCGAAGCTAAGATAAAGGAATTCCAAAGAGAACTGGATATTCTGGACGGAAAGATACAGGAAGATGCTGCTGACGAAGAATGCAAGGATAAGGGAGAAACCAGGGAGATCCGCTGGCCGAATCCGAACGGGTTAAACCCGGCAAGCAGGAATTGTGCAGCAGTACGACTGGAGCAGATCCGTATGCTCATCAAAAAACGTGGAAGTCTGGATTTGACGGAACAGCGTCATGCGTTGTTCCTGTTTTGGCGTAATTTACAGATCGCCTATGAAGAACCCACCATGTCGATCCGTATGCTGCGGGAGATGAACAGTTCTCTTCCAACACCATTAACTGCTGCGGAATTGGACAATATCATCTATAGTCCTCGTCCGTATACCCATAAAGGTATCTTCTTCGAAAAACTGATGAACCTGACCAGAGAAGAAGTTGAAATGATCAACCTCTATGGCCGGCAGAGACGCATGGATAAGATCGAAGCAAATAAAGAAAAGAAGGCGCAGGATAAAGACCTGGCTAAGAGTATGTATTTGTCCGGCGTATCGATCGCCGAGATCGCAGGCCGGCTGGACCGCAAATGGGATACCGTACAGCGCTGGTTAAAGACAATGGGAGTATACCATTCTGTCGGTAATTCCTGTGATCAAAACAAGAACAAAAGTTCGAAAAATGACGCAGATGGGGAAGTTTTATGTCAACTACCCCAAAAATCCGAACAAAAGAACATTCTTCAGCAAGGATCGATGGTGGGGAATAGCAATACTGCCCAAAGTAGTGGTATCGTGAAGAATAATGCCCCGAAAGCCCATAAAAACGCTAAAAAGCATGAGGTATTGGTGGAGAATAATAGCCCCAAAGAGTATGTTTTTGCTTATAGCAACGAACCCATTTTTGAAGCCGGTCAAAATTCGTTAAGTATTCATGCGGTTTTGAGCGATATCGTGCCCGAAAAACACTGTATTTTAGCGGCTTCCACGGAAGCGACCCCGAAAAATAGGGCTTTTTTGAAAAACGGAGCATTTTTGGCGGAGATTCAGCCGAAGACAGCAGAAACCGGATCCGGAGATCTTATGGCAACCAGTCAGGCGGAAAATATCCTGGATTTTCTAAAACGCCGGACAGAAGGTTTTGCAGAAATAGCGGCCGCAGATCAAAGCTGGCAGGAAGAAGACCACAGGCTGCTCGCAATGGACAGTGGCGGCTAGAACAAGCGGTTTTTCGTGAAATCTTATTTTTCATATACCCTGTGTAGGGTAAAAGCCCAATAAAGACGCAGGAGAATGCAAAATGAGCAAGAAAACCAACCGCCGGAAGCAGGCCGCCAGAGCTAAAAGAAACAGCCGGATCAAAGCGGCGGTGATCGTGGTGATAGCAGTAGCGGCCGGATTCCTCATCCCGATCAACTTAAAGCACAAAGTCGGGTATGACGAACTGATGAAGCATACTGCGGTAGAAGCAGTCTACTCCACAAACGCAACGACATCCGTATCCATCCAGGGGGATCTGCAATTCACGGAATTGTCGGAATCCGTAAAGAGCGACCTGAACACGTTGTACACACACAGCGGGATCAAGGCAGAGGATGGACTGGATGCCAGGATTGATCTGATGAGCCTGAGCGGAAACGAGTGGAGTGGAAATTATATCCACACCAAAAATGTTTCCAACAGCGTGATCACTTCCAGTCAGGATAAAGTGGCGACGATCTTAAGCAGCATGCTCGGCGAAGACCCGGACACCTCTTCGGAAATCCTGATCGAGCGTGATACCAAAAAGGCGATCCTGCGGACAGATAATGGTGAGTGGAACGATATCAGCAGCTATATCACCGAAGACGATGCAAAACCGTTAAGTACCGGAGATCTGGTCCCGGCACTAAACTTTATCGCAGAGACCGTCGGGAAGAAAAAGGCGGTCACCCTGCAGACGGAAAGCGGATATACCACAACCTTTTCCTTCGAGATCAATACCGAACTTCTGGATAAAGTGCCGCAGGAATATCGGGATATGGCAGCAAAGGATTTTACCAGCTGGGAGAACATCACATCCGCCGTGCAGATCCTGGAGAGTAATCCCGGATATCATTTTCCGGTCAATGTGACGATCTGTTTTACCGGAGATGGGCAATATCGGATCACACAGATTGCGATCAGCGGAGATCTCTCGATGGAATACCAAAAGACCTATGAAGAGATTCTGGCGATGCTATCTGACAAGCAGGAAGTTTTAAACAACCTGCCGGCAGATTACCGCTTTGGAGTTGGCGGCAATATCGAAATATCTTTTGACTATCGCTGCGATATCGGATACGATCCGAATATACAGATTAGCATTGATAATACATGAGGGGTTAAAACTTTGATCAGATATGTATCATACATACCGTTACACACGATGAAAAACGGTACGAAGATCGTGGCAACACATCCGAATAATGACCGGCAGTTTTGGATCTACGCACTGCAGGGAGAAAACAAGAAAGTCCTGGAGATGAAATACTCTCCGGGACATTTTGAATATCTGGGGTCGGATCCGGAGCAGGATGTAGAGATGACTCTGTTGTACCATTACATCATAAAGCGAGCGGACCAATATGCAGAGTTTGTATTCTGGTTTGAAGAGCTTTGTAAGATCTACGACCGGGCCGGAGATGGGTCGATGTTATGTTCCCCAAAACAGATGCTGATCGATAAGATCGATGAGATGGTGCGGAAGGAAGACAGTAATTGGCAGAGAGATTATCCTGATAAGTTTTTATCGGTGCTGCAGAGGATGTTACAAAAGCGGGCGTCCGGAGAGACACTGGATCTGCTGCTGGAACTCAAATATGATGTAATGGCAATCAATATGTGAAATATTTTAACATATAGTATGTTAATAAGGATAGAAAAGTGTGACCAGTATATTGGTCACATTTTTTTATTTTGGATAAGAGAGGGTTGTGAGAAATCGAAAAAGAACCGCTACTTATAAGAGTTTATTACACAAAAAGCCATTTTGGGTGTCCTGGATCATATATTTTGAGGAAAAATTAGATAAATCGTGTATTCTGTATATTCTGGCCGGCATAAATTTGATTATGCGTAATAAACCCTTAATAGTAGATATATTGTATACTGTAAATCTTCCGCCACAATATCTGGTTAAAAATGTTTTTTCATATATAAAAGCTAATCTGAGAAAGAAAAGAGGAGACAGAGATGAACTTTTATGAGCGCATGAAGGAAAAATCAATGACAGAACCGTACAAGGATATTAACCGCCCCTGGTACTTTAACAAATTCCGGGATTATATTCTTTGCAACAAGACCTGTACCGTCCTGGTCCGAGCTACCGGCGAAGAAGTAGAAATGGAGCCGGAAGTATATGATGAATTTAAGCGGGAACTCTGGAGGGAAGAGAAAAGTCAGAAGACGTTCTACGACCGGACGCTCTCTTACAATGTGGAGTGCGAAGAAGACGGTGCTGAATTCGAAAGCATCCTTTCGGTCGCTGGCAACTCTACCGAAGAAGATATGATGTATTATGAGACTTTGGAGAATATTCGCAGAGCAATGAGTGGTCTGAGTCCGATGCAGAAACAGATCGTTAATGATCTGTATTTCAGACATTTATCGCTTACAGAGATCGCAGAAGAGAGAGGTATCACAAAAGCGGCCGTCTGTTATCATAACCGGTGTGCCAAGGAAAAGATCTGGAATGTTCTGGCGCCGGAAAGAGACTGATAAAAAAGAAAGAGCGGGATCCCGCTCTTTACTCTTTTACAAGTCCTATATCTTCTGCCAGCTTCCGAACATCGGTATCTTTATCAATACTGGTGATCGGCTGTTTTTTCTGTGGAGCGTCCTGCCGGATCTTAAAACCTTTCAGAATCATCTCGACAGAATCCGCAATATCCTTTGGATCTGATGTGATACTGATGGCGGATCCGTTCCAGCGGCCCTTTGTTCCGTTTACAAAATTCATAGCTTTGATCCCGCATCCCCCGGCAGCATCGAAATCGATCAGGTTTTTGGTGTAATCGTCCACCAGAAAATCCGTCTCTCGGATACCACCCGGGATAAAACGGGATTTATCCTGTCCATCCGGAACAAAGACGATCTGCTCTGGCTTTAAGTATGGAGCATGCTGCCCTAGCCACTCTGTCTTTTCTGCTGCGGGAGAAGGATCTCCATCCTTTGGGATTGCACAGGACAAGATGTAGACCTCATATTTATCGTTTAAGATCTCCATAGCATCCAGCATATTCTGATGAGGTTCCAGAGTAGAGAAGTATCCCGGAGTGAGCAGGATCTCATTTAAGATCTGCATCACCTTATACCGGTCTTCATCGCTCTCGATCGTGAGCGTGATATTCCGCCATTCTGCCAGAGTACCATCCATATCGAAAAAGATTCTTGGTTTCTCATTATCCTTATAGATCATAAGCAGAGTATCCTTTCTTTATATCTCTGTTGTTATATGAAAAAAGGATAAAAAAGAGCAGCCCGTTTTACCGGACTGCCCTGATATGTAAAACACACACCTTTTCCAAAAGGGGAAGCAGGTTAATACCTGGGTCCTTTTATAGGAAAGCCGCAAAGCGGCGTCCCTTTTTAAGGAAGTGTGTGCGTAGAGCAGCCCGAAAGCCGGTATGGGAGACATACGGCACGGACCGCCAACTACTACTGTATCGGCGAGTTACAAGCTTTTCTTTAATGTTTCAAACTCCGGCTGCAGAATCTTCAGCACATCCTCCCAGCCTTTCTCTTCCAGAAAGAGCATCTGGAGCTGGGTACGGAGTCCGATCTTGGCGTCTGTCGCATTCTTGATCGCTGCGATCAGGCCGGCTTCACTCGATTCTACCAGAGGACGGAGCTTTTCACCGCCACGCTCACAGATCATTTCGACGATACTGAAGTTCTTTTTCTTGCGGCCACGCTTGGATGACTGCTCTGTGTTTTGCTTTTCCGGAGCTTTCTCCTCTACAGCAGGCTGTGCCTTTTCTACGGGTTTCTTTTCCTTCAGATCGGCTTTCGCTTTTGGCTCGGAAGTCTTCGGTTTTTTCGGAGCTTTCTTTACTTCATCGTCCATAATCAGGCCGAGTTCTGCTGCGATCTCCGGCATTTCAGCGATGAAAGCCAGGTTCTCGGAGTAGATACGGATCTTTCCGGACTGTTTGTACTGCTCTGCAACCCGTCCAAGCGTATAAGCCATGATCAGTTTATTCTGTTCTTCGGATTCGCATTCCGGCAGTTCTTTGATCTCCAGATTGGCTTTTAAGGATGACAGCATCTTTACCATAGAGATCGGCATAGTGTCATCGTGGAAGAACAGCAGGATAATCGTATCCCTTGCAGTCAGAGATTTGATCTTTTCTGCGCCCAGCTGGACGAACATATTGCTTTCGATCAGGTAGATCATTTTTTACACCTCCATTGATAGTTAGTCTTATAGAGATATATGAAAAACGGAAAATTTTGTTTTTCATATATAACAGGAAGCTCATTTTGAGCCCTTAAAACTATACCACAGCTTGCGGCTGTAAGACAAGAAAATAAGGAGATATTTATGAAGATCAAGATCAAGTATTTCGAAAATGCGTTGGGACAGAAGCAGGATCCGGTGGTGATCCGTGCAAACGGCGACTGGGTAGACTTGTGTGCAAATGAAACATATAACATCCGCAAGGGTGAGATGAAGCTGATCCGACTGGGTGTCGGGATGATCCTGCCGGACGGATATGAGGCTCATCTGGCCCCGAGATCTTCCACATTTAAGAAATGGCATATCCTGCAGGCCAATTCCGTTGGCGTGATCGACAATTCCTACTCCGGAGATAACGACGAGTGGATGATGCCGGTAGTGGCAATGGAAGATACGACAGTGGAGAGAGGTGACCGCATCTGCCAGTTCCGCATTATGGAGCGTCAGCCGCAGGTGGAATTCGAAGAAGTAGAACACCTGAACGCAGAAGACAGGGGAGGTTTTGGATCCAGTGGAACCAAATAAGGAAATACAGACGGAAAACAGCAATTCGGAAGAAGCAG
Organism: Lachnospiraceae bacterium; assembly: GCA_017526985.1. Lineage (GTDB taxonomy): Bacteria > Bacillota > Clostridia > Lachnospirales > Lachnospiraceae > NK4A136. The sequence continues at coordinate 44,908 of JAFXQR010000179.1, forward strand.
TCAAACCACTGATCCCGCCGAAGGTGACCAGGACTTTTTACATCTCTTTTGCGATCGTTTTTGTCATCTGGATGATCATCACCCGGTTCATATCTTTCCCGGTGGTTAACGGCCATTCGATGGAGCAGACGCTCTACGAAAAAGATGTTATGGTGATGAATAAGGTGGCTTACCAGTCCGCTGCGGATATCCAGCGCTTTGATATTGTCGTGGTGAGGAGTCCGGAGAATGGCTTGTTTCTGATCAAGCGGGTGATCGGGCTACCGGGAGAAACGATCTGTATCCGGGATGGCCGGATTTATATTAACGGAGAACCCCTGGAGGATCCGTATCTGACCGAAGAGATCACTGTGATCGGGGTTGCCGAGAAGGAGGTCTTGATTGACGAAGACAGCATCTTCGTGATCGGGGATAACCGTAACCATTCCGGGGATTCCAGATCTTTCGGACCGGTTGCTTTTAACCGGGTGGTCGGCAAGTGCGAAAAATGGCTGATCACAAAAAGAAATGGCGAGACAGAATTTTTAAAAGACCTGTAAGTACAAGAAAGAGAGGTATGGATATGGCTGGTTTTTTCAGTGATATGGACGAAAGTGATTTTAACGAGGCTCCGAGAAAAGAGACTCCTCCGATCGTCGTAGCTCCGGAAGTTGACGAAGAGAGCAATGAAACAATGCCTGAAGAAAGCGGTTTTTCTTCAGATAACTCGATGGAAGTACCGGACGACATTATGCTGGACGGGCCGGGAATGGTCTCTATGGCGGATCTGAGCGGAGATGACTATATGAACGATCCGGAAGATGACATGGAAGGGATGCCGGATGACAGCGAAGAAAATGCGCCCCTCGAAGATGACAGCCGCAGAGCGGCGCCCATCGAAGAAAGCATCGAAGATGCGTCCTTCAAAGATGACAGCATCTCTGCTGCGCCCATCGGAGAAGCGGATGAAGATTTTGGCGAACTGATCGTGAAAAATACAACAAAGGCAGCTCCGCCGGAGACAAAGACGAAGAGCAGCAAGAAAGAGCCTGTACAGGAGACGCCCGCAAAACAGAAGGAGGAGCCAAAGGTTGTGGAAAAAGGAAACGATGTGTCTGTAAAAGGAACGATCATTACCGCCGGGACGGTGATCACCGGCAGTATCCAGTCGAAAGATAACATCCTGGTAGAGGGTGTTGTGGAAGGCCATGTGGAAGCGAAAAACATCGTGATCCAGAACGGCGGCCAGGTAAAAGAGGGTGCTGCTGCAGAGGAAAACCTGGAGATCCACGGGAATATCGACGGGGATATCTCCGGCAGGAATGTACGGCTGTGCCAGTCCAAGATCCGTGGAAACATTACTTCCAAAGGCCGGATCTCGGTGGATAAAGACTCGATCTTAAACGGTGATGTGACAGAGGGCGAGGATATTGATATCTACGGCCGTGTCCGTGGTATGATCTCGGTTACCGGCAAAGCTACGATCCACCGTGGTTCTATCGTAAAAGGCTCTGTACGCTGCCATGACATCTATCTGGAGACCGGAGCGAGATTCCAGGGGTCTGTAGAACAGGTAGTGGCGGAAGATATCTCGGACGATCTGTTTGAGTGAAATTTGTCGGACTTCTTGATCGGACCGGGTTGACAGCGTGATATTTTCTATAGTATAAATAGTATGTTTTGTTACCACATCTAGTTATGGTTAAATATTATTTTTCATATAGTAGTAACAGAACAAAAGTAACTGTCAACCGACAGGCCAGATAAGAAGGAGAAAAGATTATGAAAAAGAAAATTTTGTTTGCAACCGTATTATTGGCATTTGGTATGAGCGCATGCGGAAAGACTACAACCGATCCCAAGATCTCTGATACAACTCCGGCACCGACGACCGTATCTGCAGAACCGACGCAGGCAGAGAGCATCCAGGTGGATACCGAAGCTGTAGCGACGGAAACAGTCCCGGAAGAGACCGAAGAGCATGTGAGGACTCCGGAGCAGGAGCATATCGCAGAGCTGTTGTATACCGAAGTTCCGAAAACGGCTGCAGCAGCGTATATGACGATTATTTATGACGGAGTGGAATATCCTGTAAAAGGTCATGGATTTTGGGATGAGGAGAATGATTTTCTTTATCTCAACTATCTTGGACAATCGGAAGGAGATCAGAGACTTGGCTATGTAAAATACGGAGATAAAGAGTATTTTGGTCTTATGGATTTTGTATACAATCCGTCAGAAGATCCGTATGAGTATGATACTATTACTGATTTTAAAACCGGTGATGTCATCGAGTTTTCATTCAATTATGATGGTAAAGGGCAAGTGCAATATCGCATCGATGGTAATGAGTATACTGCCTCAGATAAAGATGTTAATGCGATCCATATCTTAGAGGAGAAAGGTATCGAGGTAATTTACGACAGAGATAAATTACTCGAAGAACCGGTTCAGCCCGCAGCTGCAGTAGCGGCGCCGGCAAACTAATTTGTCAGAAAGAAGGGATGGCATGAAAAAGCGTTTTTGTGGAAGAAAAATATTGGGGGTAATCGCCGCAGTCTCTATGCTGGGACTGGCCGGATGCGGTAAAAAGCCGGAAGAGGCTCCGATCGAGGCAGTAGTCACACCGACTCCGACGAAAGAGCCGGAAGAAATTGCGCCGGTAACTCCGATCCCGACAATGGATCCGAAAACAGAACAGGAATTGGAGGGGTTATTTGAAGGGATTGGTGAGACAGAGCCGACTGAAGCAGCGGAAGAGGGTACCGATCGATACGGAAGATATTCCGGCAAGATTGTCTTGGATCATGACTGGCTTCTGGCAGACAGCTATTTCCCTTCGGATCCTTCTGCATACAAAGGGGATGAACAGATTTCATTCTGGGTATCTGTTATGATCGAAAAAGGAGAAGATTATGATCTGCTTGTAATCGACCCGGACCTGATGGATGGGTATCAGCAGACGGTCGATCTTCTTACACAGATATCTCTGAAAGATGTTTTGAATTCCGGAATGGATAAAGATCTGATTGCAAAAAGCGCAGGATACGACTCTTACGACGCATTGCTTAAAGAGACTTGCAAGCCGTACGAGGACTGGTGGCTGCAGCCGATCGACGAAACCAATCCAAATCCAATGCAGATTTGGCCAAAGACCTACAAAGTACAGATCCTGGAAGATGAGATCGTAGATCAATGGGGACAGCACCTTTTTACGATTGAGAAAGACGGCAGTCTGACCGGTGTGATCGAAAGCGGTGTAAATCGATTCTCTACGGATCTTGAATACAATGTAGAAAAATAAATAACCAAAAAGAGAGAAGGTGTATCATACTCATTAAAAAAGGAGCCCAAAATCGGACTCCTTTTCTGATATCACACTTCAAATACAGTATCAATTACTCTCAGTAGCTTATCCTGTTGCATTTCTGTTAATTTCAGCAGTTTATCCAATAATTTTGGAGAGATATTTGTAAGACGGTCTTGTTGTTCCTCCGGCATCTTTATCAGTCTCTTTAACAGTTCCGGAGAGATCTTTGCCAGATCTTTCTGTTGCTCCTCCGGTATCAATTCCATAAGATTAAACAGACCGGATGGAATGTTCATCAGTTTTTCCTGCTGATCGTGGGAGAGTGTTTCTAATTTGTCCTGTACGGCGGGGGAGATCTTGGGCTCCAGATTGGGTTTTGCCGGCTCCAGATCGGAATAAGTAAGGTTTAACGCCCAAAGGTATCCAATTAGTGTCGTTGTGGAGCAGTTCTGAATCCCGCGCTCGATTGCGGATACGGTAGTGAAGGAGATTCCGCACTTCTCGGCGATATCCGCCTGAGAGACTTCCTTTCTTTGACGGGTGCGCTTCAGCTCTTTGATGATCCGGTCGTATTCCGCCTGCAGATGTTCCGGTACTTCTCTCGTGATATTCATAATATTTTTTCCTTTCTAAAGAGGTATGGTAGAAGTCACCACACCCCCGTTTTTCATATTTTTGATCTTCAAGAATCAGTTTTTCAGAAATATATTAAATAATGTAGCAGAGAACAGCAGGATGGTGTTGTTTTCTCTTTATGCATACCTGCTCCATAAAACGCATAAAACCTCTTAAAATTTGTGAAAATCCTATAAGATAAAGCAAATACAATATAACAGTATAATGTAGTTTTGTCAATAAAGAAAAAAGGTGTTTTGTCAACTAAAAATTAGACAAATTTAATACTATAGTAATGGAATGTTTGTGGAAAATTTCGTCATGAACAGCCTAGACAAATAGTATTATACGGTGTATTATATAATAGGATTTGATGGGGTGGATAAACGGGCAAAGTATTTACAAAGGCTTTTAAGGTTTAATACGAGTAACGCAAGCCGTAACGCCGGGTTCGCTTAACCCATATATTTTTTTGGGCTTCGATTACAGTATACAGTTACTAATGCAATAATGTAATTGTGTCAAGTAAAATCTAAAAATCCTGCGTAAAGAAAAACGGATATTCACAGCAAAACCAAAAGGAGATGTGCGAAGACATGAATGTACAGATCAAAAACACAAAGATAGTAGCAGCAGAAGTAAGTGCAAGTGAGGTAATTGATGCGTTAAATGACGCAGATACAGCTTTCAAAGCACAGGAAGCGTTGCATCGTCTCTATGGAGACAGCAGCGAAGATGCTGACAAAGCGTTCACCAGTCCGGTGGAACTGGATTGGAACCTCTTCTACAAAGCTGTGGAAAAGGAAAAAGAGTTCCACTTAGAGCATGACGCCAGTGCTTATTACGCCATCAACCTGGTCGAGACAAAACTGAAACATATGTGGAGCACAAAGGATCAGGGACCGAAAAAATGGAGCGAATACGATGACTTCCGTACTGCGGTATGGGCGATGATCCGGCAGAAACTGAGCCCGAGCGTAAATAAGAAAGGCAAGACCGTCGGATGGGATCCGAGCATCAATGATAATTTCCTGGCTTTTATTATCCCAGAGATTCGCACTGTGCTGAACGAGATCACGCGGAGTGATATCTCTAAGTACATGTCCACCAAAAACGGCTGGTCTATCGGCTCTCTGGAAGAGATGATGGAAGACGAAGACAACCCCCTGCAGGTTGCAGGAAAGACCGTAGATGTCGAAGATGCTGTTTTGGAACAGATGGAGCACGATAAACGCCGTCATATCTACGATGTCCCGGGCAGTCACAACGGAGACCTCACAAAAACCCTTACGGACATGCTCACGATGCAAAAGATGTTCGGAGGTATCTCCGAAAAGGACCTGGATCTGGCAGAGAAATACACAATGAGAAGCTTGGAAATGCAGGCATTTGCAGAAGCTCTGGAGGAGCTGGATCAGAGCAGCCTCGAAGAAGATGCCAGAGAGGCAGTGTAATAAGTAATAACGAAAACGAAAACGGGGTGCTTTTTACAGGCACCCCAATGTTTTGAAAAACCATACTGTATAAGGTTCATAAGAGAGGAGATATATCGAATGAAAATCAGGGAAAGATATAAATCAGAAGTAAGAGAAGAGGCAAAGAAAGCGCTGGCGGATCGTGCAGAGCGTAAGGCAGCTCTTGAAGAAATGTTCCGCCCGGCATCCCAGGAAGAGATCGACTCGGTATATAACCGAAACGGAGCTTTCCTGGATATGATCAAGGAAGAGCGTGCCCAGAAGGCATTTAAGAAGGGTAAATACCAGACGATCGAGGAAGCCAGGGAGCGAATTGCGATGCCGAGCCTGATGTCGGTCGTCAAGAATATTGCGTATAAGAAAAGCGTGTCTAAAAACAGTCTGGAAGAGAAGAAGGCGGCGATGGATTTTATCATCCGTGACCTGATGGAGCTTACCCCGATCCAGTTCTATACCCATTTTTCCGTGCAGAATAATAAGAAATGGAATTTATACCATGTTATCAATCAGATCGCGGACGAAGCTCCGGATGAGGTCAGGATCGAATGTGCATTTAATACAAAGCGCACCTTCTTCCGTGAGATGTATCCGGAAATCTTCGGTAAGGAGCTGAATCTGGTATCCGGTTACGAGATCTTTTTTTGTGACGAGGATGTTAAAGCCGGGCTCGGAAAAGTAGCTAACACCGAAAAATACATCGGATCGAAGAAAGCAAAATATTACGGCGATATCGTGGACCGGGTTCTGATGGATGCGATCGATATGGTACTGGACGCCAACGGTTTAAAGGTCGGTTATCAGGCTTTCTGTTACCTTGGCGAGGAAACTTCCACCTACTTTAATAAGGGTTTCGACCCGAAGAACTCCAAGCCGGCCGGGATCAATGATCTGGTAAAGAAGCGTGGCTACACCAGCCTGCTCGATTTCTACTTTTTGAACTGCCCGCCGGAGATCCAGTTGGAATATGTGGAAGACTTTATGAAGGTTCGTGACCAGTGTTATATCCCTGAAAATGAGCTGATGGAGAAGCTGGCCAGAACAAAAGTCTTCTTAAAGCAGCGTGCAAAAGCGAAAGAAGCTGCAGATCCGGAGACGATTCTTCCGGAAGAGGGTTTTGTTAAGGTAGATGAGTATAAGTACCGCCGGGCTATGGGTGAGAAGAAATACGAGTTTTTGGAGGCAACCCCGGTGGATAATGGTGACTATCTGGTATACTCCGGAATCGTCAATTTGTTTAACTATACCCCGGATAAGCTGAAAAAGATCATCGAAGAGCAGTATGGGTCACAGGAAGCTTTCGTAAAAGAATGCTCTAAACTACAGGATGGCGATAACAAAGATATCTTCCCGTATGTTGCAGAGGCGGTATTTAACCATAACCGGGTAAAGCCGTTAAAGACGAAGGTACATAAGCGGGTTTCTGCAGACGAGGTAGACTCCTATCTGCAGCAGCTGGCAGACCGCAGACTCTACGGATCCGACGATCTGGAGCGTGGATAACATCGGTAATGCAAGAGTGGGCAGGGTGATCCTGCTCACTTTTTTATTGCCCGTAAAAACCAAAAACTTTATTTTTCATATAATATGGAAAAATTCTTTATGGAGGGAAATATGAAAAGAAAATTGCGATATATCATTCCTATGATCTCCGCAGTCCTGCTTGGAGGATGTAGTCTGTCTCTTCCGGGAGAAGACGAGATCAACGAGGAAGAAGCAAAACTGCAGCAGCTGCGTGATGTCGGGATCATTGCGTATGAAGAATCCACGCTTGGAATCCCGGTTAAAACGGAGGATATCACAGAGAATATGGAATCCGGTATGTATTATGTGCTCCATAATGATACCTTATATCCGTGCTATACAGACACCCAAACCTATGAGTATGGAGAGCCACCAGAGCATGGTCCGGAATATGAAAAACGCTTTGATATCTTTACTTCAGAATCAATCGTGGATATTCCTACGCTTTTTGAAGGGGATAAACTGTATTACTATAATGAAGAGGGCGTTTTGATGTATTCCACCTTCGAGCGTTATAAAGACCTCGGGTGGTCAATTGGTCTTCGAAATTTAAGATCTACGCCGGCTGGATATGTGTATCTGGATTTAGATGACGACGAAGAAGATTCTCCGTGTATTTTGAGTTCCCTGGAATCTATGCGAGAAATCTCTGAGACCAGCATTTTGATCGATAAGATTGGTGGTATCCGCCTGACAAGCGATTATTGTGAAAACGGGATCATCAATGGCCTGATCGAAGGTGTTTCCTATGATCTGGAAGTATATAATGGTACCAACTATTATTACTATACATCTGTGGTTGATACCAGATATTTCCAGTCGTTCGAGGTTTATCTACTGGATAAATATCTACCATTGCAGGATTATCTGTATGAGATCGAGATCCCGGATTGGCTTCCGGAAGGATATTACGATGTGGATGGTATCGGAATGTTCCGTTATGTAAAGGGAAAACAGTATGATGAGAATACTGATTTTAATAAGCGTCTGTTGTATGAGTATACTTTGCATAATACCGGAGATGACTCCTTGGCAGAAAAAGAAACTCCTGGAGCTTATTCGGAAAACAAGGAGTTAAACCGTTTTCGTGCTTATGATGAAGGTTACTTTGGATATGAAGAAACTATCCCAGATTATATGAAGTCTTCCGAAGAGCTGGAAGCAGAGAGATTGGCTGCGGAAGCAGAAAAGAAGTCCGAGCTTGGTATGGCAAATTTCCTGGCAGCATCACGGACATCTACTCAGATCTGGCTGCCGGCGGACCGTGATTTTGTGATCACCGTGGATTCCAAAGAATCTACCGGATCCATTTGCCTGGTCTATGAAGGTGGAAGAAGCATTCGTATGCCGTACGACCGTATCGCAAAGACTTATTCCTGTACTGGTGTTGGTAAAGGTGAGATTGTCAGCCTGGAAGTAAAAGGCTTGTATTCGGACTATGACATCCTGTTGGAAAATGCAGAATCCTATCATGGACAGGACAAGGAAGTTGCTCCTGCAGAGGGTGAAGCTCCGGCGGAGGCACAACAGTAAGAACAACGGAAGGATAGATACGATCTGTCTGTCCTTCCGATCTTTTTGAGAATGAGGAGGGTATAAAATATGTACTGCATTCTGATGGATAAAAAGACCGGGAGTTTCTATATGGATCCGAAGGAGATCCGGTTCTACGGATATACCGATCCCGAAGAATACAATGCTTTTTACAAAAATGCAAAGCTGGTGGAGCTCGATATCGATGAGTACAGAGAGTTTGCAACCTATCTGTATAATGCTGGCTTCGTAAACGGCTATCTGAATGGCAAGCCGGTAAGGATCAAGAAGGGTGATGTACTCTTTTACAAACAAAATTGCAACGAGATCGTTTTCAGTCAATATGTGTTGACTGGCGACGATAACTATCTGAAGATGATCAAAAAATCTTCTTTGGTAACGCTGTGTCAGATCGATAATTCGAAATGCACTGTATATTTCCCAACGGTCAAACTGGAAGACGGTACGAATGCGGTTCTGGCATATACGGATATTTCCCGTATCCCGCCGGAAATGCGTAAGAAATATCAGGGCTGGCGGACTGTCCGGATGACTTTTAATACCGTTTGTATCGTAAACGGGATGTTTGTTGCTGTATAAAGACCATCTGATAAGAATACCGGGACTTTCCCGGTATTTTTATGCTAAAAAATCGGTTTTTTTATTTTTCATATAAAAGCAGGATAAATTATCAAACATATCGGAGGATAATGGTATGGATCAGAAAGAATATGGAAACATTTTGGAAAGCTTGCAGAATATCCGTGCCGGCGTGATGGCGAGCTGTCAGCAGGAGCTGATGTTTACCGGTATGATGCCGCCCGCTGCCCAGGCAGAGTTAAAGGTAGTCGGCGATATTACCGGCGCAGTCTTCCACGGCTTGTCCAATCTCGGATTTTCTGTGGCAGAGGATCCCACAAACCTGGCAATGGTGGTAGTTACGATTAACGGCCGGTCTTATAACTGCCTTCGTATGCAGATGGAAGGAGTAAAGATCTCTCCGGCGGCACCCGTGGTACAGCAGACGGTAGTTTCTGCACAGCAGGCAGTAGCTCAGTCATCCGCTCCTGTGCGGCAGGTGGTAGCAGCACAGACACAGGCAGCTCCGATTGAACAGATCAAAGAGCCGGAAGTTAAAGAAGAAATTCCGGAAGAGGCGGCTCCGGCTACAGAAGCAAAAGCGAGCACCCCGGTAATAGAAAGCAGCTACGCTGCGCCCCGCAAGGGCAGCAGCTCTGCTGCGTCCCTCGGAGAGGACAGCCGCAGAGCGGCGTCCCTTGAAAAGGACAGCTGCGTAGCAGCGCCCCGAAAGGAAAGCAGCTCTGCTGCGTCCTTTGAAAAAGAGCAGAGTCCTGTTGCAGAAAATATAGTATCCGCAGGTAAGGCTGCCGCAATCTGGGATGACGATGAGGAAGAGGAAGGAAGCAGCTCCGCTGCGTCCCTCGAAGATGACAGCAGCGCAGCTGCGCCCGTCGAAGAAAAGAACAGTCTTGCCGAAGAAAAAATCAGCAGCGAAGCAGCACCTGCGGAGGTTGAGGGTAAGTCTATTGTCTTCGAAGAGAGCAGCTCCGCTGCGTCCTTTGAAGAAGAGCCGGCTCCGGCAAAAATAAACGCTGCCGCCATCTGGGATGATGACGATGAAGAGGAAGAAGAGGGAAGCAGCGAAGATGCTTTTAAAAATGAGTCCGCAGAGAAGAAGGTAATGTCTCTTACGGATGCGATCAATCAGGGTTTTGATCCGATGGCGGAAGAGAAAGAAAGTTCTGTACTTCCGGAGACTTTTGAAGCACCGGTTGCCGGGGATATCGAAGCCGTGAAAGAAGCTCCTGTATCCGGCGGTGCAAAGATACTTGGTGGAGGTGGAGCGAAAGTGCTTGGTGGAGGAAGCATTAGTACCGGCAGTGCCAGAGAAGAATTCTTCCTGGACGAGACAGAGAAGCTGGCTACGGAATTCGTCTACAGCTATTCCAGGATTTCTGTAAGCCATTCTTCTATGGGTGGCGGCGGAAGGCCGGAAGAAATGCTGATTATGATCGCACCGCTTAAAATCCATAAGAATGAGCAGACTTCCGTACCGATCGTGGTTGCGATCGTACACAATGGCAAGTATAAGATGGCGTCGTCTTATGACATTCTGGAAGATGGCAAAAATATCGTGACTATTGATATCGACGAGTTCTACTTCCTCTGCCGTGGGTCTTTCAGCGAGGACGGCCGCTTTGTCGCCAAAGTAGTAACTACAGGTCCTTCTGCACAGCAGGGAGATAAGATCCGTCCGATCTCTTCGGTTTCCCACGGAGATGGAAAAGCAGCCGGTACCAGAAATGGTCATATCAAGTTCCATTACACGGCAGAATCCGGCCCCGGATCGATTGAGGTGATCCCGTTTGGTAATGTAAAGGAAGAGCGTCCGGAAGACTTCGCCGTGATCGTTAAGAACCGTGAATTCGTGGATTACTATCTGGTATCCAAGTCGTTGAAGATCAACAACAAGGTGATCGTTTATGGCGAGAATGGCGTTCAGAACGAATTGCTCTGCCACTGGGAAGCAGACACCATGATGGCAGAAATGATCTAACTATTGCAATGGCTGGCTGCTTGCGGGCAGTCTGGCCTTGCGGCAGGATGATAAAAAAGGATGTTCTAATAAATAGATTGGAGACGAGAAAGAATGAATACAGTTTATATGATCGCTGTTGTGGCGGAAAACGGAGAAGAGATCGTAATGAGCGGAGGTATACGAAAGGCTTTGTTAAAGGTCCGCTGTTACGATTCGGAAGGGGTATTATCTTCTGCATATCTTGTCCTTTCAGAGTTATCTGAGCTGCGAAAAACGACTGGTTTTGCGATCGGGGATGTAATCTTCTTCTCCGGATCTCTGGTAGAAGGCGCAAAGGATAAAGTTGCCATTCATCCCAGCGATATCTATATTCTTCGTAAAGGAGTTCTTCCGATCACTGAAGAGAATAAGACATTGATCGATGCCAGACTGATCCCGTATCGAAATGACCGCAATATTGTTGCTTTTGACGGCGATGTTTGCGCTTCAGAGAAAGAAAATGTCTGTATCAGGATCAAAAATGAATTTACCTTCCGTGGGGATTCCGACGGGGAATACCATATCTGGGTAGTCAACCGGTTAAAGAAAGCTGTTAAGATCGGAGACAAAGTGACCTTTGTTGGAGAATACAGCGAAGAAAAGCTGGTTGGCAGCGTGTATAAAAGCTAAAGAGGTGTTTTATGTATCTTATCGTTGTGATCGTTTTTAATCTAATCCTGCTGGCCGGGCTGATCTACTATGCAGTCCGGTATGATCTGTTTCAAATGTTTGCGGCAGCCATTACAAAAAACGAGGGACTTTTGGATCGTATCCGGAGAAAACAGATGAGAAAAAAGGCAGAACGCAGACCTCTGCCTGTTTTTTTACAGGTTTTTGATGAGCTGCTCCGGGATTTTGGCTATAATTTTCTGATCCCTGGGGAACTCCCGCTTATGGAAGCTATAGTAAGTCTGCTGCTTGCGATTGATCTTTTTATGATTGGATGCTTTATGCCACTTGGAAAACAGACCAGGCTTTTGATCAGTATCGTTTTTGCTGTTTTTATCCCGCTGTTTGGAGCTATCCGGGTAGGAAAGCGGACACAGGAAGCAGAAGAGCAGCTTTCCGCATTCGCAAAACTGATCGGAAACACTTCCGGCCAGTACGACCATCTTTCGGATGTTTTTGCGAGCCATTATATGGAGTTCACCGGCGCTTTCCGATATGCCTGCGAAGAATTCTTTATTGAAACAAGTAATGGTTTTGATCTAAACACCACGATCATGCACTTTGAGCGGAAATTCACATCCCCGATCATCGATGTTTTTCTGGAAAACTTCTCGATCGAGCAGGATAGTTATTCCGGCCTTTCCTTCTCGGATGATTTGGAAGAGGATGGGGATGAGGAAGAATATCTGAAAAAAGCCGGGACTCTGGCGGCAGATATTGCGGATGCTTATGTACAGAGCACAAAAGACAATCGTGAGATCATGTTTGAGGCAAGAAAACGTGTGACCATATCGTTTGTGATCATTTTAATCCTTCTGATCCCCGGTGGTCTGATCGTAAAAGACGGCCTGTTTCCGATCCTGTTTTACGGACATGATCTGTATTTCGTACCAGAGATCGAGCTGCTCTTGCAGCCAAAAGATGCAGCACTTGGGATTGGACTGCTGATCATCAGCGTAATCCTGTATGGGATTGGTATTTTTAAGCGAAAGGGGTTTTAACCTATGATCTCTGTTTTGATCAATACAATCTATAGCTGCAAAGACATATTATTGACCATTTTTTACTGTGTGTTGTCTATAGTGATCTCCACCATTTTTACACTCTTTCTTTTGACAGTGATCAAAACGCTTCGCCCGGTGTTTGCCCTGGCAAGACAGAAAAAGAAAACAGGCGATAATCCGTTTAAGAAAAAGCGTCACAAACGGCTGGTCGAAAAAGATACCAGAACGATACAGAGGATAAAGCTGTCAAAGGACGGGATCTGCTATCGTATCGGCGATTATAATCTGTCTCCGGCAGTATACGATCTGCTTCTCCGTCCGGCTTTTGGACTGCTTTCTGCAGCGATCTGTTTTTTGATCTGCCGGGAGTTTTCCGCAGTCCTGCTGATTATGGTGTTTTACGGCTATATCGGGATCCCGCTGGTCTTAAAGCGCCGTGGAAAGCAGGATGAGCGCCAGATCGAGTGGGATATCTACAAAGCCTTGACAAATATTCGCCTGCAGCTGGCTTGTGGAGCTTACATGGAAGACTGTCTGAAGATGGCAGCCAAAGGTGCGATCCATCCCAGATTCCGGGAAGCAATGGACGAACTGATGCGGAATATGGCGGATAAGTCAATGACTGCTGCAGACTCGATCGAGATATTAAAAACAAGATTTTCTTCCGAGCGGACGATGACTTTCTGTAAGATCCTGGATTCCATGATCACTTACGGATCTATGGATAGCGTCTGCGACGATATGAATAAGGAGTTGGACGATATGATCCAGACCTCAACCGGTAGGAGCGTGGAAGATATCCGACGCCGCTATCAGTTCTCCTCCGGCTGGATGTCGATGGTAATCTTCATCCTGGTACTGATGTATTTCAACCTGCTGTTTTCTGATAATGAAGTGATCAATTCCGGCGTTACAAAAGCGGTTTTGAGCTTCAACGATGCTCTGGGCGGGAAGATCTTTTAGAAACAGAGAAAAATAATTTTTCATATATACCTATAGGTAAGAAAAATAGTGTCTGATGGAGGGCAGAAATGAAAAAGAATATATTGTTTTTTGCGACATTGTTTACGATCGGAACATTATGCGCCGGGTGTGGAAAAGAAGAGGAAGAAGTGATCCCTACCACACACGAGAAGATCTCCGTATCGATCAATACATCCGTAAAATCTCCAATGGCAATGACCAGGGAAGAACTGAAGAATTTAAGCGCACCGCAGGTAAAAGAAATGGTGGAAGCTTATCTTCCGAATTGGCGGGCAATCTACGGGATCCCGGCGGATCACGAAATGACGGATGAAGATTATCTGGCACTGCGGGATCAGATTTATGAGCAGCTGTACGGTGAAGACGAAGTGGTGGTAGCATCTGAGGATGCAGCAGATATTGATTTCTCGCATCCGGATCAGATCGTTGGAGAAGACGGTTCCTACCTGGATCCTGGCTGGATCTACTATGCACCGTGCAAAGAGTATATCGATACCCTGACCGATAAGAATTTTATCGAATATCTTGGTGATCTGATGGAATACTGGGGCAAAGACCTTGGAGATACTGATCTGAGCGCATTATCACCGAGTGATCTGAATCAGATGCGTGTCAAGGTGGTGGAGCAGTTCTGTCAGCCGTGGGGTACCACTTATATCCCAACGGTAGATGAACTGGCAGCACAGGGAAAAGATACTTATATGTCAGAAGGCGGCGATACTGAGACTGCAGAGCCGACAGAAGGCGTAGAAGAAGGCGCCGAAGAGGGCGGTACAGAAGAAACTAATGCAGAGCCGACAGAAGCGCCGACGGAATAAGAAAAAGAGGTGATTTACGATGTTTGATCTGGATCCGAAAATCAAAGATATTCTGGTGATCGCACTTGGCTGTGGTGTCGGAGCGGTCCTTATGCAGACACTGGCCGGATTTGCGGGGTTTCACAGTATTACTTCCGCACTGTGCAGTATTGCGATCGGAGGGGTGATCGGCGCAGGAGTAGCGATTGCCCGGATTTATAAGAAAAGAGAGCAAAGCTCGGAGGATGAATAATGGGTGCAGTACAAGATCTGATCGTCCGATATGTGACACCTCCGGTGGAGGGGAATTTTCCACCAAAGCCGGAGGACGCACTTAGCGTATTTAAAGCCCTGGATAATGGTTTGATGCCAAAGGATGAAGCGTACATCAAACAGTATGCTTTGGAGAAAGACCCTTCAAAGGGCTATTTTTATGTATCAAAATACGACTGCCGGAATATGAACCTGGAGGAACTGACGGAAATGAAGGTGGTCCGGGAGAAAAGAGCTGCAGCGATAGCTACCAAAAGGGCGGAGAAGCAGGCTGCAAAAACAACGCCTCCGGAGCCTTTTACCTGCTGTTTTACCGGCCGCCGTCCGAAAGATCTCTGCGGATATAACCACGACGGATATAAGCCGTTTATGAATTATCTGGTGCAGTATCTTGGAGACCTATATGATCAGGGCGCCAGAAAGTTTATTTCCGGAGGAGCCCAGGGGTTTGACCAGCTGGCATTCTGGGCAGTAGAACGCCTAAAAACCTTCTATCCGGAGATCCAAAATATTGTATACATCCCGTTTGACGGGCAATCCAGGATCTGGGCGGAGATCGGGGCATTCTCGCAGGCAGAATATAAGAATATGCTGAAGAAAGCAGATGATGTAGTCTGTCTGGTATCCGATGTGGACCAGATGAAGATCCCGCAGTATCTGAAAGACCGGAATATCGCCATGGTGGATGCTGCAGATGTTGTTGTTGCTATGTATCCGGACGATAGCTGGAAGACTAACGCAGGTGGGACATCTCACTGTATGCGATATGCGGCAAAGGAAGGGAAGCAGATCCACCAGCTGCGGTATGAGATTGACAATGCAAAAGTTCATCCGACAGGCGCTTTGATCATCGGGGAACGAAAACCGAAGGAAAAATCGGAAGATCCGGAACAGGAGAACAATATTATTCCGTTCAAGGCAGCAAAAGAAGAGAAAAAGACCGGTTTTGAATCGCTGGCCGGGAAGAATATCATCTGTTTTGATACAGAGACGACCGGCTTCGGATCTTATGATGAGATCATCCAGCTTACGATCACCGGGATCTGCGATGGAAATGCAGAGGTACTGTATTCCAATTATTTTAAGCCGGAGCACACTACCAGCTGGCCAAACGCAGAGAAAGTCAATCATATCAGTCCGGAAATGGTAGCAAATAGGCCGCTGATCAAAGACCGTATTGATGACCTTCGAAAATATTTCGACGAGGCAGATGTGATCTGCGGATACAATGTAGAATATGACACCCGTATGCTGCGCCAGAGTACAAACGGTGCGATCGATATCCCGAAGAATAGGACCTGGGATGTGGTAAAATACTTCAAAGAAAATGAACCCGGCCCGCATAAGCTTGCAGATGCTGTAAAATTCTACTGCCCGGACCGTGTGGAGTGGTTTGAGAAAAATGCACACGACGCTTCTGCAGATGCTCTGATGACACTGGAAGTCCTGATCGCTCAAGCAGCGAAGAACGGTGTAGATCTGACGGAGAATGAAAAGGGGCTGGAATGAGAAAGATAATATTTGGCCTGCTGATCACGATGCTTCTTTCGGATGCCAAGGTGAAGCCAAAGTTTCTTTATGATAAATCCGAGCAGGTAAAGCAGCCGTCTCTGCGAATGACATTTGTTGGAGATATAAGGATGGCCGATATGCGTGATGTGGTTCACAGCTGGGACAACTACATCTGCAGCCCGGACGCCGGGTATGACTGGCTGATCAGCGAGCCTGTACAGGAAGAGATCGCAAAAATGGAGAACACTACAGATATTTGGGTGTTCGGCCTTGGAGCAGAGGACATCCAGTGTGCGGATGAGTACCTGGAATATGTAGAGATTTTTGCGAAAAAACGACATAGTGGTGTGGTTGTTGTTCTTTCGATCAATCCGGTGGATGATACGCTTGCGGCAGCAAACGGCTATTCGGTTCATAATGCGCAGGTCGATGCTTTTAACAAAAAGATCGCGTGGGACACCGAATCCGGAGTATATTATCTGAATACTTCGTGGTATCTGGAGTATAAGGGGTACGAGACGGTAGACGGAGTACGCTACACCAAGGATACTTACCGCCTGCTCTACAAATATATTGCAGATGAACTTGTATGGTGATCTGCATAGGAAAGGAGAAACGGATATGATACGTTTTGCATATGTATTCCTGCTGCTGCCCCTTTTTCGGATCTGCTTTGCCATATTCGGCAGAAGTCTTGGTCTGCATCATACGGATGGTTGGTGGTGGCCCTGGATCAAAAGCATTCTCTGCAGGATATGTTCTCTGCTGACTACTACCTGTGGCATTTTACTGATCCTGATCAGCCGGGGTATAATTTCGCAGCCGGGTAATGACATTATTATATTATTGTATATTGCAGGTGTGATCGGTTTTTTGGTCAATGTCGTTTTATTCCGTTCTTTATACAGTCTTTGTGCCAGCGGTGGGTGAATAATGTTGCTGTAAACAGTAAAACAGCAAAAAGCATTATGGCTTTGAAGGCATAAAATATTATGGAATTATGGAAAAAGAAGAAAAATCGAATGAAACCGCAGTGTGATGTCTGCGTCGATACGCTGCTCTCCAAAATGGAGCAGGAGCGGGAGATCTATGAAGAAAAAGCGGATTCGGAAACACTTGCTTCCTACACATACCTTCTGGAACAGGTAAAAGAGCAGATCCGGTTTTTGACCAGAGGTCAGGTGTTATTATGTCTGGCATCGGTCTGCAGCCTGCTGGATACGGTTATCAAAAGGAAGCGTGTGTCTGCAGATGAAAAGGTTTTTCAGTATATGAAACAAGGTTATACAGGGGTTGCTGCTGCAGTAATGGCCTGGCAGGACCTGCACCCGGATGGTACGGAAGGCCAGTGTATTGATGAACTTGGGGTAAGTCAGAGCAGTGTGCGGCGGTTTTGGAGAGGTGAGGATGAGTCATGAAAATGGTTCCGGAATCAAAAGCAGAAAAAGAAAATAAGAATCGGTTTTGGGATAAGCTGGAAGAGATCTTCAATTCTCTTTCCATGGTGATTGCGGCAGCAACCGTGATCGCTTTTACAATCATGTGGAAGGCTCCCGGAACACTTTTGGCGTTCGGTGTGATCGGACATATGATTCAGATCTCTTTTATCGGAGAGTGCGGCTGCTGCGGACCATCCTCATGGACAAAAAAATCTGTTGGAAATACTGCCATCGCAAATATCTGCTTTCTTATGATCATTCTGGTAAATGATGGGGTTTTGTTACAGCCTGGAAGCATTGTATTTACAGCACTCTTCAGTGCTGGGATTGCGATCCGGTGCTGGAACGCATTTTTGCTTTGGATGTCCTTTAGATCATGCTGTTAGATAAGCTGCTAAAGAGGTCGATATGGAAAAATTAGTAATAGAAAGATGAGGATAAACTATGAAAATGGTTTCCAATCTAAAAGATTTCCTATTTATCTGTAGTCCAGCTGTATTACTCGCTTTGTATGCTTTGTTGGAACATTTGTTGGAACAGAAATATGGACTGGATATGACGGGATATATGACATGGTATTGCATAATGTTTGTTGTATTTATACAAGTTAATATCTTTAATGTCTGGTGGGCTTCTGAGTCTGGCGATGATGTATTTGAATTTATAGATTTAACGATAGCAACAGTATTAGGATTTTGCATATCAGCCATATTGTTTACCGGAACATATTTGTGGAATATACCGTTAATAGTTAAAATTTTATATGCGATTTGTTCGTCAATGTATGTTTGTTTTGAGTGGTTCATACCGGTGGGTTATTGGAATCGCTATTATATCGGATGGCCGGGGGAATATTATTACCCTGGGCGACTTATTTTAGTCGCAATACTGTGGCCGGCCTTTCTGATAATTCGGGTGTTTAGAGAAATTCGGGTTTTTATAGAGTTGAAATACTGCAGGGGAGAATGACAATGGGGAGATGGTTCCAAAATCCAAAGCAAAGCAGGCAAATGGAATTGATGCTTGGAATACTATTTTTAATCATTAGTGTTGCAGTAACGGCCCTCTTGATGATTCTTTTCGGGATTCCTGGATTTTTCCTCGCCATCAATTTGGTCGAAATTATGATTCCTATTCTGGAAATAGATTTTTTATTTTTTGACGACTTCATGTGGGGGTTTCATAGTGTTCGTGAACGTCTGGCGGTTAAATTTGGAACTATATGTTTTGGGGCAATCATTTTGATTGATGAAAATATAATTCCAGATACTTTCTACAACCCGACCGTAGTAATCATATTGTGGGTTATTGGTGTTTTAACAAAACTGTTGGGTATATATTTGATTTTTTCGTATCGTGGATGCCACGGCCCGAACAATGGAAGTATAGTAGACTGAAAACAACGAATAATGTAACAAACAATCATAAAAAATGGAGGTAGCAACAAAATGGGAGTAATGGAAAAATTCCGCCTGGACGGCAAAGTAGCCTGGATCCGGAGCTGGCAAAAGGAGCCCTGGCCGGAGCGAAGTTTGACGAGATGTTCTTTGCGGATGCGAAGGATGAAGAACTGAAAGCACTGGTAAAGGAACTGAAAGCGTAAGATAAACAGAGATTTTTGAATGCACTGAAAACAGTAAATAATGCAATAATGTATTGCCAAATAATGTGGAGAATACGTGAAAGAACCGGAAAGCATCGTTGAAACAGGCGGTGCTTTTATTATTACTCCGATTCAATAATTTCTCTAAACAGTTCCGGCCATCTTGTAAAAACCTCTCTGCCAATAATTACTTCGTCAACAAGTCCGGCGTTTAGAAAGTCAATAATTCTGCATAGATAGGATTTTCCATCTTCCCACCAGGTTTTGTAAGCATCCGTAAAGAAGATATGGAAGATTTTCTTACCATAATAGGATTTTATATCTCTAAACTCATATCCGTCCAGCTGTGTTTCATATACACCATCCGCAACTCTGCTGCCAAATGTTGTTGTATAGTAATATTCTTTGATTTCCCAAACAGCTTTAGGATTTACAATATCCGGATAAGCCCCGTCGAATCTTCTGGATGCAGCTCCAACCAAAGCGTTGCTATCGTCCAGCACGTAAGCAAGCCCTCTTGGATCGTCATTAAAACCAAGTGTTCCGTTATATTTGGAAGAACTCCTTATCGTCTGTTCTGCAAGTATATTTATGATGGCGGTAAAGTAATTTATCTTTGCCATACTGCCGGATTGCTTGTTTTTGGGTAATTTACAAAGAAAATGATTATCTTGGTGAAGTTTAAGCAGTTTTTCGTACTCAGCCTTTGCAGCTTCTGCATCCATAAGCTGATTTTTTACGGTATTATTAAGGATGTCTGTTCTTTTATAGAAATATGCCTGCAGACGGGATATTTGATCCTGCGAAGTGCTGATATCCCGTTCGATAAAGAGCTTTTGCATCTCCTGGTCTGAATATGTTCGTATTGTCTTTGTTTTTCGATCTGTGTATCCGATATTTTCTGACACATACTTTACAAGCGACCAAAAAGAAGGATCCTGTTTCGTAAATTCTGAAAAAGCCTGCATTCTATATCTCCTTAAACAAATCTGCTAAAGATATGTTAAATGCTTCTGCAATCTTTTCAATATTATCGAGTGATATATTGCGCTTACCTAATTCAATGTCGCTAATATATGTTCTGTGCAAACCGCATAAATAAGCGAAATCTTCCTGCGAAATATTCTTTTGCATTCTTAATTTTCGTACCGCATTTCCAAAACGGAGGCGGATCTGATCATCCATCTCTTGACACCCCCAAATGTACTCATTATAATATGACGATGTAGATAATAGGTCTACAGACGATAAGTTACACAGGAGCATCAAAAATGTCTAGCGTACCAGCGTTGCTAAAATGGATTGGCAACAAACAAAGATTTGCAGAAACTATAGTAAGATATATGCCGGAAAAATTCAATAACTACTACGAACCGTTTCTTGGCAGCGGGGCGGTGATGGCGCAGCTTTTGCATACCTCAAAAAAATCCCATATACCGGTATTTAATAAAGCATATGCGAGCGATATCCTGCCATTTCTGATAGAAATATTCGATTTAGTAAAAAACGATCCGGATAGTTTGACAGAGTATTACAAAAAGGAAATATCGGAATATTATAAAGACCCTGTTAGTAAATACGATGAAATAAGAGATCGATTTAATAAAAATCACAATCCATACGACTTTTGCTTACTGTCCAGAACATGTTATAGCGGGATAGTTCGATTTCGGAAAGCGGATGGGTATATGAGTACCCCAAGAGGTCCCCATAAGCCCATCAGTCCGACCACTTTTAAACAAAGAGTAGATCTTTGGAATTCACTTACCGATAGAGCTGAGTTTAACACAATGCCATTTGACGAAAGTATGGACAGGGCAAAGAAAGGGGATCTGATATATTGCGATCCGCCTTATACGCACAGTCAAAGCATAATATATGGTTCTCAAACTTTTAATATTGACGATCTTTTTGAGAAAATTATAGAATGTAAGAAACGTGATGTATATGTAATGCTTTCGATAAACGGCAGCCGGGAATCAAACAAAAAGGATATCTCGGTAACCCCTCCAAAAGGCTTATTTGAAAGAGATATTGCAGTAAATTGCGGCATTTCTATGATAGACAGACTGCAGAACGCAGGCGGCACTATGGAAGATGAAGTGGTTTATGACAGGCTGATGCTTACCTGGTAGATAAAAATATAGGAGGAGCTAATATGATCCTTCCAGATACAGATCCGCAAAAACAGAAGCAATTAGAGATCATACTCTCTACCAATCCTGCAGAGGACGAGATCCATACCTGGATCCGGTCCGTAGACGATATCCAGACCTTTGAAGAGATGTTCCGGGGTGTGGTATATGACCCCTGTCCGGATTTTACGGCAGCCGATATTGAAGAGGCGTTAAAAAGCGGGAGAATAGTGGTATATTCTTCCAAACCTATAGAAAACGGGAACTTTGTAAGCCCTTCGGAATTAGAGGCGGCGGCCTATTCCGGCGATGAGACGGTATATCGGGCCGAAGTCGATGTTTCGGATATTGCCTGGATCGATGAGACGCAGGGGCAGGTAGCAACCGATAAAGCCATTGAATACGAACGGATCTCGTGCAAGGGAATGATATGAAACAGGATGTGGATGTGATTGCTCTGCATAAGAAAGATGGCTCGATTGTTCCTCTGCGGATCCGGCTTATCGATGAAGAGGGTGTTGCACGGGAGTTTACGATCAAACAGTACCGGGATGTTTCCGGCCAGGGCGCCAGGGAGATGCCGGATGGGATGTATATCTCCAATAGCTTTCTTGCATACGAATGCTATATCGAAGTGGCTGGGGTAAGACGGCTGGTGCGTCTGTACTACCGCTACGGAAACGCCTGGATAATGACGGATGTGGGATGGTAAATTAGTATAGGAGGTGTCGGATGCCTAAACTGACCATAAAAACGGATCAGGCAAAATATCGCACAACCGATGAGTATCCGGATAACCTGCTGCTCGCTCTTGGAGTAGTGCCGTCATCGGATCCAGATAACCATTCCCAGCAGATAAAGGGCCTTGAGATCGCAATGCAGTCGTTAACGGCCAGAGAGCGTGAGGTTATTGAAAAGTATTTTTGTGAGTTACAGACACTTACGGAATGTGCCAAAACTTATAACTCAACACATCAATATCCCCAGGAATGTAAAAAGACCGCTCTTGAGAAGCTGAAACACCCGACCCGTCTGGCACTTATTGCTTATGGCCCAGATGCGGTAAAGTATTATGAGCAACTGCAGATCGAGATGAAGACCATTCAGGATCAGATCGATCTGTTGCAGAATGAACTCCACCGGCTGGAGGACTCTATCAATCCGAAGTATAAAAAGCGTGCCGGCCGGAAAATTAACCTGGATAAGAAAAAAGAATGGGCTACGATCCCAATAGATGAACTTGAGATCCCGGTCAGGGCACGTTCCAGATTAAACCGGAGTAAGATCTATACTTTATATGATCTCAGCCAATATACCCGTAAAGATCTGCGCAGGATACGGCAGCTGGGTGAGATCTCGATCAGTGAGATTGTTAAGGAAGCCGCGAAGTACGGATTGTATATTATGGACGGAGAGTAGAAGAAAAACAGATCCTATGAATGTCACAGGATCTGCTTTTTTTATTTTCTATAGTTTTCTGACCGTATCGGTCATAACGAATAAATCCCGTAAATACAATAAAAAATCATATATGGCATAAGCAGTAAAATGCCTTAAATATGACTATACCGGTCAATGTATTTTTCGGCAAAAATCGTCTTAAAATCCTATTTTTCATATAGATATGAAAGCAAAAACCGTTTTCAAGACGCGGAAGATCAATATTGCGAAAGGGTTATACGGAAAATATTTATGGAACGGTCCGATAAAAAGACAGAAGAAAACAGACTGCTGTATCTCTATACCTTTGGCTCTGGAATGGCAATTATGAGCCTCGGAGTGTTTCTGATCGCAATGCTCTACGGGATGGACCATTTGTGGCGCAAGTATCAAATATTATTGTTATCTGTAAACACGATCAACAGGCTTGAATTGTATGCAGCTATCTTCGCACTGACCGGAGTAGTGGTGATCACGACGGCAACGATAATGGATACCATGGTTTATCTGGTGAGTAAAAAGAGGGTGGTCAGATGAACTATACTGCATTCTTTGAGGGGAAAGAGCCGGACGATCTTGGGAGGTACCTATCAAAGATCTTGCGTTTTGGACGGATCCGGATGGAATTGACGCATAATTATATCCAGCGGCTGTTTCCGCTCGCAGAGGAGTCCCGGTTCTCCAAATGTGATCTGATCACCAAAGAGTATATTACGGCCTTTCAAAAGAGTATTTTAGCGCAGGATGGGATGCGATCGGCGTACCAAAAGATGCTTTGGTTCTGGAAACTGGATGGAGAGCAGTACAAAAACAGTATCTACCGGCACTGGAATACGTACAACAATCATAATCACTGGCGAATGAGCCGGGTACTTAAGAGCCTGCAGTTACTTGGAATGGAAGAAGAATATAAGGATTTTTCAATGCGGATCCGCTGGATCATCGATCATCCGAAGCAATACCGGGTGACCGGCGATACGGTAAAGATCTGGATGGAATATATAGATGGTAACCGTTGAGAAGAGGAATGGGAAGAAGGAGACAAGCCCCATGAGAATTGAAATTATCGAAAAGGAAGAGGAAACGGGTCCTATGACGTTTGGGAATTTCTTTTCCAAAGCGGCAAAAAATGGCATTATTTCTCAGTTTCAGGACTTAAATCTGCCACCAGATATAATCATAGAGCATTGTGGGAAATACAGGGATGAGGATAATATTGAGCTGTATGAAATACGGAATAAGCACTTTGACGGCAGAATCCTGATCAAGTATAACAGCGAAAAGAATAAATATTATGCCAGTGAAAAAGGTGATTATACTCCGGATCGGCAGGATGAGGTTATCTCATATATTGAGAAAAAATTCAATACGGAAAAGATCGTACGATGCGGACTGGAGGATTTGCTGAAGGATATAGCTTTTTTCGAAGAAAAACTAAAAGATTTTGGCAATACAGAGCCATTGATGGAATATGATAATATTGAATTTCTTAACCAGATCTACAGAGTGCTGAATATTCCCGATAAAGAAATCGTCGTGGATAAAAGCGAACCATACGCAACATGGATGATCGCCAGGTTTTTCATCGTTCCAAATCTAGATGAAATCAAGCAGTGGCTGCAGGAACAGATCGATTTTTACAATGGGCACAGCGATTTAGAGGAAAACAAAGAAATATAACTCACATAAATAAGGAGGAATGTATTATGAGTGATTATTTTGACAATGAAAGCAACGCAAACGCAAGCTGGAATGTAACGGACGACAAAGTGGAATATGTGGTAGACCACGGAGATCATACGCATTCCCTGGATCTGACAAGTGTGACCCTGGAAGAAATGTATGAAAACACCAATCAGGTTATGGGTGATGCTCACCGGGCAGCTAGTCACGATTATAAGGATAATGATTGATCAAAGTAATTGATCGAGTTTTTGACGGCGGAGTATTCCGGATTGTTCGCACCGGTGCCGTAAGCCGTAGCCGGCGGATCGCGGAGCGAAATTGCCGCCCTAATCGGGAAAGAAGTGGGGTTTTGTACTATGCGTTAAATATAAATTTAGCGCATAGTATAGTAGGGGGTTTCGGCGTTTCGACCGCTTTGGCCGGTTTTGGGGGTTATTTCAGCCGGTAAAATATTATTTTTCATATAGAGGTATAGATTTGTTTGTTACACGACATTTTTGGAGGGAATCCTTATGAATCAGGAATTAAAAGATCTGCTGAAAAATCTTGAGCGTTACAAGAATTTTACATTTCTGGAGGATGCTGTAGCGTTTAATGAATTCTTTGCCGGCAAAGACATTCCGGTGGTTCAGATTCACGATACCACGACAATTGGTTCGGATCGTGACGATATTCTTGGATTTTGCGGTGTTTTTGCCTGGGAAAATGGAGAAATCCGAGCATTAGACGGCGATTCCTATACACCGGATATGCAAATGATCGGCTATGAGTGGTTTGAGGCAGATAACCATAAATGCCTGGATATCCTGGTCACTCCGGGATCCTGGTAAATAGCTGTATTAAATATAAGAAAACCCCGAATATCAGCAATGGCAATTAGATAAGAGGACTAACATATGAATGAAGATGATAAATTTGAAATACTCGTACAAACAATGGTTGAAGAAGCCAATTGTGGTAACGAGGAAGTATATTCTTTTGAGAATGCCATTAAAGCATCTGGCAACGGATGGGCAGGATTTCGTACATGGGATGATTCTGACAAGATAGATTTTATACCAAATTACGCATCATATGCTAAACCTGAAGAAAGCATCAGGTTTTATGCGGAATATTATGACGGATGCCAGGCACCATTCCGAATCTGTGAATGGAAGGCTGACATTTCACATCTTGAAACTTTGCTCAGGACTTGTTCTAAAGATTTGTATACGAAATATGAAGCAATGTGTTTTGAGAGAGAATAGTAACTTTTTAGCTTAATGACATTGCGAATATCGGGGCTTTTTTATATGCGTACTATGCAAATGCGTCAAATTCTATGCTTTTCACAATATTGGTAGATCCTCTTCGATATAGTGATCTTGCGTTTCCTGTTCTGCGGCATCATCTTTTCCGCCATCATTTTCTCTTTCTTTTGGAAGTATTACATTTCCCAAAACCAGACCGTATCGGTTCGTTTCATTGATCGGAATGTATTTGTCTGTTTGAAATACTAAAACTACCTTTTGGCCGTCTTTTTCGTCGATCTCGCCGTCCCAGAACCCATTTTGCACCTGGAATACAGTTCCAACCGGCAGTTTCATCAAATCTGCTGCCATACCGGAGAATACTTCGCCCCAGCGCAGCTCCCGATCCGTTTCCCAAAAAGGTTTTTCTTTCTTTTCTGCTATCTCCATAATCTTACTCCTTTTTTACCGAGTCGCCTGACTCAAGCTCTTCCGGCTGTTTTTGGTATCTTTACAAGATCAGTATAATTCAAACGCTTCTTGCCGATCCTGGTATCTTTGCAGGATTTTCTCCGGGATATCGATAACTTCGATACAGTCAATATTATCGTCGGATCCTGTCTTTGTCATACAGTTTTCTGTTGAAAAATCGATCTCAAACGTCAACGGACTGTATTCGCCTTCCTCTTCGGCATAAACTCCGATTTCCAGATAATGGTCACAGACATCGGTTTTTAATCCGGGGAGTTCGATAGCTATAGAGTTTTTTGAAAAACCGCCTATACCAATATTTGCAATATCTTCAAAATACGGCTTTAAAATCTCATAGGAAATGCCGTCTTTGATCGTATCCAAACCAATGGCCCGGCGAACCACATCCAGAATGGTATCTTTCCATTTTGCGGCATCATTTTTGTCCGCTAACTCGATTTCCCGGAGCATATCATCGGTAAATAAATCTTTAAGCGATTTATTCTCTTTTGGTTGCTTTAATTCTTCCACATATTCGCCAAGATAGTCCCAATCTTTAAGAAAAGCCTCGGTATCACCCTTATATTCCTCCCGGACCATCCACGCAACGGTATCCAGATTTTCCTTATGCAGCTCTTCTGCCGTCAGATTGTCATATTCCTGGCTCATCCAGGCGGATTCCATCGCATAAGTGGTCGGATCTCCGTTATGATCATCCCACATATGCTCCCAAAGTGCTTTTTCCTGCTTAAAC
The DNA here is from genome assembly GCA_017526985.1 of Lachnospiraceae bacterium. Lineage (GTDB taxonomy): Bacteria > Bacillota > Clostridia > Lachnospirales > Lachnospiraceae > NK4A136. The sequence continues at coordinate 71,936 of JAFXQR010000179.1, forward strand.
CACTCTTCTTCATTCATCTTACTTATCATAGTCCTGTCCTCCTCCAAAATCTCGTTCGAATTCTTCCGGCCACTCGTCTTTTACATACTCTTCCAGCGTTTCGTCCGTGATGCTGTCCAGTATCTGTTTACAGTCCTCATAGGTCATAAACTGCTGGTCTTTGTCCACCTGCGGATAGTATTTGCCGCATCCCTGCCATTGATCATCCTTCGATGGGCTGCATTCCTCATATTTTGCATTCTCATCATAGGTGATCTTGATCGGATATTTCAGGGCCGCATTCTGCTCATCATAACAGGCAATGTCGATCCCGATCTGCCGCAGATAATCATCGCCATACTTCTTCCCCATTTCTTCGCCATCTTTACAATGGACGAAATCCATCAGGCGGTTTTTCTTCTTCTGGTAGATCTTCTGTGCCGTCTGATAATTTTCTTCATTCCGGTACCTGCTTCTCTGTGGTTTTTCCAGATTCTCTGCAGAAAGATTTTCCCGGTTCCAGATTGCTGCCAGTTCGTAGATATTATACCCGCCAAAGACGCCGTATCCGTAGTAATTGCACGAGGTAATATGCTCTCCATAGGTCTCACGAAACTCCTGTGGAACCAGCACATAGCAGGGCTTATTTACTCCGATTAAGATTGCCCGGTTGTTGTTTTTGCAATCAATCCAACTGAATTGTCCCATTATTCCCTCGCCATCTCTTCATTTTCTTCCGGCTCCACGATATCACGCCCAAACTGATACTGCTTAAACTCGGTACGATCCAGCACTTCCTGGATTGCTGCTACTTCACATTCCATAAAAGGAACGCCTTTTTCACCATTCTGGGTGATAAATCCAGCCTTCGGCTTTGTACAGGACTCCTCATCATAATAGCAGTACACGGTAAGTATCTCTTCTTCAGGATCGGACAGGGGGTCGGGATTATTAAAGACCTTGATGGACAGATCTATAGCATCGTCATAGATTTCTTTGATCTTTGCGGTTTTTAAAAGATTACTGCAGTCCGCTCCACGATCCGGTATATCTGATCCCCACAGAATCTGATCGTTTTCCATAAGAAGGACTTTTGACTGCGAATACACATTGATATTTGCAGCCTGCAGCTTTGCAAGGAGTACCATATCTTCTAAAGGAACAGAATCTCCACAATAAGTCGTTTCATGAAGCATAGACTCTTCCATTCGGAATGTTTCGCTATATCGGTAGTTTTCTACAGATCTCTCCTGTATTGTATAACGGTCCATTGTCTTTTCCTTCCTTTTTACAATTCTCTATCCTCTTCTGTGGCATCAAAATCCATATAAACATTCTCGTATATATTTTTCGCCAACCCGGTACATTCGATATCCGTATCGATCACTTCAGTATCTATCGTAAGGTCGCCCTTACCATATTTATCGCGGATGAATGCTTCGGCGTCTTCTGCGGATGCAGCCCTCACGTTGTAGTCATCGCCCAGATGCTCCCTGACACGGACAACATACACTTCATCGCCAGGACCCTCCACATCTTTCTTCTCTTCTTGCAGAATCTTCTCATATCCCATATAGATCGACAGACCTTCGTATTTATAAGTGTACTCCCGGTTCTCCAGATTGATATCATCCATAATCCTGCCAAGGTACTTCCGTAAACCATCATAGTCAAAATCCAGCTGATCAGCTGCCTTTTCGGAGATAAAACCCATCGCAGAACATTCTGCATGAGCCGCCTCGATCTCGATCGGGATCATGCGCTCTCCACTGATCATATCAGCCAAAGCGTTATAGCTGTCCTTTGTCAGGCATCCATCCGATTCGATCAGCGCAATATCATATTTTTTCATAAATCTTTATCCTCCATTGCTTTTGTCATCTCATCAATATATTCTGTTTTTGCATTAACAAGACCGGTAAGAGTTTCAATATCCTCTTCGATCTGTCTTTTTAATTCGATAAGGATCTTCTCCTTGATCTCCGTCCAGTGATTAGAAATAAACCGGGCAGTTTCCAGACTCCAGCGGCTTCCATGCTCTCCAAAACATATCGTTGAATTACGTCCATACGCCTGGGAAAAACTGCATGATACCTTTGCGTCCGGAGCAACCCCGCCTACAAGCACATACGACAATGGCTCGTCCTGGAGTTTGAATACAAAATTCAGCTCTGTATCATCAATTTTTACAGGTATTCTAAGATCTCCGCAAAGATAGTCAGCACTTCGGAAAGCGTCCCTAAGACTCATAAGGTTATTTTGAACTTCTGTAAAAAGCGCCTGAGCATCTTCTTCTTCTTTTGCAGAAGGAGACGGTCTCAAAATGCCGATCCGGTAGTCTTGTCGGTCGCACTGATATTCCAATTCCATTCTTGCTTCAGAGAGACACTTGATTTCTGACATATAGCTGATCGTAATAAGATCTGTCATAGCTCTTTCTCCTCTTCACCCTCTTTTGCTGCTTCCAGATAAGCATCTTTTACAGCAATAGTATCCCGCAATGCCTTAATATCGTTGTTGATTTTCCCTTTTGCTTCACTGATAATTTCTTCCCGGATCGTATACCAATGCTCGGAGATAAATTTTGCCGTTTCCAAACCATGGTCGATCCCGGATCGAAAATTACTGCCAAAGGTTGCGCTGTCACCAGTAATATGCCAGGATTCACAAAACGGCTTTTCCTTCGGAACAACTCCTTTTACCGTAACAAATTCGCTTGGATTGTCGTATAAGTGGAATTCAAAACGCAATTTAGTCTCACCAATCTGCACCGGAAGTTCGAACGGATCTTTTATATCACGAAGATACGGCACCTCACAAAATGCATTGCGAACTTCCATAAGATTCTTCTGAACATCTTCTATAAGAAGCTTGTCTTTTTCTGTTTCGGAAACTGAGAAATCTTTTCGGATTTCGTTTGTTTTCATACGGCATGTCATCATTAAGGAATCTGCCTTTTTAGCCAGTTCTTCGATCTCTTCAAAAACATCTCCGTCAATAAGTGTCCAATCCGCAGCTCTCATAAACTTTTCTCCTCCTCTTCACTTTTAACTTCACTGTTTTTATCTTCGATGGTTTCACTGGTGCTACGTGCCCCATGCGCTTTTTCCGCTTTTGCCTGCTGCTTTGCCTGCAGCTTGTCCAGACCTTTTTCGGTATACTTTGCTGCCTTCTTCCAGACATATTTGTTGAAATCTTTGTTGATATGCTCCGCAGCAATATCCTCTTTTGACAGATACTTATCGATTGCTTTGGCGATCGACTTTGCAGCTATCTTAACGGCGTCTTTCTTCCAGGTTTTCGGATCCGAAGCCAGGCCGATGGTATCGTTCAAGCAGTTTGCTTTCATAACTGCATCACCAATCTTTGCCATATTTTTATCGCTCATTACCAGCATAAGCGGCCCATTGTCTCCCAAGGATAAACAACCGGGAAGGCAATCCTCATCAAAATACAGGCCTTTAAGCTCCATAGTGTTTGACGAGCTCATCTTTTCTGCCTGAAGCCCGTATTTGCTTACCTTATCGATTACCTTGTTCAAAAATTTCTCTTCTGCTTTCGTATACATGCTTTTACCCGCCTTTCTTTATTCAGTATACAAGCAAGCATACGGGTACTTCGTACCCTTCCTGCTTTTGTATACATATCTTTACCCACCTTTATTTTTCTATGCCACACACTTGTCACATATTTATATGAAAAATAAATTATGAAAATAAAAAAGCCGCCATATTATGGCAGCTCCTTAAAGTATTACCAGTCCTTCGTAACACCATCTTCTAAACATTCAAAAGAAATATCCCTGTGTTTAAACATGAAAAACATCTCTTTTACTCTTTTCCAGATCCGATACAAAATCAAGGATCAGTATATGTCCGTTTTTGTTGTATTCCTTCGCAATTTCTTTCTGTCTATCAGTAACTGGCCCAGTTACCTCCGCCAGTACATATCCGCTGTTGTTCTCGACAATGAGAGCCCCAGCACCTGCAGACGCTGCGACCTGTCGTATCTCATCGAAACACAATTTTTCATTCTGACTGTAATTATTCGGATAATCTTTTGCGTAGAGCATATTTTTCCTCCTCCACAATACTTCTTCTTATAGTATATAGGAAAAAGAATATTTTACCAGTAGATCATCCGCAGTATTCTGCATCGAAATAATCGGCTATTTCATCAAGCCCCATTTCTTCCAGATACTTATTGAGAATTTCTGTAGCCTCTTCTTCCGTCATTCGGTCTTTTTCGGTCATCTGCCAGGGGTAAGCCGGCGCAATTCCGATCATCATTTCCTGGTTGGTGTCTCCATCGTCCTGATAACCTTTAAAGACTGTAGTGCCCTCCAGACGATTGATGATCTCCGCTACAACCCAGGGCAGCGGCTTGTCCAGAACATCATTTGCATCCCATTCGTTTTCGCAGGCCAACAGTTTTTCTGCTTTTTCTGTATCGTATCTCAAATCGCTGTGATCGATTACAAAACGTAATACATCCTCCAGATTATCTCCGTTAAGCAGCGGCGCTCCGTAACCTTCTTCTGTCCAGCTTTTCATGCTCATAAGTCTTTTCCCTCCGATTTGGATTTTGATGTTTTTACAACGAGTTCTTTCAGTCTTTTACAGCCTACAGGCCAAACGGTTCTTACAACGCAAGCAACCTACAATTCCTTATCTTCTTCCAGTTCATTATCGATCTCGAAATCCGTACCAACATAATCCAGTTCCGGCTCTCCAAACGGGATCTCACTCCAGTGGTTTCGAATGTACTCCCGCAATTTTTCTCCGGTGAGATCTTTTGGTACCGAAAGTTCGCCATACTGCGTAGCATACGGGGATGCCGTGATAGATACAATCCTCATTGCTTCCGGCTCTTCTTTGGATACCACCGCTACCGGATTACGTTCAATATCCTCCAATACAACCAGTAATTTTTCACAATATGCGACATCATCATCATCCGTCAGATGTTCTGCAGTATCCATAAGATCCAGATACAGATCTCCACGATCTTCCTTACTCATCGCCATAAAATCCTCTTTTGTGGCCGTTTTCTGTCGGATCAGATTGATCGTTGATTGCAGCATTTGTTTATCTCCCCTTTCTTTATTTGTTACACGATACCCTATGGGTTATTCCAGATCCTTTTCTTGCATCCGATCAATATAGGCTTTCACTTCATCCAACGTATCAAACCATCGATCATACTCGTCTTCAAGGCCATAACCATATAGAACATCTTCATACGGATAATCATCAACCAGGTCGTTGTAATCATCGTAGATATCCCCATAAGTGTATTCATTCTGCTCCGGATGGCCGGCAACTTCCGTGCAGCACCATTTGTTTGCATACAGAGGAATGATCCCTACGCCGTTATACGGCTCGATCTTTTCGACCACATCCTTTCCACGGATAAGCGATAACGCCCGGTCTGCTTCATAATTGTCCGTAACACCAAAGCTGTTATATGCCTCTCCATCTTCATCAAAACCGAAACTCACAAGATCTTCAAAGATCTCTTCTTCGGTCGGAAGATTGGTATCCTCTGCCGTATCTTTCCCGGCATCCAGGATTTCCTTACGCTTTGCCTTCATCTCTTCCAGATAGTCGTGGATTGCTTTCTTACCTGTTTCGGTTAATTCAAAATGGTTCATAAATCTCCCTCCTCATTGGTTCTCATACTTCTTTATCCTCTGGATATAACAAATCTGCAATGCGTATCTCAAAAACTTCTTCGAACCAGTGCCAGATCTCTTCCCTGTGGGTGCCGGCATCAAACCCTGCAAACGGGGCCTCCATACATTCTGTCTCGGGATCCATAGGAATATCCTCCAGCTCATCCCATAACTCGTATAAACGCTTCTCCAATAGGTCCGTTGCTTCCTGCGGATCGATCGCAACTACTTTTCCAACCCGGCAGTTCTCAAAGAACCCGTCGCTGATCTGGCCGTTTAATTCACGCTCACACTCTTCTTTGGTTTCCCTTGTGATACGAATGATGGAATATTCATTCGTTTCTGTAAGATCACTGCCAAACGCCTCAAAGATCCTTGTTCCAAGCCATCCGTCGGACCAGTCGCGGCGAAATGACGGAGAAAAAGACATCCTCTGCCGATGTCCCTCTTCTCCATAAACTTTGTATGCTGTCGTAACCGCCATATTTCTTCTCCTTATCTACAATTATATGAAAAATAAAATACGAAGGTGTCTTTTACCGGCCTCACCGGTCTAAACCGTCGTCTTCTTTGTTATGCCTTTTGTCGTACTTTTCAAGTGCTTTTCTTGCATACATGGCACATCTTCCTTTTAATCAATATTCCCGGTCATCATCAAAATATTTTTCAAACAGATCTTCTTCCGATTCAATCGAACTATCTGTCTCTTTCCATTTCAGACCATCTACAAGGTCGCCGGTCTCTGCATCTTCTTTTAGATAGATACAAGCATTTCCTATGTTTTCTTTGAAGACCTCCTCAAGTTTTTTGAGGTCGTACAGCCCCGAGAAAGAAGCCGGAGTCCCGGGAAAACCGGTTCCGTTTTTATCGTAAAGAACCCTTCTTTCTCCAGCATCAAAATAGATATCCTTATTTGTAAACTCCGAACTTACGATGAACGCATCCTCATCGCAGACTTCCAGCTTCGCATTCGGAAGGGTGATAAATGGCTCGATCTTCTTCATAGCTTTCTCGGTATTTTCTTTGTCCCGGGTTTTTAAGGTCACCATAAATTCCACGAAAACATATTGTTCATAGGACATAATGCTTCCTCGCTTTCCTTTGATTTGCCTTTACTGTATGGGAGCAGTGGTTTTCTGCGTCCATAGATATATGGGAGCGGCATTTTGCCGCGCCCATATAGTAATGGGAGCGGCATTTTGCCGCGCCCATATAGTAATGGGAGCGGTGATTTTCTGCGTCCATCGAACTTGTTCATTACTATATGAAAAATAGAATTTGAAAGGTATCTCTTAAAAAGCACTCAAAAAAAATGACCTCGGGTACCGTTTTGGTACGCAAGGTCATCTTAATTGCATTGATGCAGTCTTCTGTTTATCCCATTTCCCATCCGGTCATCGGGTGATCATCTTTATTTTGCTCTACATTCTGTTCTTTACTGGAAAGCTCTTCTGCCTTACCAAAAGTCACCTGAAAACCGCTCTCCAGGGAGTTGCGCAGCCTGTCGATCTTATCTTTACGGTCTGCGATGCTCTGCGCTGCCTGAGCGGTTGCCCCGACCGCTTCCCTCAACTGACCGTTCTCCATCCGAAGATTGTAGGACTGGTACACCTGCTTCTGCATTGCCGGCGGCAGGGATCCGATGATCGAGCGGATTTCCTTGCTGGCAAGCAGCGTGTCTTTGTCCAGCGGAGCGTTGTGGAACAGAAGTACCTGCAGATTGACCTGTTGCTTTTCATCCACATTGAACCGCATCTCAATACCGGTCGGAAGGCCGTTTGCAAATGCCACCGTGGTACCCCAGAGAAGCTGTCCGTCTGCTGTCTGCATCGCACAGTCTTCTACCAGCATTGTCTGATCGACCACGCCACTCTCCAGGCCACCTTTGAACAGGGATACAAAGTTTGCCATCGATTCTGCGCCCATCAGGTTACGGGCTGTGGACATATCGAACACTTTCATCGGCTCTGCCTTGTCATAGACCAAAGTCTTATTCGGGTTCAGGCCAAGTTCATCCGCCATCTCGGAGATCGTGGTGGAGGATACCACATCGTTAAAGTCGTTCATCTGGATCGCCAGGAAGTACAGGGATGGCTCCGGAGAGTGTCCGTTTGCCTCAAATTCCTTGTAGAAGATGTCCAGTCTGGCATCTACCACACTTTCCGGCTCGCCCGGCAGGATCAGGCCATCGTGCATTGCCGCACGGACTGCACTATAATCTGCTCCGGACTGTACCAGCTGCACATAGGTTTCGTAATCTCGTCTGGCGTTGTAGAGCGCCTGCATCTTCGGAGTGATGATCTCTGGCAGCTCCAACAGTACCGACTGTAGCTTATTCACATCCATCTGTGCCTGCGGCGTCAGAACATTCATTCCGGCCATCATAGCACTATTGCGGTTATTCTGCGCATACAGCTCTACCGCACGCTTTTCCATCGCATTCTGGATTTTCTGGCGGTTCGCGATCAGATCATTGCGGATCATAGTAGCTTCCCGCATATCTCCACCGATCGGATCCTGTCCAAATCCGGGAATATTCATCATTTTGCCTTTTTCCAGCGTCATTTTTGCCACTTCATTGACATCACGAACATACTGGATCGTGCCTTCTGTCATACGCATGATCTCCGGGAAAGAGACACCAAGACTCTTAAAGTACAGAGGAGCCTCCATCTGTCCATTTACCTTCATCTCCTGGAAAGCCTGATTACGGAAGTAATCCTGCAGAGCTTTATCTGCGTTGTTGAACGCCTGCTCGTTCTTTTGGAATTCACTGATCGCTTTTGCCATATTCGCCTGGAAATTCTGGATCTCCAGATCACTCATCCTGGGATCCGTGGTCTTGGCGCTGCCATCAGCGATCGACTGATACATAGCACCCAGATTGACTGCCATCGTATCCGCCCGTTTTGCTTTCATATCTTCGATTTTTTCACGGATTTTCTGAAAAAAGCCCATCATTTTACCTCTTCTCTCATTATTGTTTGCCTGTATTTTATACGGACAATCCTGCGGTTACAATGGTATATGAAAAATAATATAAGAAAAAGCCCTATCTTAACAGGATACCAATTCACCAAAACCTCGGCAAAATCATTAAAAAAGCCGAGGATTGCTAAAAAAATACCCGGCTGCCACAAGACATTACCGGGTACTTACTCCAAATTTCGCCAAAAAAGCAGGTCAGATATCTTCCTCCAGATCTTCTTCTGCCTTCTTCTCCTGTATCCGTTCGAGGATATCATCGGCGATACGCTCCAGATAATAGCCAGTCAGTACCGAGCAGGCATCGTTTAGCCCCTTTCGGTAAGACTCATCTGTATTATTCACATAAGCAGCAGCCAGTTCCTCGAACATCTCATAGGTACTGTTGCTGTCATCCATCAGAAGATCCGCCATAACATCTGCAGATACTTCTTTATCGTCCTCTTTGAGTGCCTCTTGGATTCTCTCTAAAGCCGTCATTTCACTTCTCCTTTCATCCCAAACTATTATTCCCGATCCCATCCGGTCAGTCCGGTATCTCTTTCTTCGTCTTCCTCTTCCTCCGGAAGCTCCGGCTTGGACGGCTCGCCGTTCTCATCGAAGATCGTTACCAGAGAAGAACGCTGGAAGTTCTTTTCCATAAAGTCTTTCTTCACCCCCTCCTGCTTTTCTTCGTATGCTGTACGGTCGGAACCGTTTGCTACGATCATCCGGCCGTAGCTGCCATCCGAAGTTCTGGCAACATGCAGGGAGTTGCAGGCTTGTTTCTGCATCTCATACGGAAGGGAAGATACGATCCGCTGCAGTTCTGTAGATTTTAAGAAGGATTCACGATCCAGTGGCATATTGTGGAAGCGGATATCGTGTAGCATCACCTGTTTTTTCTCATCCGTCTTAAACCGCAGATCAATGCCGGCCGGCAGACCGTTATCGAAAAGTGCTTTCGTGGTAAAGAGCATTTCACCGCTGTCCCGATCTTCGGTCAGGCCCATATTGATGAAGTACAAGGATTCTTTTTCAGCCAGATCTTCGATCGCAATACCGGCTCCGGACTCTTTGAACAGAGCAAGGAAGTTTGCGAAAGCTTCGGCGCCGGCAACCTGCATAACATCGGAGATTTTCTCCAGGCGGAGCTCTTCCTCATATTCCATTGACTTGTTCGGATTCATACCGAGTTCCGTCGCCAGCTTGGTGATCGTCATCTGTTCCATCGCATTATTGAAGGACTCCATCTGTCCGGCTAAAAACCGCAGCGACGGTTCGCTCTTGCCGCCATTTTCCTGGTATTCCCGGATGAATGCCTGCAGTTTCTGCGTTACATCCATCTCGTCATCCCCAGGCATCTTCAGAGCGTTTTCTGTCTTCTTGTAGATCGTATCATAGGAAGAATGATTGCTCATTCCTTCTGCTACGATCTCATAGATGCGGCGTACATTGTAAAGAGCCTGCATCTTCGGAGTTACCTTGTCTTCCATTTCTGTCAGCATCCGGTCTAACAGATCCGCCTCGTCCCGGCAGGAAGCATAACGATCCGGGGTGGCAGCGTTGATCGAGAAGTAATTCGTCTGGTTCTGCTGTGCCATCTCGACTGCTTTTTTCTCCACCAGATTATTGATGCGATTCTGGAATTCCCGGATATTCGGACGGTTACAGGTCGGATCCGCCAGGCTCTGGATATTGGTCACCACCGGCTGCAGGATTCCGTCAATATTGCGGACAATCGACAGGTTTCCTTTCATCGTTTCCAACTGCCTTGCAAAGTCCAGTCCACCGCCGCCACGGCCGGCAAGAACCTCCTCATAGCTCATCTCGATGTACTTGTTCTGCAGATCTTTAGACAGCTGGAAGAAATAATCCTTTGCTGCAGAATAGCGGTTGATACGCTGGGAAAGAGCTTCCAGCTCTGCTGCGCTTTCCTTCAGTTCTCCGTTCTTTACTGCTTCGTAAGCAGCTCCGATATTGACCGTCATCGTATCCACTCTTCGATGGATCAGATTGTCGATCTTTTCCCGCTGCCGCTTAAGAAAGTCCATTACTTTGCCCATTGTCGTTTTTCTCCTTTTTTGTGTTTTATATTATCCGAAAAAATCGGATTTTTTCTCCATGGTCATCCGCAGCACCATGTCCAGGATTTTCTGCGGTATCCGGATCGGAACATCCCGAAATCCATACCCTTCAAAGCCGCTTTTGGAGTTTAGAATGGATATCTGCGGTTCCTTATCCACCTCCGGGTTAAAATGGAAGGCAATATCGATATAGATATATCTTGCTTCAAAGGAATTCCCGATGCAGTAGGTATAAAACCCGTCGATTTCCATATCGTCCGATATCATGGGGGATGTATCGGTAAACCCGACACATTCAATTTCCTCCTCGCTATGATACCATCGCACTTCCGGCGGAAGGATATCGATCTCAACACATTTCTCCTCATTTTCCAAAAAAGATTTTCGATTGTGATGGGTAAGGCGGAAATTGCCATAGCTTTTTACGAGTTCGATAAGATCCATATATCCGATCAGATCATCATTCTGGTAAATAGCATAAATGCGCTCTTCGTGCTCCGGACGGTTCTCCAAAAGAGTACGAACATATTGTTTTTCTGTAAACGGAATACTATCCTTCTGTTCCATCTCAAAACCATCGATCTCCATTCGAATCACCTCCTTACCTATGGGGTTCACCAGCTCCTTTTATTCTTTTTTTACCTTTATTCCCTCTCAAAATCATTTTCCATATCTTCCGCCATCGCATAGTCATCATACTGTAGAGTAGCTTCCAGGTCTTCCTTTTCTCTTTCCAGTTCAAAGACCTCTGTCTGCTTCGGATACCACTCGATATTGGCGGTCGCTAGCAGATCATTTACCTCCTGCAGACGGTTCAAATACCGCAGACGGTCTTTTGCCGGCAGGGTGTTGCTTTTTTCTGCATCCATTACCTGCAGCGGCCTTATAGTGGAGATCATCGGCGGATTATCAAAATCGATCGGGACATGACCGGTCTCGGCCTGCTTCTGCATCAGGTTTTCCTGGATGTATTGCAGCTCTTTTTCCGGAGCGATCTCGTCCGGGACTCCCATTTCCGCCTGATAAGTGGCTTTGTATTCTAATGTGTATCGCACATTCTTCATGCGGCTCATCTCCCTTTTTACGACGTTCTGAATAGCTATACGACGATCTCTTATATACTATATGAAAAATAAGATGTGAAATAAGAAAAAGGGAGAGTGAATACCACTCTCCCGATACTTGTTTTTGGGGTTATTCCATTACCTTCGTCGGCAGATATCCGAACGTATTCTGGTAATTGATCTCCAGATCCAGCTTACCGTCCACATCGAAGCGGTACCCCTCCGGAAGCAGCCCTTTGGTCACCAGCTCATCCAATCCCAGCTCTTCAAAAGTTTTTGTTGTTGTGATATTCAGCTTGCCTTCAAATACCACTGCCTGGATCTTATACTCTTTCTCCTGTTTTAAGAAGGAGATCGTGACGGTTGCCGGGAACTGGTATTGCACGCTGCCATCTTCCGTCGGCTGATCCAGTTTCTTTACCAGATTTAAGATCTGGTCGAAGGCGAAATCCTTAAATGACAGCATCTGACGGATTTCCTCCGGAACCATCTCCAGGTGGCTGGAATCAATGTTCAGCTTATAGGTGATGTCGTAGCCGATATTGGTATCGGATACTTTCACATTCTCTTCTTCGGTGATCTGGTTGATCGTATTCAAAATCGGCAGAATGTCGTTTGTGGTGAGCAGTGTGGTATCCACCCCGCTCTCTTTTCCAAGGGAGGTCCACTCGCCGCCGTCCACGGATGCGGCAACTTCACCGCTCTTCCGGTCTGCGTAGATCTCGGAAGAAGAGGTCTCCGCCCCCAGATAATCCTTGATCACTGCTTCCACTTCCGGGATAGATGATGTGAATTTGTTTGTCCCAAAGTTATTGTAGTAGGTCATGTAGTCGTCGCTGACCATAGAGTTCGTCATCAGGATCTCCAGGCTGCCGTCCACTCCTTCTGACAGATCCATCCCAAACAACTCTTTTGCATTATCCATATCGCTCTGAGCTGTCTCCGACAGATTGATAAAATCCAGTGAGACATCCGCATGCACCAGTGCTGATGAAGATGATGTATAGACCGTCTCATTTTGCATATCCTTGGTCAGTTTTTCATAATTCATTCTTCCGCATCCGGCCAAAGTCAACGGGATCAGGACTGCGGAAAGGGCAAGTACCTTCTTTTTCATAATATATAATCTCCTCTCTTTTTAGCGGGCCGCCCCGCTCATCTCTATTATATGAAAAAAGAAATTATCCCGTTTCTTAAGGGCAGATTTTCCGTTTTTTATTATTTTTCATATATGTAGTGATGGTGTTCATACCAGATGGTAAAAATAATAGCTTTATAACAAAAAAGGAGAGAGAAATTATGGAAAAAAGAAACGCCCTTGGAGGATCTAAAAAACCGGCCATTCTTTGGATCCTCATCGCTGTGGTCGCTGTGGCCGCAATCCTGATCGGGGTGGCGATTATGATCCCGAAGCAGCAGGAAACCGTACAGATCGTGCGTACACAGACGCAGGGATCTTTGGACAGTCTGCTTGAGAGCATTGCGTCGGATCCGAATCTGACCGAGCCTCAGAAGCAGCTGCTCACCCAGGTATTGTCTTCTTTGGACGGCGAAGGCATCCAGACAATGGATGATGCTGTACTGGTAATGGAGAAACTGCTGGAATCAGACCTTTTGAACGCAGAGGAGAAAGAGATCTTTACTTCTCTCTTATCCCGTATTCGTTCCGGAGAAGTAGGTGATCTTCTGTATGTGAAGTCGATTCTTACAAATATTCTGGATAATGTACGCAGCCGTATCTTAAGCGAGGTTGCTGCAGAGACAATCACCGGCGGAAAACTCTATACGCTGATCGATCAGATCCGTAATGATGATACGCTGTCTGCAGAGCAGAAAGAACTGTATATTCATATCTTAAAGAACATTGACGAGAAGGATCTCTGTGATGTATCCAAGTTCACCGAGGTAACGCAGGTACAGAAGTTCATCTCCAACCTGCTGAAAGACGATATCGTTGCTGATCCGGATATGAAAGCCTTGCTGGAGAGCATTCTGGCCGGCATGAAGGATGGACAGAACTATGATATCGCAGAACTGCGCCAGATCATCGATCTTTGCGTCAACAAGAAACTGCAGAACTCCTTCTTATCGGAAGAAAAGAAAGCACTCTTGCAGGCATTGTTAGACGAGTTTGGTGCTCGTATCAAGACTCTTGAGGATATGAATGCCGTCGAGGACGCAAAGAACCTTATCAGTCGTATCGTCGATTCCGGTCTGGTAAAAGACGAGGTAATGAATAAGGAACTGCAGGATCTGTTAAACCGTATCAACAGCGGCGACAACACACTTACGATTGAAGAGATCCGTAGCACTCTCTCCCGCATTGTGGAGAATCTGACCAAAACACTGATGTCAGAAAAGAGCGATTATCTGAATGAACAGAACAATCAGGGGCTTGGTTTTGTTACTGCAGGCGGCGTAACGAACTCCTATATGGACCAGTTCATCAATGAGTATTACAACAGTTACAATCAGCTGCAGGATCTGGCAAACCTGAATGCAGACAATATTAACGAACTGATGAACCGTGTAAGCCAGAACGAATCCTTGTCCGAAGAGGAAAAGAAACGCCTTGCAGAGGCGCTGGACTCCTACAAGAATGATAATGATGCCGCATTAAAAGATGCCGCATCCCAGCTGCAGGCACTGATCGACAGTAATGCCGATATGGATGAAAGTACCAAAAAAGCACTGATGGATCTGATCGAAAGCACCAATAACGATCAGACCGCCAATATGCAGAACATTGAGAAACTCTTAACCGAGCAGATCAAGAACAATGCAGATCTTGACGAGCAGACCAAGAAAGCGCTGCAGCAGTTGGTGATCGATCTGGATGCCCGTACAGCGGAGAACTTAAAGAAGCTGAATACCCAGCTGACTGACGACATCAAAGGCACCCGTGACAAACTGGTCCGTGTGATCGACGAAGAACAGGGCAGTCTGGTATCCGACATCAATAAGCAGACAGACAGCCTGGTAAAGCAGATCAATACAAATGAGACATCGATCGTAAATCAGGTGAACGACAACAACTCTTCTATCGTAAGCCAGGTAAACGATTCCAATTCGTCGATCGTAAGCCAGGTAAATGAAGAGAATTCCCGTATGGCGAAAGAGATTAACAATAGCAACTCTTCCATCGTGAGTCAGGTAAATGACGAGAATTCTCGTATGGCAAAAGAGATCAATGACAGCAACTCTTCTATTGTTGACCAGGTAAACAAAGAAAACAGTGCAATGGCAACCCAGGTAAATGGTATTTTTACCAGCCTGACCGGGGATCTGAATACCAGACAGAGCGCTTTGGTAGAACAGGTAAATGCAGAGAATACCCGCTTCGCCGGCAGTGTAAACACCGTATTCGGCGATCTGGTGAACTCTTTGAACACCAATCAATCCGAGACCATTGCTGCTTTAAATGAGCAGGAAGCGGCCCGTGTGGCAGCGATCAATGAGCAGAACAGCAACCTGGTAACTTCGATCAACAATCAGAATTCCACACTGCTCTACTCGATCAATAACGAGAACAACCGTTTCGCATCCGTTATCAATGCGCAGAACGAAGCATTGGTAGATGCGATCAATGAGCAGAATGGTAACTTTGCAGACCTTGTAAATGCACAGAATGCCACCCTGGTGAACTCGATCAATAACCAGCAGGCAGAGCTGGCGACCTCGATCAACGCAAAGACCGATGAACTGGTAGAATCCATCAATACACAGCAGTCCGCACTGGTAGAGTCCATTAACTCACAGAATACGGAGCTGGTAGCATCCATCAATGATCAGCAGGCCGCTTTGATCGCTTCGATCAATAGCCAGAACAGCGCTTTGATGTCTTCCATCAATAGCCAGAATGCAGCATTGGCAGAGCAGATCAATACCCAGTCGGATGCGATCTACGATGCAATGAACACACAGAATGACGCCCTGATCACCTCAATGAATGCGCAGACTTCTGCTCTGGCAAACAGTGTAAATGAGCAGAATGCAGCAATGGTGGCCGAGATCAACAGCTCCAATACCGCGATCAACAACTATATGTCCGGTGTAGCAACAACCGTAAATAACAATAATACTGCTCTTACCAATGCGATCAACTCCGCAGCATCCGAAGCAAGTGTGGACGCCCTGCAGGCGCAGCTTGGTGATCAGCTGAATGTTTCTGTCACCGGCGATACCGTAACCATTACTTTAGCTACTGCGAAGACCAGTCTTCCAACCGTAAGTTCTGTAAGCGCTACAACTTCTTCCGTTGCAGCACCGGGATCCACAGGAACCGTCGGAACACATAATGCTACCGCCTCTACTGCTTCCGCTCTAGCGCACCAGTCCGGCAGCGATGTAACCGCAGGAACCGTAAGTGTAGAGGGTGATGGTGTTTCCGGAAGCACTGTAAGCGCAGGAACCGTCGGAACCGGAGCTGTTTCTGCAGACCATGTGACTGCAGGTACAGTAAGCGGCGGTGAGGGCTCTGAGATCACTGTTGGTACGATCGAAGCCGGTACGGTTGCAGCAAACGATGTTACTTCTGATACGGTAGAAGGCAGCACTGTAAGTGCAAGCACTCTTACCGCACAGACCGTAAATGCACAGACCGTAACTGCAAACAATATCACAGCAGAGGATGTTACCACAACAACAGTTACAAATACGCAGATCACTACTGGCGAGATTACAACAAAACCGGTAACCTCCGGAGAGTTAACTACCAAGCCGGTAACGACCAGCGAACTGACCACAAAGCCGGTAACAACGAACACGATCGATGTTTCCGATATCGTACAGTCTCTGATCAAAAAGGCAATGGAATAAAAGATCCTTACCCCGGGTGTGAAACATCGCTCCGGGGTATTTTTATTCCCTTTTATGCGCTCCTATACCCCTATAATAAGCATTTTACGGACTGGTATTTGTGAAACTATTGCTATCATTGAAAAAATTAAAAATATTTTGCAAAAACTATTGACTTGCAACGCTTTATGTGTCATCTTGTAATAGAAATCAATAACAGTCGGTGTTTTAAGCCGGCTCACCATTCCAAAAGGAGAAAAATATTATGAACAGAGTAGAGTTGATTGATGCGATCATCAAGGACACCGGCGTAGAGAAGAAGGCTGTTGACGCAGTGCTGCGTTCCTTCATCGACAACACCGAGAAGGCTGTAAAGAAGGGTGATACTGTTACCATCGTTGGTTTTGGTACTTTCTCCCTGAAGAAGCGTGCAGCTCGTAAGGGCCGCAATCCGCAGACCGGCGAGACCGTAAAGATCGCTGCAAAGAAGGTTCCGGCATTCAAGGCTGGTAAGGCATTCAAGGATGTCGTAAACGGCGCAAAGAAGGAAGTTAAAGAAGCTCCGGCAAAGAAGGCTCCGAAGGCAGAAAAGACTGCAAAGAAGGGTAAGAAGTAATCCGGTTTTATACCGCATTTTTAAGGGGTATCCTAACGGGTACCCCTTTTACTATGCGATCAATCATCTTCGTAGTCTCCCCAGAGTTCTGCAGCACTGATATGAGCTCTATGGATGTTTCGTTCCGCCTCTTCCAGTTCTTTCTTTGACAGCAGGGGCTCTTCGATCGGGATCCAGTAGCGCCGCATATCTTCCGGCATACGGGAATCGAGGTCTGCATTCATTTCGCTGCTACTGATTTTCTTCAGGATCTCATAGCCTTTCGGAAGATTTTTTGTGGGATCACATTGTTTTATATTGGTTTGGAAATCCCGCCACGCTTTATATACCCAAAGCTCGTCCGGAGTAAAGACTACCGGAACTGTCGCTTTGGCACTTCCGCCGATATCCTGCTGCGGAAGATAGACTTCCCGGAAGGTGTCATTCTCCTCCTTATACACCTTATTCCACAGCTGTGTTTTCTTATAGTAATTCCAGAGATTATCCTGGTTAAGAAAACTATGCTGTTCGATCGGGATCATCGGGCGGTTCGGGTTGTTCATAAACGCATCCCATAACTGCTGCTTTTCCAGATCCCTAAGATAGAGCCGGCGTTCTTCCTCCAATGTGTGTCCGGTCATCAGGTTCTTTCCCCAGCGATAAGTGCATCCTTCCAGTGGAATCACAAACATATCATCTCTGGTTACTCCGTGGAATTCAAAGTCGGAAATGGCTTCAAAATGATGCACTAAGAAATTTGTATCTCGTGACGATAACACCCGTTCCCGCTCACAATTCAATGCATTATCATTGGTAGCCAGAATACAAACAAACATTTTTATTGACGGATCGGTGACCACATTCCGATGCTCCGAGTTATCCGGAAACGACAAAACTCTTGTCAGATGTATCTCAGAACCATCTTCAAATTGGAATTTAAACTCGTACATAATTATCTTCCCTTCTTTTTATTGTTATCAGTATCACGGATCATCCCTATGCACTCTTCCGGGATCACGCCTCCGGCTTTTACAAACCAGTCGGAGATGAATGCCGCATAATCGTGTCCTTTCAGAGACGGCTTTGTATTTTCCTGCAGTGTCTCGATCACCGTCTTATAGGATACCGTCATAGCCCGGAAAACATAATCTTCCGTCTTTGACCGGTAAATCCGAAGGTCTTCTTCTCCGGCATAAAGATCCTGATGAATATCCTGGTTCTTCCGGCGCAGATCCCTGGCCCAGGCCCAGTCTGCTGCACTCATCATACTGGCTGTTTCCAGAGCGATCACGGCCGGTACGATGCTTGTGCGGATCAGATAGTTGATCACGGTATCCCGGATCTCGGGACCATACGGGTATTTTTCATAATTGTTTTTGGCCGTAAAAGCATAGAACCGCTTTACCTCTTCCCGATCCGGAAACCGCTTCAGCATAATGTTGGCTTCGCAGATACTTTTGTACCAGGCTTCTTTCTCCTGCTGTCTCTCATATTTGGATTTGATCCCAAAAAGTCCCATTTATTGTACACCTCTTTTATGAATTTTTGTCTTTTACAAACATATCTTTCTTATATACACTATATATGAAAAATATTATTTACCCACTACAAAATATAGTGGATATAGAAGTAAAAGTCAATCTATATATGAAAAAGGCAAGAAAAAAGGCCGTTATGCAAAAAGCATAACAGCCACAAGGTTTTAGATATCCCTCTCGTCGTCTTCGATCTCCTCATTTTCAATCCCAGGAATCCCCATCTGGAGACTATCGTCGTAGAGTTCTTTGATTTTTTCGTGTTTCATAAAGATCGTTTCCGGCTGTCCGTTCTTTACGACCCGGCATCTGCGTTCTTTGATACGCCCACCAAGTGGAATATCACAGCCGTTTTCCGTCCGGGTGAGGCCGGCATCCGGGCAGGTGATCAACATCACCCCGCTTTGTGATACGCTCTCCGGTACCCGGATGTCTACAATGTAATAGCGGTTAAATCCACTGCCCCGCTCCCGCATATCACAGCTCTGAACTCCGCGCAGGAACATCGTCTCATTGATATAGTACCGGTAATTATCTTTGCTCTCATAATACTTCTGCTCAAATTCTGCTGCAGACATTGCCAGTGTTCCCGACCGGAAAGCTACCTGTATCGGCTCTTCCGTAAAAAGAATGGCGCAGCAACTACGGCTGTCACTCTGCGGATCATCATAGACCATATTCTTAAGCGGTACCCAGACGGAACCCCATTTATCATTCCCTTCGCCGATCGGAAGAATGATCCGGATTTTATCGTCTTTGGTCTCCTTGATCAGGTTCTGCGACGGATACCAGATTCCGGTCAGACATTTCTCACCTTCCCGGTTGCAATAATCCCCGTCTTTCATATAACTCACCATATTTGTTCTTCTTGGCGGACATTCTGCGACTTTGATAACATCATTCGGATACAGAGCACTTAATGCGATCGAGATCGCATAATTCGGAACCCATTTATTCACGTATTGGATTTTGTCTTCACCTGAAAAATGGAGATTTACCCAATCAGACCGATCTCCGGCGACAGTACGATAATAATTTCTTGTGTAGTACCCATCTTCGATCGCATACTGTTCATCGCCTTCCTGGCTTTTTTCCACCCGTCTTTTGATCTCCGGATTGTCTTTCGTGGCCAGATCGATCTTATCCAAAAACAGTTTTATAGTCTGATCTTCCCGCCCATTGGTATCCCGGTTGCAGACAACCTCTGCATAACCATCCCGGCATAAACGGCTTACCAGATGCTGATCCTGATCGTTAAAATATACATTATAGTAATACCACTCACCCATAAGCCACCTCTGTCTTATCGTTCCATATCGTCGTCCTTATCCATATCCCGGTCCTTGTCAAAAGCCCCGAGTTTCTTTGCGATCGTTAAGATCTCGGATACTGTGATAATATCCACGTCGGAAGATGTAAGCCCGGTCTTGTCTTTGTATCTTGGGATCCTGCAGACCCTTGAGAAATCAAAGCCGCTTTCGTTCCCCTGCAGATAGTTCTCTCTGGTCTGTGGGTTCTTAATCTCCTTCGCAACACAGTCTACAATGGCTTTTGCGTTATTGATCAGAAGTTTTCTGTACGCATAATCCGACATATCATAGACTGGTTCATTTTGGGTAATACGCACCTTCTCGATACAAGGCTTACACCCGGAAAGGATTTCTGCGATCTTATGCAGATCTTCCTCATTTGTATATCCGGTAAACTCCATCGGATGCATATACAGATCCAGCCGGTTGGACACATCCGTTGATACCAGATGCGGGCAGCCACCCCACGGATCATCACTTGGATGAATCTTATAAGCCCCGGATTTTGTCAGTGCCGGATAAACTATCTCCTCAAACTCTTTTGCTTCTGTCGTTGACCAGCCACGGCCCCACTGATATGCGGAAGTCAGTTCGATCCGAACGCTATGCTCTTTCGCATACTTAAGGTCTTCCGGGATTTCTAATGTAAAGTCAGTAAACGGGTTCATATCACACCTCCGTAATTACATTTCTCTGTCGTCTTCGAGTTCTAACTGCGGGTTATTATCATAGTATTCCTTCACCTTTTCATTCGGTACATAATAAGGTGTACGGGTATCGCCGTCTTTCCTGCAGCAGCGATCCTTCTTACGAATTCCCAGATTGATGTTCTTACCGCCCGTTCCGTCCGTTACTTCATACAGGTTCGCCGTAAAAGACAACACTCCGTTACTGGAAACATCTGTCGGTACATGGATGCTCACGATATAATACATTTCTTCGTCGCCGACAATGCTGCGGATATTTTCCTCCGGAACATTCTCCAAAACCATCTGCTCCCTTGCGTAATCACGGTATTCACGAACACTGTCCTTATATCTTTGTATGATCTCCTCCGGGGTTATTCTTTCCACATGATTACGGAAAGTTACCGTTATTGGATCATTACTTGTAAAAAACACACTGTTATATGCGTAGATTTGCATATCATTGTAACCATAAAGCGGAGAAACATTGCTCTCTTTTACCGCAATTATTCCCCAGCGGTCATCGTTATTACCGATCGGCAGAGAAACCAGGACTTTACCATTCTTTGGTTCCTTGATCAGTTTCGGATTGATCCCGAAAAGTTCGTGTACGATCGGTTCTCCGTCCCGGTTGCAAAAGGCTCCGGCCTTTATATAACTGGTATTGTCTTTATCATAGTAGGGCGAATATTCCCTGCATTCCAAAACTTCTTCCGGATACAAAGCGCTGATTGCCAAAGGAACTGCCAGGTCTGGAGTCCATTTATGATATAAGATCAAATCTCCGTATTGACTATCGATCTCAGTGATAAAACTTTCCATCGGTTCATTTCTTTCATTCTGAAAAAACTGTCCGAGATAGTCTTTGTCGGTAGTATCTGTGTCATTGATGGTCATTCCACGAATCTTATCGTCAATCTCACGCACATGAATGCGGATCCGGTCTCTTGTCTGGTTTTCCCGCCTTTCTACCGCAGATGCGTAGTGATCCTGTTTTATCGCTTCAATCAGATCTTTTTCACGGTTCTGAAATTGGACCCTATATTCGTACCATTCGCCCATTGCTTTATTCCTCCGTTTTTTATCAGACTTATCTCCTCCGGATCTCCGAAATCTGCAATTACTCTTTCTCAAATGGAAGGGATTCCTCAAAATCTTCCGGGTATTGTTCGCTCTCTTCCTCTCTTAATTTGGAAGCCATAAATTCTTTCATCTCAAGCAGAGCATTATGAATTTTTTCATAAGAGATACACTCTGTTCCGAAACAGCTGATCGTAAGCGGATCATCTGATAAATCCTTAAATGAAATACGAATCAGGCCCGAAGGAAAAGTAATTTCTGCAACACAAAAATCATTTCCGTTGTTTAGCACATCGATGATAAAAGGGACAAAAGGAGCGTCACCCGAATTTTGATACAGCTTCATATTCTCTTCCATACAGGCTTTTACGATGAAATGCGTAAGGTCGTATTTTACCTCTTCAGGATTGGTATCCTCTAAAAGCGTGTGCCCGGTTTGTTTTACATAGATCCTATCCATCAGATCGACAGCTTTGTCCAGAGTGTTTAAAAACTCCTTTTCAAGCATATCTCCTATGATCTTTTTATCGCTTTCCGAGTAAAAACCGGAAGAAAATGTTTTTGTAGTCAGATCTCCGTAGTCCTTCCCAAGTTCGTGCAAGATCTCCATTGCGTCGTAGTTCTGGTTCTTAGGAGCACCTTGGAAAGCTTGTGACAGCAGGTTTCTGATATTGGTATGAAGATCAGCAAGATAATCCTGGGCAAACTCGTGCCCACTCCAGGCCGACCTAGCCATCATCTCATCGTAGTATTCTTTATACAGCTTTTTGGCTTTGTCAGTATCAATCGGGTTCATAACTCTCTCCCTTCCTCTGCATCTTCTATCTTTGTAAAACCATATCTCTGCTCGAACTCATTCGTGAGAAACAGGCACTGCACCCGAAAGGTTGCTGTAAATTGATCGGATCCTTCTGCGCAAGGAAAATAAGACCGGTATTCGATCAGCTCCTTAAAAGCCTCCGGATACTCAAAGATCTGATCCAGTACCCCCTGGGGATCTCCAAGCTCCCCATACCGGCTGCGGATCGCTTCCCGGATCGTATCTTTTGCCTGCGGATCATCGGAAAGGAAGTTAAAAATCGAGGATTTTATATCGTAGGATCTTCCGCTTACGGCAAGATCCATCAGATAGGAAGTAGCTACCTGGATATCCACAGAAAACGGGATTGCACCGTCTGTTTTCAGATATTCATCATACCTACCTTCTTCAAAATCACTGTTTGCCGTATGGAAATTGCAGTCTTCCAAAAGATCG
This sequence comes from Lachnospiraceae bacterium, assembly GCA_017526985.1. Classification (GTDB taxonomy): domain Bacteria; phylum Bacillota; class Clostridia; order Lachnospirales; family Lachnospiraceae; genus NK4A136. Next base: position 94,962 of record JAFXQR010000179.1, read on the forward strand.
TAGATCTTCTGCCGATATTTAGGTTGGTCCCGATGGAGTTTTGCCAGATTGGCAAGATCCTGGTCGGAAAAACCAAAACCGAGCTGGCCAGACAGGTCTGCGCCATTCTCTACCTGGTCAAATGCTTTTGCGAAATCATCGCGGATCTCCTGTTCTCTCATTCTCTGTCTTCCTCCTTTTCTGTCAACCCAGTCATCTGTTTCACTCTCCAAGCTGATAATCATCTTCTTCTTTGCTCGCAACCTCTGCGGCCAACTGCATTGCTGCTTTTATTCTGTCATTTGCATAGGTTTTCTCCATCTGTGGCTCACCGTCGTCATCACCGCCCCGGCGCTTCTTATCCGGCTCAAGAAACGGTGCGATATTCGGATATTTTTCATACATCTTATCTAACACTGCTTTTTTCTCCTGAACTGCCGGATCTTCCATCGCTTTTTTAAATCCTTCTACGATCATTGTTCTCTCCTTAGCATTGATTTCCATAATTTTGGAACCGTGATTGCTACCCGTTACCAGGGAAAATCCATTATTCTTTGCTATGTTTTCCCCGGATTTCGTACAAGCATCAGCGACTATTCTCTTTATATGAATGTCACGAGCTTCTAAAGACTCCACTAATTTATGAAGTCTGTCAAGCATGATACCAGCAATACCTTTATGCTGATACTCCGGGTGAACACAAATTGAAGAAAAATAGACACTATACTCTTTACCGGGACGATATTCCAAAATATCATCTGCTGTCAAAAACGTATCTACCTCTCCCCCTCGTATTCTCTCGTACGCATTATCACTTATCGGAGAAAAGTTAATATACCCTACAACTTTATTCTCCTTCAAAGCGACAATATAAATATCTGGGTTTTTCTTATGATACCCGATGCATATACCAGGCTCAATGTGGTATATGTCATCATAGATAGCATAATCCAGCTGCAACAATTCCGCTATATGCTCCGGCGTTACGGAAGTACCTTGAAGGATGGTATATCCACTTTCATCAGTAGCGTTACCGGATACCAGTCCGTTTTCCATGAGAGATCCTCCTCTATTTACCTATCTGTTCTTCCTCGTCCGGCTCATCGTAATACTCGATCGGTTTTGGCTCGGAGCATTTGTGTGACTTCAGTTTCAGTGCCTGCAGAACAAGCGTATCGATGGCTGCTTTTATCTGCTCTTTGGTATAGCAGTATTCGTCGATGCTTTTGTTTCTGCTGACATGTCCATAGATGCGAATATGTTCAACAGGAAGAATGTCCTGCCATTTTGCGCATACTATATCGTTATTGCAGAATGCATCATATACACATATGCTGTTAAGCCCGTGTTCCGTATGTACATCGACTTTTTCCGGAGTAAGGTCCTGCAGGTATTTTGCCACAAATGCTTTGGCTTCCAGGTTTTGCCGGATCCTCTCTTCCTGCGGCAATGCTTTAAATTCTTCAGACATACCTTTCATCTTATTTCTCCTCGCCGATCAGCTTCTTATACTCGTCGATTTCTTTTTGGATTGCAGATACAATCACCGGAGTGTAAACTTCACACAGTTCTTTTGTGGTACCGGCTTTTCGAAGATCTATACGGATCTCCTCCTGCAGCGTCATTTCTCCGATCTCCGGCTCACTGTAGGAGATATAGATACGGTTCTTCAGATCCATTTCAATGAAACCGATCTGAACCAAAGAGCGTTCTTCTACCGCTTCTTTTAAGCTCATTAGATCGTCTTTTGTCCAGTACATATGCGGATCGATATCATAAGCTCCGCCGTAATCCGGTAATGTCATAACTCCTACCTCTTGTTATGAATATATGGGAGCAGTGCTCTTCTGCGTCCATATAACTATATGAAAGCAGTGGTTTTCTGCGTCCATATTTATATGAGAGCAGCTGTTTGCTGCGCCCATATAGTAATAGGTGAAGCCTATTACTATATGAAAAATAATATATAAAACAGAAAAAGGGCTGTATAAAAACAGCCCCTTATCTCATCTTACATCTCTTTGTCTTCCGAGCCCTCTTCCAGTTCGGCACCAGGCTGTATCACCCGATCCGCAAAAGGCTCTAACCGTTTGCAGATGGCCTGAAAAGGTTTAAGCACAGGCTGTCGTGCTATAGACTCATAAACGTCAGTATCCAATATTGCATTCTCGCTTAAGAGCGCAATTGCTAACGCATGATGCATCAGGGTGCGTGTCATTGCTGCGGCGTGCAGCACAGTATCCTCTTTTTCACCACTCACAACGACGGTATTCGCATTTGTATCGGTCTGCAGGATAAAACCATCCCGACATCTCATCATCCAGCCACAGGTCTCTTCCAGGAGATTGTTAAAGACCTCTCGATAGAGATCGTTTTTCTTCTTTAGGTACTGCTCATAATTGGATGTCTTGATCGTATGCTCCTCGGATTTTCTTATAAACTCATCCATTACATCCCGACAAATCATTACTGCATCCAAAAACTGTATCTCTCGACTCATATCAGTCCTCCTATGATTTAATTTCTTTCCTGCTCTTCTGCCAGGTCTTCTGCAACATATCTGCAGATATCTTCTACAGAGTAATCGCTTAACCAATAGGCTTGATCTGCTGCTTCAATCGAGATATTGAGATAACCAAGATCCTGCAGCTTCTTAACCTCTTCCGGAATTTTCTCAACACTGTCTATCGTGGTAGACATATTATGAAAAGCCATTCCGTCCTCGAAAACTCCGTCATAAAGTATTTGAATATCCATTTATTCTCTCCTTTCACTTTATCTGTCCTTATCTATGGATCACTCCAACTCTTTTCCTGTAATCTGCGCTTCCAGCTCTTCCGACAGAGAAAAGCCTTCGTGGAAGAAACCATATTCATCCGACAGATACTCGCTGATCACATCGGTATCGTGAATCTCAATCGCTTCTTTTACCACTTCTTTTGGAAGGATCACGGTGTTTGGCATATCGAGAACCTCTGTCAGCATATAGTCGGAACAGCTGTTGTGGCGGAGCATATCGTGCAGATAGTCCAGCCGCTCTTCATAGGTCATATTCCGGTAGCGCTCCAGCGGCAGCTCCATTCCTTTGGCCGCCTTTTCCTCGCTCACATTTTCAAGTGCATCCATCAGGATCTCTACATCCGGGCTCCATTGAATGTCGCTCACGGTACGAAACGCTATGCTTTCTTTATACTCGGAAAATGCAGCAAGGAACTTATCGCAGAGTTCTTTTACACTTCCGGCATCGTTACTGATACGGGCGTTTGCCATCGAATCCACGATCTCGTCGGAAAATTTCACTGCGTCGTCTTTTGCCCGGCGGTTCCATTCCGTCTCGTCAAACGATCCACGGCTCTGCGCACGCTCCTTACGAATCTCATCGTTGGTATCCACATAGCATACAAAGCAGTTTTCTTTGCCAAGATAGGTAAGGAAATCTTTGCAGCCCTGCATATCCAGAATAACTGCATAGTTCTTATCCGGGTCCAGTTTATCCAAAGTGTCTTTCGGACAGCCATAATACCAGGTATCTTCTTCCCCACGATAGGTCGTATTGTAGGAGCGGTACTCCAGAAACTCATCGTTCTCAATCTTTTTTAAGAACTCCGATTTGGGAATGAAATGATATTCCCGGCCTTCCATTTCTCCATCCCGGATCGGACGGCTGGTTGTCGAAACAATGCTCTCAAAGCCATTGTTCTGCTTCAGTTCATTAAGCAGCGTATCTTTTCCGCCTGCTGATTTTCCACAAAGAATTGTAACCATAACTCTTTCTCCTCTTTCAAATGCTATTACTATATGAAAAATAAAAAATAAAAAGCAGCCACAATTATTCTGCAGCTGCTCCTTCTCTCATTGATTACAGGTCTTTGTCTTCTTCGTTTTCAGTCTCTTCAAAAAACAGTGTATCAATATCCGTGATATTGGTATCGCAGTTCTTCAATTCTCCAAAATCGGCATTTTCAAAAGCCTGTGCGGCCACTTCCTCTTTTGTCAGCGGAGTTTCCGATACGATGTGAGCATTCAGCGTTCCCATAATAGGAACACTCATATCATATTCATAGTATTTCATAGATCCTTATCCTCCTTTCCTTCATAGTATTTCATAAATCCTTATCCTCCTCTCCTGTATACTTATCCATCAGTCTTTCTCCTTATTGTTATCGATCCCCAGATAGGTGATCAGATCTTCAAACCAAAGACAGTTATCAGCATCCTTGGTTTCTTTGATCGTTGGTGCCAGATCCATTTTCTCGCCATCAATGAAAATATCAAAGATCGGGGTATTATTTGCCGGTATATAGATGCTGCCTTCTTCCCAATGCTGCTTCAGATCCTCCAGTGTTTTAAAAGAATGCCGCATCTCCACACCGTCTTCGTTGATCGATGTGAAGCGGATTGCTGCATTTTCTGCCCATTCCGCCATGACATCCGGATCACTGGTATCGGTAAGGAAAAGTTCATCATTTTCATCTACACCGCAGTCCGGATTACACTCCCAAAACTTACTTTCCGCTTCTTCCCGGTTATGCGCCAGAATTTCGCAATCACCAGACATAAAGCCGGACTCTGCATTCTCACAATGGAAAATATAGCGGAAGATTTGCTCTTCAGCTTCTTTTGCATTATCTTCGTGAGTCTCTTCCATCTTTTTGGTGAGCTTAGACATAGCTTGTGTCATCTGTTTGGAATAATCGCTGTCACAGATTGCATTTTTCAGCTGCTTTTGAGCCCAGTCATATTTACTATGTACTTTTTCGATCTCTGCCTGTAGAACATCACGAGACGCACTATCTGCTGTATTCATAAGGCTGCGCAGTTCATTCTCGTGTCCTATGGATGCAAATTTATACACGGATGCGAGCTCATAGATCTTTTCTGCTGATCCGGTTATTTTAAGTCCGTCAATATCTACGGTGTAGGTCTTCTCTGCCATACTAAACTCCTCTTAATATATGTTTCTTACTAAAATTATATGAAAAAATAGAAAAAAAAAGCTCCGCCAATTCGGGCAGAGCTAATAATCGAGACAAGAATAAGAGGCCCCGTCTTTAGATATCATAGACTCTGCCTCCTTTTCTTATAATCTCTTCAAAATCATCGTATTTCTTTGTTTTTGAGATAAAGCGGACGTACTTGTTGTGTAAGAATTCTTTTTCGTCCAGGAGATCTTCAAAATAAATGAAATCCTCTTCATCGATCAAAAGGAATACATCTGCACAGCAAAAAGAGGCGATATGTTCCGGGATCACCATCTGACAATGTTTTTGATCCTTTCGGATACGATTATAGATGTTGCAAAGGACCTGTAGGCCATCATAATCTTCCAGATCTTTAAATACAGAATTTTTACTTTCGACCATCATAATTGAAAACCTCTTTTTCGTGATCTATATAGATATATGAAAAATAATATTACACCATATATAGTATACCTTATTTTAGCAAACCTGTCGATCTTTAGATATCATCCCGGTCATACTCATCGTAGGATGTGTTAAGGCGTTTTTCTGCCTCACATAATCTTGCCTCTGCACGTTTCATTTTGGCTTCGTAATATGCAAGTTCTTCCGGACCACGCTCTTTCATCAGCAGGTCGTGTACGATCAAAAAGTTGTCGTTTTTGTCCCGTTCTACTTCCCAGCCTTGGGAACGCAGGAAAGCTTCTTCGATATAGTCATACGGGAGCGGAAAATCCTCGCTGCTCAACCAGTGGTTTAATATTGCGACGCACTCTGCAGCATCCACCGTAAACTTCTCACAGGCGAGCCCATGCAACCTGACATCGGCAAAAATCCCGGCGATCGCCTGCGCCTGCTGTTCCCTGGTCCCGTATCGCTCTGCAGCGATGTTTTTGATGCTTTCTGCAGGTTCATAATCAAACAGATCATGAAAGCCAAGCGCATAAGCTGCTGCGTGGCGATCAATGATCTTTTTATCATCCTGATGATCTGCAGTTGCAAAGAAGCGTTCGTTGCTTTGGCACTCTGCTTCCTGCATCCAGAGATCGATCAGTTCGTTAATGCTGTTTGGGTCAACTACTCCGACTTGTAGAGGTCGGAGCTTGTAACTACCCTGTAGTATAACGGCTTACGCCTCCTACATTTAGTCGTCTGATATTACTATCAGAAGTGGTGTTACATCATGGGATAGCTGACAATATCCCTCACAGACCAGATATACTGGTCTGTGACTTTACGAGGTACTCAATTCCCATCCGGTAAAGGTTCATTGCTCCGATACGGTCATCATTTGATCTGTAACCGCAGTTCTTACAACAGAAAACATGCTTTCGCTTGTCTCTGTTAGCCTTGTCAACATGACCGCATCTAGGACATGTCTGGCTTGTATAGCGCGGATCGACCTTAATGACTTTCTGACCGTGTTCATTGGCCTTGTAAGTTAGTTTCTGCTCAAGGTCGTAGTAAGACCATGATACGGAAACATAACGATCTTTAACTTTAACTCTTTCAGTGGCAGATCGTATTCCGCTCAGATCTTCGATAACATGAAGCGTACCTTTAGGGTTGGATTCAACGAGTGTCTTTGATACCTGATGATTAACATCCTGCATCCAACGGTTTTCTCGCTGTCCTATGGCTTTAAGCCTGCGTCTTGAAGAAGATGTCCCGACCCGCTGTAACTGCTTACGTAAAGCCTTGTAATGAGCACGTTTCTGTTTGACCTGATTGCCGCTGAAGAATGTAGTCTTACCATTACTTCCATAGGAAGATGTGATAAACCGTATGCCTCTGTCGTGACCGACAACATTACATACATCAGCATCTTTCAGTTCATCAGAATTAAAACTGACAGATATGTGTAAGAAAAACTTATTATGCTTACAAACAACTTTTGCAGTTCCGAAACGATAGACTGACTTATCAAAATACTGTTCCATACCGGAACTTGCATAATCTGTTTTGATCCGTCCACATAAAGTTCCCACGGAAAACTTATCTTGATTGATGGAATAATCCCTATTCCATGATAAGGTCATCTGAGGTGTGTTGTATTTACATTCTGTCCAATCAAAACCATTTGTCCTGTTGGTTTTATAAGAACCGATGACAGTCCTTACGGCATTACATGCCATTTGGGATGGTAAATTGTATACCGTGCGGACAGTATCATAAGTATATTTCTGAACAGAAACCTGTGATAAATCCTTAGTAGTATAAACATAATGGGAAATGAAATTACAGGCATCAGCATAAGCCCTCATACTGTCAAGCAGAAGGGATTTATCGTTATCCGATGGATAGATCTGCAGTTTTGCTGTTTTAGTCAGTTCCATTCGTAACACCACCTGTATTTTCACTAAATATATTATAACATATATTATATCCCTCTGTGCCAGATGTCGGATCTCGTGAGCGACCGTACTCTTGATTCCCATATCGATCTCCCGGCTTCGCTCCCAGCTTCCAACCAGCTCCTCCTGCATCATTTGATCCACCGCTTTTTCGATATTTCCGATATGGACAACGGCGCAGCAGTCATTCGCCCATGTAATCCCCAGCTGGCCGCCGGCCGGAAAACCATGGCATTCCAAAAGCGGGTAGTCGGTGATTGACATCAGTTTGCCAAACAGCTCGTCAAAATCCTGTTCTTCGTCCCGGATAAATATCAGATAGCGTAATGTCCGATACATATCCTTATAGATATTCTCGGATACAAAATCTGCAATCTTGTCCATATCCAGATCCATAACGGAAGGCCCCAGACGGATGCGCTCTTTGATCCATTCTTTTGGATCAATCTTTGACATATCTTCGTACTGGTAGAGTCAGCCGCAGGAAGTCAGGTCTTCGTATTCGATGAAATTTTCCCCCTCATCCAGGACCAGACAGTGATCCGGATCGTCATCGATATCATTGTAAATCTCTTTTTTAAGATCTTCAAAATCGCTCATTCGTCCCGTTCCATATCGTCCTTGATTTCTTCAATACGGGCAGCGATCTCATCCACAGTATCGTACTCGCCGTCCATAACTTCATTCATCAGGTCGAACATTTCATCCGTATATCCAACCTCTTTGTAAATTGCCTCACGCAGTTCATAAACGTGATTCAAGGATTTCAACATATCCTCAAAAGCTTCTTTCACACTGTCACTCATTGTCACTTTCTCCTATTCTTTTTTTTTTATTCTTTCCCCGGCGTAAGCTCTGTCAGTTTTTCTTCTACGATCATTTTTACCTGTTCGTCGTAAATATGACTACGGACTACATCATCTTCAATATCTGCAACACTGCCGGCATAAACATCGGAAAAGCTGTTTTCGTGTTTCTCTGCATCCACCAGTTCATTTACAATTTCGTCGTATGTGATGTCGCAAACATACGGATCGTCGGTATCGCAGATATCATCATACTCTTCATGGATCGCATAATATTTTCCGTTTTCTTTATCGCAGGTGTAGGTAACGCTGTCAGAATGTGAATTCACAGCTCCGCCGGCGATATACTCAGAAGACTGCGTGATTTCGGCGATCTTCGGAAAGCTTTTTGCTTTTTTGACAAGCTGCTCATTTTCGTCTTCTTCTGGTTCCCAGTCCATCATCTCTTCATCAGTTTCGTTCATAATGGACGCATTTAGCAGATCTTTCGCATGCTGTAACTCATCCTTCTTTACTTCGCCAACCGTAAATTTGTTTTCGCCTTCTAAGATCATATTGTTATACCTCCCTCTGCTCTTCCTGTATCCATTTTGTTTTACTCTCTTCCTTTTTCTTCCTGGTTTTCGTAGTATTCCGCTTCCTGTATAAAGCCCATACGACGAAGCAGATCGGTCTGTGTAAGAAGATCGTTTGCGGAGATATCTTCTGCAGAAGACAGGTTATTACAGATCAACTTATGCAGCAGAGCTTTGTCTTCTTTGGATACAAACAGCATGTCGTCTTCGTCCGTTTTTGCCGCCTGAAAAGTATTTCTCTGTATCTGTCCGTCGGTCAGAAAATCGAGCACGGTATCCAGCACCTGATCCTGATCGGCAGCTCCAATCCCTGCCTTATCCAGGATCTTTTTGCATTTCACCACATCTTTTTCGGTGAATACCGTCGCCGGGGAATACTGCGCTTCCGGATAGAGATTGGTACACAGCACCGTTTTTCCAATCGCCTGCAGGGCCTGTACTGCAGCCATATCCTCCAGGCCGCAGCTGATCAGAACATGCTCGGCATTACGGATACTTTGTTGTGAGATCTTTTTCCAGTCCATATCTTCTACTGTCATATTATTTTCCTCACAGTTCCAGATCCTGTCCGTCGATCGCAATCCCGCTCTGATCTACACGAAGGTCTACGCCGGTAGAATAGGCAGAAATCCCTTTGGATTCGTAGAAATCTACATCATCGGTGATCACGAAGTCTACGTCGTTTCCAAAGGTCTCCAAAGACTTCTCGCCATCGTAGGAAACCACAAAACCACGGTCTCCAGACTGCATCAGAAGACTGCCGTTTTTATAGGACAGGTCGATATTTCCGATCGACAGATCTGAATCAAAGCAGACCTGCACAGATGCCTTACGGTAATCAATGATCACTTCGGATGCTCCAAAGGCGTCTTTATCCGGCAGATACAATGTCTGCATGGAAATATGTCCGAGAAAAGCTTCTGCGGTATCCACATCCGTGATGAACGCCTTTTCCACGCTGGAATAGCCAAGATCCCTGAGTTCATCGATCACACGCTCTGCTTCTACCGGCTTACAGGATACATAGATGGCTTTCTGACCTCCCAGCTCCCCGTTAGCATCCAGACAGATATAACCGTTTCCAACGTGCAGATCGGTATCGGAAACCAGCATATTATCCACCTTGTTTGCTGTATCGTCATTTGCGTGAACCGCCTGAAACCCGGCTTTCATCCCCAGTACCGCAGCGGATACCGCCAGTACGGTAAATGCGGTATGTGCCAAAGTGTGATTACTCTCCTGCTGGATACGGTTCAATTTTCTGTTGATCGAATTATTATCCAGTATCATTGATTTTCTCCTTTCCAAGGGGTGCTGTTTCACAGCTTTCCTTTCAGGGGCGCTGCTACGCAGCTATCCTCTCCAAGGGACGCCGTTTTACGGCTTTCCTTTCGGGGCGCAGCATAACTGCTGCCCTTGCTTGTGCATTTTTGCACATCTCTTTGTGATAAAATACCTTAGTCCATCTCACGGTCGTCCGGGATCTCCCAGCCATCGTCTTCCAGACATTTGATGCGCTTTTCAATATCCGCATAAGACGCCGGCTCGTCCCCAAAATACTCCCAGATCTCCAAAGTCTGGGTATCATTCAGAAACATTCCCATTTCTTCTGCTTTCTTACGGATCTTTTCCAGATTTTCATCTCTCTGATTAGGTTCTGCTGTTTTCATAAATAAGCCCTCCGTTTTTACCACCTGTTGCTTATATATGAAAAAGCATTGTAGAAATGCCAATCATACGGGGATATGGTGTTCTTTCGCCGTAATCTTTATAGTGGACAGCCGATCATCCTTCTCGGCGGTCAGGATAAGCGGACGGCCGCAGCCGTCACAAATCATCTCCGCATCACCAAAGCGCTCCAGCCGTGCTTTGACCGAAATGCTTAAAAACAGTGATGCTTTACATTTTGGGCAGAATACCGGTTTTATCGTGGGCATATAAACACCTCCTCAACCATGGCTTCCGCCAATATACTTATCATTTGTCATCCGTCCGTATTCATCCTTCTTGAGTTTATAGAGACAGTCAGACTCCACTTCGATCACTCTGGCGTTCCCGCCGCACTGTTTCAGCGCTGCATCCCGAAGCTCCGGGGTACTGAATACACCAACGACATAATACTCCGGGGATCCGCTCTTACTGCCATTCGATGTCACGACAAACTGTTTCATAATATTTCCCTCCATTTCTGTGAAAATTATAAAATATAGCTACATCTTTATATGAAAAAACAATTTTTAGGCAATAGAAAAGAGCCCGTGTTGAAACACGAGCCCTTATATCTACTGCTTTTTGGATTTAGAAGGAGCTGTCGCAGTACGGGGACAGGCAGTTGCAGTTATTCTTGACCGTATTATAGTCCAGAATGGTCATTACCTGCCACAGACCGTAGTTTCCGGGTGCCACCACGATACCCATCTCCGGCGCCTTCTCGAAGGAACCATTAACGTGATACGGGATCACGAAGTGAATCTGGTTGAATTTGCGGTTGTACATCGGCTTTACATATCCGGTGTCGTACTTGCTGATCGCAATACCGGTCTGGATCGCACGGACAATATCCGCATAGATCTGGTTATCCGTCAGCTGTGCGATGCCGGTCTTATCACGCTCGATCTTACGGCTGATACAGTGCTCCAGACGGCCTTCGTTCTCCAGATCGAAATCGTCGATCTCTGCGGAGAACACCAGCTCATTCGGGCTGTCGTTGTAGTAAACGACCGGTTTCAGTTCCTTATTGACATCATCCTTGGTAAATCCGTGCTGCAGAGCGGACAGCTTGCTGTCACAAATAGACCATCTGCTGCAGTATCCGGACAGGACATCTGCCTGCGTGCGCTTATCAAAAGCGATGATTAACTTGATCGGATTCCCCAGCGTGTTCAGCAGAGAAGTGTTCATCATTGCGTAATAAGTGCCATTCTCGGACTTTTTGGAGCGGATGATATAATCTTCACCAGCCTTATTCTCAAGCAAATGGTTCTCACGGCTTACCATAGTGAACAGGTAGCTCTTGATGCTTGCCGGAGACCAACCAGCCTTTACCAGAAGTTTATCCATAAAGGTTTTATAGAAAGCAACTTCTTCCGGGAAAATATTGGTCATATCCGTGCCGTCATCATTGCTCTCTGCAGAAACATTCGGTTTTACTGCCGGAGCCTGGGTTTCTGCCAGTTTGGCATTGATCACATCCAGACGGGGGCGGATCAGGCCGGCCGTCGGAGCAACCGTATTTGTGATGATCGGACTTACTTTCGGCTCCTCTGTAGTTGCTGCCGGCAAAGCGGGCGCTTCTACAGGTTTAATATCTGCCTCTAAAACACCGGTACGCAGGTCATCTTTTGCGACGTTCAGAAACATTGCCAGGTTCTGCTGCATTTCTTTCTTTGATTTTACCTTCGTCGTTGCGTTGATCTCATTCTTGATGATTTCTTCTGCAGAGCCTACAAATGCTCCCTGCCAGCAGCTTGCGCCCTTGAAAAACTGTACATACAGGCGGCGGTTCTTGTCATTAAAGTAATTTGTCTTGATCCAAAGGTAAAAAGCACCGAGAGTTTCTTTTGCCGGGCTATAATTGCGGTAAAAATGCTGTATTGCGGACGGATCATATTCATTGTTTAAGCGTTCCGCGATCTCATTAAGGGATTCCTCTGCCAGGTCCGGGCATTTCATCTGGAACTGTTTACATACCGTCTCCCGGTTTCTGCAGTCCCCGACATTGCTGTACAGCGGCGGCAGTCCGCCTTCAAATTCCGCAACATCTTCTAAAGAGTAATTTTGCTGCAATGCGTTCATAATATTTTACCTCCGTTTTTATGTAATATGTGCAGGCACGATTGCCTGATCTTATATGAAAAATAAGATTTTACCGAACAAAAAAAAAGCCCCTCCGAAGAAGGGCTTTGTTACCTGATTACAGCTCGAATTTCGGGATCAGATTCTCGATATTGAAGCGATCGGTCTGTCCGGTGAGCTCATCCGCTTTTTCTGCACTCATTTCCAGATCGTGATGCTTTAAGAAATCTTCGATCAGAAGATAGGTATTGTCTGCGATACAATACTGAAAAGTTTCCATCTCCAGCCCGAGCATATCCAGGTTACGGGCTTCCATCATTCTTGCGATATCCGGGAGATCTTTTAAGCGGGTAAAATCTCCGCCCAGCTCCACAGCGGATAATGATGTATCGACTGCCAGCACTTTCATCCGCAGCAGGTCTTTTTCGTCCAAAAATTTCATATGTACCCGGCCGATATCTGCTGTCTTGGTAAAATGCAGTTTTCCGGTGGAGATCTCCAGGTCTTTGATCGAGCTTCCGGAGAGCATCAGGTCATTATTTACCCACCCGGCACCCATATCCAGAGAAAGGCCGATCCGGTCAAGTTCTTTGGCAATATCCTTCGGAAGGTCGGCGCCCACATAATCGATATCGGTTACTCCGCCATCCCGCAGTCCCTGGGCGATCATCGCAAACCCGCCGACGATATAAAAAGTCATTTCCGGAGCATTCTGCGCTTCCAGATAATCATTTAACAGGGAAAGTCCCTGATACATCGGTGTTTTCTTAATCTGATCGGATGCTTTATTACCGAATATAATCTCTTCCATTTTTAATGTCTCCTTTTAATAATAGCGGAAAACTCTTCCTGTCTATATATGAAAAAAGAGTAAAGAAAAATCTTTACTCTGTTTTTTTTACCCCTTTTCTATCTCCGGTCCTGGATCGTCATGGATCACAAAATCAGCATTCCGATAATCCAGCTTCGGCCGCTCAAACAGCACTTCATCGAAATGTTCCCGGATATACCCCCGGACATCTTTTACCCCTTCCGGTACAGCGATTTTTCCATGCACAGACGCCTTTGGATATACCGTAAGCCCGACAACCCGCTTGATCTTCTTTGATAAAAGTTTTAGCGGGCAGATCACTGCCAGATAATAGTCATTCGCCTCTTCCCGCTCCAGTCCGATCCCAGGGAAAATATAGAAGACCCGGATGGCATCCCTTGTATTGGTAGTACCATTCTCCTGAACCAGCGGGATATTGCGCCATGCGGAGGTCACATAGTAGTCATAGCCTTCCCGTCTGCAGAAATCAACAAAATCCTCGGTCTCCGGATCCGTAGACTCGATAAATTTCATCAAAAATTTCTCCAGTGTCATATAATCATCGATCGAAAGCTCATACATGGCCTCTTCCCGGATCTCGTAATCGTAGGTCATCTGACATCATCCTCCCGATATTATATGAAAAATTAAAAAACCGCTTTTTCTTACAAAAGCGGCTTTTTACAAGGTTTTTTTGGTTGTGTGAGAGCCTCCGTCTTTCAATCCCGTTCAAAATCGTCATCTTCTCTGAAGCGGTGAATACCCTTATCTTCTTCCATCGTTCTTTCTTTTACCGGAGCGATCACTACCAGCATATCGTTGTTTCTGGGATCATCTTCCGCCGGCAGCGGGAATTCTTTTCCGGCTTTTTCCGTACCTTTAAACACGAAAAACGCTTCTACCGGCCCGATATGGTTCTTTGGATTTGCCTCATTTAAAGGCTTTGCCAAGTCCTGTACGGCCCAGTCATAGCCGTTCTGCTTACAGTACGCTTCAAATCTGGGACGGTCAAACCCGTCTGCAGCATAAGATTTCATTCTGGTGATCAGCTCGATCATCTGATCCAGTCCCAGTCGTTTTACTCCGGATAAAAACTCACATTCGTAGCTCATTTGGATACCCCTTTGAAATATTTGTCTTTCATGTCTTTCATATAACCCATATCTTCGTACACCTTTGCGGCATCGAAGTGCTTTCCTGCAGCTTTTGCATCCTTCTCGATCTTTTGGATGGTCAGGATCCGCATCTGGTCACCACGCAGGATCAGTCTGGAGCATAAGGATGCACAGGTTGGAGAAAACTCGTGCAAGTGCTCTTTTACAAACAGATAAGTTGTGCGGCCATCCGTCTGTCTTGCTCTGTCGAGCCAGCGGATAAACTCCATCGGAGCATCTTTGCACATCAAAAGCTTCCTGCAGCTGATCAGACAATCATTGATCGTACTGGTCATCTGGGATAAACTGTCAATTTCCGGGTCAAATTGTCTTTTATAACTCATAACTGTATTCCTCATATCAGATCTTTTATTGCATCCGCCGATGGTTCGTATGGTTTTACCGGGAGATTGTTCTTTTCCATCACGGGTTTGGGTTTATCCCACGCTCTGGATGGATCCAAAAGGCTCATACATTTATCCCGCTGGATCTCCAAATACTTCCGGCATTTACAGAAGTCGTCATAACTGGTCTGAGCATAATCGTATCTGGCATCAATGTATAAAGCCGAAATATCTCTCAAAAACTGTTTCAAGGCGTGTTCCTCGCTTCTGGAGTTACACACATCTAAAGGTTGGATCCTGGTCGATATTTCGGAGTGCAGACGGTACAAATCGTGAGACTCTTTCATTAACGATTCTGCCACATTAAGTCCGGAAGCTTCCAAAACACCTTTATAATATAATTCCAGATCGTTTGCCAATATAGACATATGGTAGTTTTTATATGTTTGTTCTGTTTTGGATTCCAGATCATCAAACATATCTTCTGCAACATATATTTTACTGTTATCCGTTGGCTTTCTTTGCAGCTGGTTTAAAACGCTATCAGGAATAATCATTTTTTCACCTCTTTAAGAGCGCTCCCAGAGTATGATAGCACTTTCTGGAAGCATATCCGGTCGAAGAATGGATAACTGGTTGCGAAAAGCCACCTTCTCGTCAAGATCGCTTCGAATATAGTTATCCACGCACACTATGGGAACAAAATTATCCTGTAAAACACCATCTTTAACATCGAGACGGCTGATCGATATAGTATCTACTACTTTTTCCGTATCTGCAGCCAGGATATCTTTGATCATCTGGTCGATCTCATCCCAGTCCGCTGTGATCTTAGTCAGTATGTTAAAAGATCTCTCACTCTTCATAAAAACCTCCAAAAATGTTATAAAAACATTATACCATTCTCAAAGATATATGAAAAATATTATTTTCCTGCTCAATCGTAGTCCAGAACCAGGGTGTATTCTTCCTCGTGCCACCGATCTACCGTTTCAAAACGAGAAACAAGTTGCTTTGCATCCACCAAAGTCCAATCGACCTCTTCATAAGTCGGTTCCAGCCCCTGCAGTTCACAATAGCAGTGGTCGTCCTCTGTAATCCCGTCTTTAAAACGATCCACCGGAAGACCCACTTGCTCCGGGATAAACAGCATCTGGGAAGGACCGATATACCGGCCGAGTTCCCGCTCATAATCCCCACAGCAGAAGGGTTCTTCGTCAAAACCTTCGCATTTTGAGAAGATCTTCTTTGCGTCTTCAAAAGAGATTCTGCCATCGATCACGACTCTCTGGTCCTTCTTGTAATTGGACGCATCCCGGTACATATAGCAGACTGCTGTATTTTTTGGCGTCTCAAAACTGCATCTGGTATTGTCTATTTCTTCGCCAAGATGATCCTGTTGCTCTTTTTCTTTTCTACAACACTGGAGCCGTCTTTATTTCGTATTTTTCAAAATCATAGCTGCCCATTCTGCCCTTTAGCAGGACTTATCTTCTTCATAATCTTCATGATCATCGTCTTTACTCGGGCCATCAATAAATTCCAGGCCTTCAATACCGTCCGTCTCCGGCGGAATGTATTTCCCCTCAAATACAGAACCGTCTATCTTTCCGGCAATATAATCCCGGCTGCGCTGTCTGCTGTCCCATTCTGCAGTCAGAGCGTCTGCCAGCTGCTGGCCGGTCTGGATCTTATTGCCGATCTCTGCCGGAAACAGCGTTACTTCACGGCCATCCTTCTTATAATCCACACAGACTCTTGTACCACGCTCAGATACACGCACCGGAAGGTCTGTACCAAGGATTTCCCCGGCATCCTTTGCCATTGCCCGAATCTGATCTGCAGTTAAATTGTGCAGCGGTTCTGCCATCTCGCTCAAATCGTGTTCCTGTGAAATGATCATATTTTCCTACCTCCATTCGGTTGTTTTGTCATAAAACCCTATCAATATATGAAAAATAGAAAAGAAAAAGGGCCTGCAAACAACAGGCCCATTCTCCAAATACCCTTAATCCAGGTCCGGTTCAGCATCTTCGATCGGATCTCCGTATTGATCCAGCTCGGTGAAGTATTTATCCATATTGTCAAAATAATCTGCCGGATAGTCAATATCGGTGCCCCATCCGCCCCAACCTCTCAGTCTTGCGGCATCATTGATATGCACCATATCGTTCTCCATCTCCAGGATGAGGATCTCTGTCGGCACACGGAAATACTGTCGGTCTTCGCTTTTTGTCATATAATCCACGGTGTTCTTTTCGTTATCCACGTGAAGCAGGTAGACCGTGCTTTCCCGGCTGGTTCTGCGGTTATCCTGTAAATACTGTTCATAAGTCAGTCTCATATGCACCTCCTTTAATCTTTCGTATACACTTCGTTGGCAAAGAGATCACGGTAATCTTCTGCAGATCCGGGGATTTCTCTACTATGTCCTTCATCCTTCTTTCCAAAGACGATATCGCCGTCTCTGTCAGCAAAACGATGGTACAGATTTGTATACGGCGCCATATAGTTTTCTACCTCATCCTTTTTCTTTTCGATCTCATTTTCCGCTTTCTTAATAAATCCGGAAGTTATACGGGCGGTCAGATCGTTAAAAAACTGGACATAGTTATCTTTGTTCAGATCACTATCGTTAACAAACTCGTTAATGTCTTCCTGTGAATTGGAAAATTCGTCAAGGGGGATACGATGGCTTCCCCTTTGATAAATAAGCTGTTTTGAATACGGATTGACATTCCATTGTTTTTCTTTCTGATCAAAATTCCGCTCCTGCTTAAACAGGATCTCGTACGACCAGGTTTTTCCTATAGGAATAGAAACAGATACACCCGTTGTCAGAAGATTTCGGCTTGACAGGCTTTCAAATAACTCGGCAGCCTGCTTTCCCGCAGCAAGGAAATCTTTAAACAGCTGAAGACCGAAATCTTTCGCCTTTGGTACCACCTCTTCTGCAGTCTGTATTCTTTTCTCCAGGTAGTCCGCCTGTGTCATCAGTTGATCGATTTTGCTTTGCAGATCGTCCATCTTTGTTCTCCTTTTTTACGCTACTCAGGGTCTATATCATCGCCCTTTACTCTTTCTCCTGGATTTTCTCGGATGCTCTATCAATCTCTTTTAAGGTCTCTGTCAGACCTTTGTATGCTTCCATAGCATGCTTGGAATTATCAAACTTGATCGTAAAACCATCCTTGTTCAGCTGAATATCTGTATAATTCTTGAAGATTGTTTCCATATCTGTCATCTCTGCATCTCCTCCTTCTCTAAACGCTCCGGATTGATCTGGTGGAGCTTCGGATTGTTGAGCCCCATAAATTCTTTTACGAACTGTTCCAGCTCCGGATAATCCCCGTTATGCCGGCTGTGGCGATAATCATCGACGCCATACTGGATCGTAAAGCTGAATCCAAAATCCGCTTCATTCTTTGTAACATACAATGCTTTTGCAGCATCACCCAGATGGCTGCGCACGCAGTTCATCAGCTCTTCAATACTCTCCAGGCAGTCGTTGCCTTTCTTATATAAAGTTCCGTTTACTTCGCCATCCCGGATCAGCACATCAAAATCATATTTTGTGTCGATCGCTGTACGAACCAGTACGATCGAATCCGAGATCTGCTCCGTTTCGGTATCTTCTGTGATAAAATCCGGGAAATCCCGCAGAGCTTCCTTTATCTCTTCTGCAGACCTCTCTGTCTCCAGGTAGAATTCAAAGCCATCTTCTGCGCATACATTGACATTATAATCTTTCTCCAAAACAGTCACCTCCTCTCCGATGGACGCCGCAAAGCAGCCATCCTTTACTTTCTTATATGAAAAATAAAATAAGAAACAAAAAAAAGCAGAGGTGGTTGTGCCACCTCCGCCGCATTTGTATTTTTACAGGTTCACATTGAACAAGTTTCGCAGCTGATTCACAATATCATCAGACCCTGCTTTGATCGTTGCCGCCTCATTGATGCCGGAAAGCTTCTCCAGGTCGCCGGTATTCTTATAGTTGTATGCAATACTGTAGACCGGAATATGCAGGCCGCCAACAATTCCGGAGATGCGGTTTAAGCTGAAACCTTCATTCTGATCACCATCGGTCAGCACAAAGATCATCGGTTTGCCATCCGGGACTTCTGCCAGCTTCTCTTCGATCATATTCATACCGACCAGTATCGCATCATAGGTAGCGGTTGCCCCGCTCGCCGACAGACCTTTCACTTCGCCGGCGAAATATGCTCTCTGTTCATCGTTAAACTCACCGATCGGCAGGTTGACCTTTACATTGTTTGAGTAGCTGACCAGGCCAATATAATGCTCCGAACCGATATATGCGGAAGACGCCAGCAAAGACTCTTTTAAAGCATTTAAGGGCTGTCCATCCATCGATCCGGATACATCGGCGATAAATACTGCCACCACCGGCCGGCCACCATTCTTATTCTGTTTCCAGATCGATTGCGCCGCCAGATAATCCGTACCGGTCATTCCGGTATCCTGCCCTATATAGTCGTCATGACGATTAAACCCTTTTTCGGTAGCCAGCTTCTGATTGTCGGCATTCTTACAGTAATCTACGAACATCTGTGCAGCTTCTTTTTCATCCGCTGTATCCCAGTCGAATACATAGACCGGATGATCATGCCGGATCCCTGCCGGGATATATTCATAGTTCTTCAGCTCCGGCGTATTGATATATGCCTGCTCCTCCATACACATTGCCGAGATCAGGCCCTTCTTTGCCGAGTTACGGAGTACCGCCGTGTTATACGCGACCGGCGGTGCCGTCTTCTGGTATTCGATCAGAGCGTTGCTCGCTGTATCGGAAAGCGGGTCATTTGCGTCAAAAGAAGTCAGCATCGCACACAGAATATTCAGTCCGGTCGATGATGTATACGGGTTTGTATAGGCAAATTTCAGATCCCCGGCATTTGCCGCTGTCAACACATTTGCCATCGTCGCTTCGCCGTATTTTGATACAAAGTCCTGGTACACATCCTGTTTGATCAAAAGTCCGGCAGTATTCCCAGCGATACGGTCTTCGATCTTTTCGATCCCGACACCGCTTGCTTCCAGCATCTTACCCCAGGCGTAATTGGACGGGATAAAGACTTCCGGCTCGTAAGCCCCGGCATTGATATAAGTTACCACTTCACCGGATGTGATCTTACGGACAGATACCGAAACGCTTTTGCCGCCAACCGTATAACCTTCCCGGTTAAAGTTCTTGGCGACCACATTCAACCAATCATCCGGAGCATCCGCAGATAACTCGGTTGCTGCAGCGATCTCGATGTCGATCTGCCCGTTTCCGTCTTCCGTGATCGGAAAAGTATCCAGATCCGCCAGCGCTACGGACTCATCTGCGTCAAAATAGATATCCATTGTCGGGTTTGCTGTCGTGGAGACATCCACCTTTTTAAGCAGGGACGCCATTTCTGTTTTCGCATCCGCCTCGCTCATTGTCGGGGTTCCTTCGGTATAGACATCCCCGGTACTGCAGCCGGAAAGAAGCATTACCGCTGCTAAAAACACACCAACAAATTTCTTCTTCATAATTCTCCTCCTGTTTTATTGTTCTTTTTTTAACCAAGGTCAAACTGTGACTCATCCATAAATTCCGGAAGTTTTCCGATCTTCGTGAGTTCTTCAATCAGCGCCTGCTGACCCTCTTCATCGTCCATCAGCTCGTAGATCAGATCGTCTTTTTCTCTTGCGTACCAGCCTTCTACAAATCCCGGATCGATTGGCGTCATATAGACCAGTGGAATACCGGCTTCCATCACACGCTCTTCGCCAGTCTGGGAGTCGATGCCTTTTTCACCTTCTTTGGTAACCGGAATGATATTATTTTTGATCGCCGCTTCTACCAAAAGTTTTGCGTTCCAAAAGATCATATACACCTCCTTTTTCTACGATATATGAGAAAAAATATTCCACCCGATATCCTGCGTGATCTGGTACAGTTGTTCAAAGCATTCTTCCAGCATCTGATGGGCAGCACATCTCGAATGTATCGTCATCGTGATATACCTCTACGCCGGTAATGTCATAATATGCTATCCTTCCGGATTGTATTTAACAGAGTATCTTTGTAGCTCTCCAGCAGTCTGGTGTCTGCTTTCCCGCCCTGATCATTTAAGAACTCTGTCATGGCGTAGATAAAATCTCTGGTCTGCTCCAGAAGTCCTTTGTTCTCGCCAATGCATTTGGTTAGCTTCTCTTCCATTCCTGCTTTTCCGGTGGCGTCGGTATCTGCGACCATCATAAAATTGACTACGCTGCGCACATTACGACACATATACTGCTCCACCTGGTTGATCACATCTTCGGTATCGCCAAGCGTATTGACTCCGTTATCCATCAGCAGTTTGTGAAACCGCTCCTGGTAGCTATCCATCTTATCAAACTGTGCGATAAGTTCATCGATCGCAGGTCCGAATACCGCCCATGAATAAGATTTCTGATCTTGCAACTCTCTGCGGAGATCCTGCGGGTCGATATCTTTATTTACGGACAGTCTGGCCTGCTTCTGCGCCTCGATCTCTTTCTGCTCATCAATAATCCGAAGATCCTGCTCTCCTAACCACTCCTGCTTGCGTTTTCCGGCAAAATACAGAAAAGTGTAAACAGTTGTGGCTACCGAAGATCCGGCACTTAAAACGCCGGTCATCATCATCACATTCCGAAACGCCCGAACTCCGTGGTACATAATGATGTTGTCTTTGGACATAATGGTGAGGACCGTGCCAAACAGGCCGGCCAGTGTTATGATCAGAGGAGTTGTATTATATCTCTTTTGCATAGCTTGCTCCCTTTTTCTATGTTCTTTTTCGCGTGCGGACAGCATCGCATTATATTGTAACTCCTGTAGTTCTTCTGCACCAAATGGATCTTCCCCGTAGTAATCCAACGTGCTCTTAAAAAGGCTCATATTGCGACTCCCAAACTATCTTTTATTTCTATATATGAGAAATATTATTTTACTGAGTATAAGAAAACACCCCGGGTCACCCCGGAGTGTCTGTCTTTGTGTAGAAGGAAACGGACAGCTCCCGATCCGAATCGGCCGTAACCTTTACGGTATCGTAGATCCAGGTATTGTGCCATTCGCAGATGTATCTGGTATTGCCGTTCTCGCAAAGATATTTCACATTCTTGCGATTAAAAGTGCCGTTCTTCTTGCGGGGCCAGG
The DNA here is from genome assembly GCA_017526985.1 of Lachnospiraceae bacterium. Taxonomy (GTDB): domain Bacteria; phylum Bacillota; class Clostridia; order Lachnospirales; family Lachnospiraceae; genus NK4A136. The sequence continues at coordinate 116,924 of JAFXQR010000179.1, forward strand.
ACCTCACGATCGCCCTCAGACGGTCTTCGTCCAGCTCTTTGATCTCTGCGATGAAATCATCACGGTTTTTGTTGAACTGCTCTTCGGTCAGCGCCGCATCACCCATCTCCGGGCTCTCTCCATAGGCGAAAAAAGTATCCTTCTCATACTCATCGCTCTGTGCCTGACGGATCAGATCATCAATATCAGCACTGATAAAAAAGCTGTTTACTTCGATCACTGTACTCATATATCATCCTCCATTTCTTTCAGCTTTCCGAAGATCTCATTCATATCTTCATGGAAAACCACGTCAGCCCATTGATCATACTTAGTCGGCTGTTCGTTGATGATCACCATGTTTTCCCCGTTGTATTCACTGACCAGTCCGGCTGCCGGCTCTACCGTGAGCGATGTACCGCATACGATCAGAAGATCTGCCTTCCAAATCGCCTCTTTTGCACCTCTAAACTGATCCGGCGGCAAAGGCTCTCCATACAACACCACATTCGGCCGAACCATACCTCCGCAGGCGCATCTTGGGATCGGATCCGTATCATCAAAGATGTAATCCTTGCCCCAGACCTTACCACAGCTGCAGCAGTGGTTCTTTGCGATGGTCCCGTGGATCTTAAACAGCTTCATCGTACCGGCAGCCTCGTGCAGCATATCGATATTTTGTGTGACTACCGCTTCCATCTTTCCCTGCTTTTCCAGTTTTGCCAGGTACTTGTGGACGGCGTTTGGCTTATAGCTGCGCACATCCATAACTGCACGGTAAAAAGTGTAGAAAAGTTCCGGCTGGGTATACAGGCACTTATGAGAGAGCATATATTCCGGCTCTACCTCACCGTATTCTTCCGGCATATTATAGTACAGCCCGTTCTTACTGCGAAAATCCGGGATCCCGCTGCCGGTCGATACCCCGGCGCCGCCAAAGAACACAATGCGCTGCGCACCGGCGATCAGCTCCTTTAGCTTCTCATACCGCAGGGAAAACGGTTCAGATGCAGTTAAAAATTCATATTCGCTCATAAGTCCTTCTCCTCATCTTTTACGATAGTCTCTTCTTCCAGCAGTGCTTTTACACGGTCAATTTCACTGGTTGGATGTGGTGTACCGCCGGTATTCATATCGATATACCATTGCAATACCTCTGCCTTACTTTTCAGATTGTTCACCACAAGGTCAACATGTACTTTATTGCGAAACCAGAGCGGATCTTTATAGTCTTTAAAATAAGTCCCAAATACCGGAATCTCATTACTCATAAAGCGTTCGATCGCCGTAATACGCTGCAGGCCGTCTACGCAGACAAAATCGTGATATTCATCCTTATTCACATCAAACCCCATCCAGTTGGGATCGTTGAAATACAGTTCTCTTCCGCTGCGTCCGCCACGGATCACATATTCCAGCCAGGCGATCTGCTGCTCTTTTGTCCAGACATGTCCACGCTGGAAATCCGGGTTTAGCTGCAGCCCATATTCCTGCTGCTCTTTGATCCATCGTATCAGATGTTCAAAGCTGACGCTGATCCGGTAATTACCGTCGTTGGTGAACTGTTTGATGTCTTTGAATTTCATTTTCATGCTCCTTAAATCTGATGATCCCGAAAATTTTCCAGAAATGGTTTTAACTCATTTCGTACAAATTTTATCACATCCGGATATTTTTCAGGATCTCCATATTCTGTATCCACGTAGATCTCCGGCATATATTCTCCTCTGCCTACGCTGGATAACATTCCCTGACAGTAAATCCTCGGATAGAAATCATGCTCTTGCAATGATACAATGTAAAAGCGACGATCCTGGAAATCCGGCTTTACATTGATCGTGTAGTGCTTACTCTGATATACCTTGCGTCCTTTTATCAAAGAATTATTGATCTCTTTCTCGAACTCGATCATCTTTTTCTCCGTTTTTAATGTGTTTGACCGCCGTTAGAGTTATATGAAAAATATTATCTAACACTGACACTCAAAAAAGAGAAAGCCGGGGGACCCCGGCTGCTCTCTAAAACGGATATTTATACTGTGTTTTATGCTCCTCATTGAACTGTTCCAGTTCTTTGCATTTTTTTTCTGTTGCCGGGTTCAACTTGGATCACCTCTCGTATAGCTTGTACGTCGTTTCGACCTGTTTATCAAACCATTTTATGAAAGGCTCGAATTTCCGGTCCAGTGCATCTCTTGACAGTTTCTCTTCCGAAAGCAGATATTGGATCACGACATTTTTTCCGGATGTTAATAACTTCGGAAGGATCGCTATATCCAACAGCATTGCTCCGTCATTAAACCACGCAACCTGTTCTTTGGGATTTTCCGACGAAAAGACACAAGCCTGCATATCCGGGATGTCACTTTTACGAAAGATCTGCCTTACTCCATAAGCAGCATAGAGATATTTTTGACTTTTTTCGTCGATATAGAACAGTTTCTTCGTCTCACGACACTTGATCTCATAGTGATCATCCGTGATTTTTCTTCTACACGCAGAGTATATAATTGTTTTTCTGACGTAAAAATGTAACATTGTTATTACCTCTTTTAATCACCATAAAATACGGATGTAATCACATAAAGATTTAATATTACACCCACAATCATACCCGTAGATTCGAAAATCTCCAAAATATGAATTACAATCGGAGATATGTTGTACATACGCAATATAATCAAACAAAGGCAAATCACATCTATACAGAAAAACGGAATTGCTGACATAGGAACTCCCCACCTAGCAATTTCATTCCGCATTGTAAACCGACGGAGATGAAATATACATCCTACTGCAAGAAAGACTGCATCTATATATTCATTCAAAAAATAACCAGATATGAATGCAAAGGATATTAAGGATAAAATATATACTATCAACAGGTTTCTCTGGAAATTGTTCTGCAATAATTTTTCTTTTATCTTTTGAAACATATTTGATACATATTCCTTTTCTTGGTTTGTGTAATGTAATGGTTATTCTCTTCGGCATCTTCCGATGCTTTAGAGCAGGAGCAGTAGGATTCGAACCTACGAAATGCGGGAGTCAAATTCCCGTACCTTACCGCTTGGCGATACCCCTAAACTGGAACTTCCGCCGTTTTCGCTGAAAGAGTTATCATCTTTTATTATTTCTGCAATATTTCTCATTTTTCCATATTATCGAATATATCGCATACTAACTGTATTGCATCCTCTTGTGCTTTATCATCCTGACTAATGTATTCACTTCCGCATTCTTCTGCAAGTGGATGTTTCTCCGCATATCATGCTATAAGTGCTTTTATCTCTTCCATATCGTATTTCATTCCTTACTCCTCACTTTCCACTTTCGGCTAATTTCCTGGCTCTTATAACTTCTTTGTCAGTGTCGTGTACGATTCTGCCATCACAGCACTTTACGCACTGTACACGCCATCTCCCTTTATGCCGCTCAAAGAATCCATAACCAGGCGGCACATTGCATCCACATTTATAGCATACCCCAGTATATCTGTTTCTCATTTCTCATCCCCTTCCGAACCATTATCCATACACTCGCACAATTCTTTGATAAACCATTTGCCGTCATCGTTAAGATGTTCGACTATCTCCAAAATCTGCTCATGAGCCGGTGTTTTTCTTTCCCTGTCTTGCGTCCAGATCTTAAACTGCAATCCTATTTCATTGATTGTTTCCGCCTGATAGCTTGAATCGTGCGTACAAAATTCATCAGCCAATTCATCATAAGACGCATCATAATCAAAGCCAGATTCTATTCTCATTCTTTATCGTTCCCTTCCTGTGACACAAAATCTCCGCAGACACTTAAACGCTTAAATTTCCCGTGATTTGCGAAATCCGTGATCTGATTATGCTTCTCGCATTTTGCTCTCCCCAAATCCCATAATGCGCCTTCAGTTCTCAATGGTTCATATAAGACTTTGAAGTATTTGCATTTATCGCAAGTCATTATTATCCCTCGCTTTCTGTTAATTCCGAAGACATTCTGGTTCATTCGCAGTTGCAACAGCACCACCATCAATATCATTGCAAATAGTAATATCTTGAACACCTAATTCACACCAAGTATATCCTTTAGATTTATCAGCATCTACTGCGTCTACTCTTACTTCAACCGTAAATTCTTTATCCATATTTTTACAATCCAATAACTTAATAATAACTTCCCGCACTGTCATTCAACGTCCTCACTTTCTGCCTTGTACGGCTCTGGCAAAGGCATCCACGCAACAACATCACTCTCCACTAATACAGAAGAATCAACATGGCACCAATTTCCATCATACGTAGCTGTAAAAAATGTTCCCCATTCCGTTTGAATAAGATACGCAACGTTATTTCCAGCTTCATCTTTCCTATCCTGTTCGGGCAACCTCTCACTAACAGGAATCAACCTTGTCTGCTCCCTCAACTGCTTTAACTCTTTCAGCCAATCTGCAAGTTGTTTAAATTCTAAACACCCTTGTAAGTTTCCGTGAGTACGCTCGTATTCGGCATTGTCGAGATACCTTTTAATTTTCTCTTCAAATGATTCAAATGTCATTTCTTATCGCCCCCTCTGCACCTGTCGGGATTTCTGACATCTTTGCACCACAATGGCAATACGGGTAATCATCTAAATTCTCAACCTCCGGATCAAGATGAATACTTCTGCCGCATTCAGAGCATTGATAGGAATGACCATCCCAACCATATACGGTTTTTTCTTTTATCCAATGTCCTGTCTTTGACTCTTGCTCCATCTGTTCGATCGCATACTGTAATGCTGCATCAAACTTCCAAGTACCGTTTACCCTGGCGTTCCTATTAAACCGGATCTCCTTCAATTCTTGTATTGCCTCTTCTCTGGTAATCTCTTCCATGTTTATTCTCCTTTATTGGTGGCCCGAAAATTTTTCACATTGGTGATCATCTCGCTCTTCCTTTGATACTACCTCTATATCAAATCTTCATAATGTTTCTTATCGGGTAATTGGGGATTTACTGCGCATATTTGCTTGATACTGCTTTGCACAGCATCTGTCTCATGATCTATCCAGGAGAAATCTACTGTATCCTCTCTGAATGTTTTCTCAACAAATCCCTCATCCAGCCAATATTCTTTTGAAACCTGATCCACGAAGGATAACTGTGTTCCGGTTTTATTGATTTCGCCGGTCAGTAAAACGTGATACAGGTTGTTATTTTTGCCCTCATTTCGATTAACGGAGATTTTTAATCCGTCGCCGTATTTTTTGAAATAATTTTCTACAGTTCTTGACAGATTCAGACTTTTCTCTATGCTCACCAGTTGTTCGCAGAGTTTTTCCAGTACAGGCACAGCATCGATTGCTTTTTGATTCCGCATTCTCCATTTATGGTTCAAATAACCGCCGATAATTCCATAGTCAAGTTTGCTACCAGCATCAAGATTAAGTAATACAATACTGGACAACAGATAAAGAACGATAAATATTATAGATGTACCAATAATAATATCGTGTCCAAGGCCTTCAAAACCTTTTAAACATAAAAGAAGTCCTAATCCAAGACCGCCCGCGAGTCCTGCAACGAATGTTATAAAGAATAGATTAAGTTCTATCTTCTGCGTGTCGTATTTATATGCCAGGGACATAATCATATCGGTCATTTCACTGATTTTTTCTCTGGTATTTTCCAATTCTTTTGAATCGTTTTTAGCGAATAAGAATTGCATAAAGCATCTCCTTTCTGTTGGATCCGTTCATCGATCGATCTCGTGATCTCTATCCTCGTCGGTTGCTGCCACCAGTGTCTCCGCACGGTCCACATCTTTCTTCCGGACATAGAGTGTTTCTTCAGGCTCACAACCGCCCCCGGAGATCTCTTCGCTGGCGTATTTGATCGCATCTGCGTCGATCAGGCGGCCGTGATGCTCCGGAAGGGCAATGCTATTCTTTACGCAGCCTGCCAGCCGATAGGAATGAGCCACATCAAAACGGCCCTCATCTATGATCATTCTCTTTAAGTCTTCCGGCAGTTCGATTACATATTGCATATTATTCAGCATCTTTCTTTTGGAATTTACCATAACGCTCCGGATCACGCTGCGCTTTCCGTTCCTGGTTTTTGATTACGCACTGCAGGCAGCGTACCTTCCAGACACCATTCTGTTTCTCCGGAAAACCTTCTCCAGCTTCCACACGCTTACCACATACTACACAATCACCCGGATATTTATTCTTCATTACTTTTCTCTCTTTCCTCTCCAAGGGGCGCCGTTTCACGTCTTTCCTGTCTTTTCTCTTCCATCTCTTTTGCTAATCGCTCCAAAAGATCTTTATTTTTGGCGAGTTCGTCAACAATATCGGCTGCCGCTTTGCAGTACATCCTTGGAGTTCCGGAAATATATCCGGTAGGTCTGCCAAGATCATCGTGCGGATATAAGTCTGCCATTTTAACACCCCCTATCGGTCTCTCTCGTTATCCGGCGCCGGATAGCCTTTTGTTAGTTCGACTTCCAGTGTCTCGATCGCCGGTTCTCCAAGTGCATTGAAAAAATCATTGTATCTTGCAAATTCTTCTGCATCCTCTCTGCTGTCAGAAGCATACCGGATGTGATCCAGATCACTCCTGCCCTCTCCGTTGACAACACAATATATTGTCATATTACTCACCTATCCTTTCTTTTAATGTTTTGATCTGCGACACCACCTGCATCTCTATTACCAGTTCCTTTGTATTTTTCGCCTCCTGCAGAGTTTTTATCACTCCGCATAGTGCATCGTCATCAATCTTGACTGCCGCATACAGCTGCGCAGCGCTTTTCCCAATCTGCGGATCGTCTGTTACCGCATCGATCTCCTCAAGGAGCAGGTCGATCTGGTCTTTTAGCATCGCTCCACGCATCAGCATAAGGCTCATATCATTGCGGATATCCAGATGTTTAACAGCATCGAAGTATCTGCGGATATTTTCGGATAACTCAATTGCTCTTGCAGTCAGACCCATTTTCCTGCCTCCTTGTGATATTATATGAAAAATCACATTTCACCATACAAAAAAAAAGACCAGATCGTTTCTGATCCGGCCTTTCTTTATAATTCGCTTATACCTTGAAGCGGCCTATCACGCCATTCAGATTGTTTACCGCCTGCTTGCAGATATCTACCTTGGAAATACTGTCCGCCGTTTCCGTCGCCATCTCTGCGGTCCTGCCGGCAATATCCGTTACGCCATTGGTTGTATCGCTGATCGTTGCGTTGATCTCTGCAATCGCCGTTGTGATCTGCTCGATCTCCTGGTTCAGAGCCTCGATACTCGTCTTGATATCTTTCATACTTGTACCGAAAGTGTCTGCGTCATCCCGATACTGCAGCGATACATCACCGAACTGCTTGTAATCCGACAGCACATTTTTCTCCAAAAAGCCGGTAGTCTGCGACAGACAATCGGACATCTTGTTCATTGCCTCATTGACTTCCGCAACGATCACAGAGATATTCTTTACAGTCTCTGAAGTCTGGGTCGCCAGATTGCTGATCTCGGATGCTACAACAGCAAAGCCTCTTCCGGCCTCACCAGCACGAGCCGCTTCGATGGATGCATTCAGCGCCAGCAGGCCGGTCTGGGAAGAGATCGACATGATCGCATCCGTCAGCTCGTTGATCTTATTGACCGCTTTGGATGCCAGAATTGCATCTTCAGACTTCACCTTGACCGTTTCATACATCTTGATTGTATCTTGGCTGGCCTGATCGGTTGTCTCCGAAAGATTGATCGCACGCTTGGATACGCTGTCTGCCAGTCTGGTACCCTCCGCTGCCATCTCATCGATACCACGGGCGTTCTGCCGGATATTTTCAATGTTGGCGTCGATCACCGCTACCGTTGCTGCAGTCTCCTGCATTGCTGCTGCAAGTTCCTGTGTGGTTGCGGAATCATCGCTGCAAATATTGCCGACATGATCGATCATCGTCCGCAGGTCTTCCACATTCTGATCCACATTTCTGCTGGTCGTCTGCAGGTTTTCCACTACTTCCCGCATATTCGCTCTGGTCTGATCCAGTGCCTGTGAAATATATCCGATCTCATCCTTGCGTTTACTCATACTTGCTGCTTCATCGCTCTCAGAGTAATCGAATTCCGCCGTCTTATGGATCACCGGAACCAGTTTTTCCAGTGCTTTTAACAGAATACCGGTAAATACCGCTACTAGAGCAACAGATACTGCCATACACAGAATGCCAAAGATGATCATGGCTTTCTTCATAGAGCTTACTCCGGTCATCATCACATCTTTATCCGCTGTTACGATCACAATATTGCCGCTCTTGGTAAACGCATAGCCGGCGATTTTATCAGACCCCTTATATTCATAAGCGCAGGATCCATTCGGTACGCTCTTGCCGGCCTGCAAGTCTGCTATAATACCTTTGACTGCCGCATTTTCCACCGGCTGCCCGATCTTTTCAGCATTCGTATGATACAGCATCGTACCATCCGGAGCCACCATATAAGCGTACGAACCTGCCACACCGGAAATCTCGATCTCGCCGATCAGCGTATCATAATCAATGCGGATCAGCTTGTCGTAATCTGCCGTTACCAGCACAATATCACCGGATTCCGTAAAGGAATAACCGGCCAGTTTCAGAGCCCCCTTATACTCGTAGATACAATAGCCATCCGTTACCGTCTTGCCCATCTGCAGATCAGAAACGATCCCTTTTACAGCGGCATTCTCTACCGGATTACCGATCTTTTCCGGATTGGTATGCCACAGCATCGTCCCGTCCGGCGATACCATATAAGCATAGGATCCTTCCACGCCTTCGATCGTGATATTTCCGAGCAGGGTATCGTAATCGATCTTCATAAACTTGTCGTAATCTGCCGTCACGATCAGGATGTTCCCATCCTTTGTAAACGCATAGCCCGCAAGTTTTAAAGCATCTTTGTATTCATACAATACCGCCCCGTCTTCTACGGTTTTTCCGGCCTGAAGATCCGCTACAATGCCTTTCACGGCTGCATTTTCCACCGGATTGCCGATCTTTTCTGCATTCGGATGCCAGAGCATTGTACCGCTTGGTGATACCAGATAAGCATAAGAGCCTTCCACATCTTTGATATTGACATCCGCTAAGATCTTATTTAAGTCAAAACCTTCATTCTGCTGTGCCGTATCGATGCATTTTGCTACTTCGATCGCCATATTCAGCGCATAAGCCTTATAGATGCCCTCTCCAAACTGCTTTGAGAAGTCGATAGAGATCGCAGCCTCCTGCGCCAGGTTCTGTGCATATCCGCCATAGGCTTCCTCGCCGAACCGGGTGGCAAAATCCACACCGATCGCCGCTTCTTCCGCAAGGTTCTGTGCGTAGTTTAAGTAGGTCTCTTCCATCGCCCCGGATGCCCGGCTGGACGCTGCCAGGAACTGGACCAGAACCGTCACGAATACGACGGCACTGATCAAAAGTGTGATCCTGGTGCTCATTTTTGCAAAAAATTTAGGTCTGTTTTCCTGCATATATTCTTCCTCCTTATTTATCATTTTTGCTCATTCGGAATGACCGGATCCGTACTTTGCTTTCCATCTTCAGCCGGTCAAACTGAACAATACGTTTTTTATCCTCTTCAACAAAAGCCATCCACAGATCTTTAGGCGGCTCAAATGGCGCATCTTTAAAAGCAACAGACTGGTAATACTGATATGCTTCTTCATAGCTGTCAAACAATTTTAGCATTTCTGCTTTCTCTTCATACCGGTCTATATCACATCGGCACACTCCGTATTTCATGGCATATCCTCCATCACGATCTTTCTGAAAAAGTCCAGTTCATCTTTAAAAGCATAGCGCTCCTGTAGAAACCAGACCGGCCCGATGGTTCCCTGGCGGATGTCGTCCCGCTCTCCAAGGAAATATTCATCCTCCCGTCTTCCAATCTCTTTTGTAAAATATCGCATCACAAACTTCTTTCGGAAGAATTTTTTCTTTTCATACAGGAAAGCATAGGCGCATTCGCAGAGCGGCTCCCGAAACGGCTTTGGGAAATTTAATTTACAGATCACGAGATCATCGTCGTTTTGCAGAATCTCATGGGAAAATGAATCCCATGAATAAGGATTTGCGTATTTCGCAGCCTCACAATAGAGCTTAAACTGTCGGTATAATTCCGCCGGCTGTTCCAGGATATTGATATATTTTCTGCCAAATTTCCGAAAGAGCTTTGGAATTGTCTCAAACTCAAAATGGTAAAGCATATCGAAATCTTTTTCTCGATCAGTACCTGTCATTCTTACTCCTTCTTTACAAAAATATAGCTTAAAACTATATGAAAAATAGAATTTTACCTCCTTCCTCGCAAAAAGCGGCCCTTTTTGGGGCCACTTTTTCCATTATTACAGGTCTTTCTCGTCAAAAAGATCTTCTTCGTTATCATTTTCCCGGCCACAGACCACACCACGGTTGATATCCATTACCAGTTCCCTGATCTTCTTGTAGTCCGGCTTATCCGGCAGGGACGTGTTCTTCGCAGCATACTGCAGGCGCTTTTCATATTCATTTACGATATCGAAAAACTCCGGTAATACATCATTGTTCTCGGTGATATATTTGCCGTTTCGGATTTCCATCAGAAAATCGTGGTCCTTATCACGCTTTGTGATGATCTGTTCTTTCTCCAGGATATCGAAGCACATCAGATACAGACGGCATAAGTGCATCATATGCTTTCCGATCTTTGCGTGTTCCAATGCCTTCTGGTTGCGTTTGCCAACCTTTCCATAGTCGGAAACGCAGTTTTTCATCTCGTTCCACATCCCGCAGTAATCCCGAAGCGGGTAGTGTTTCAGATTCACATCCATAAAGATTTCGGTGTCGTATCCTTCCTGTACCGCTTTATCCGTATACAGACGAAGGCTGCCATCCTGCATATCCGGATAGCGGTGGGTAAAATCATCCTGCATCAGCTGCAGCGTCTTAAGAATGTGCCCCTCCAGCTCCGCCTGCGCCATCGAATGTGTGGATTTCTGCGTCAGACGGTACAGCTGCTGGTTTGCATATCCGCCAAAAGTTCCGATGCACTTTTTTGATAAGAAGATGTTTGCGTTTTCTTTCAGCATACGCCCCTCTTCGGACAGGTACAGGTACTGGTCGTCGTTTAACCCCAGCATCTCGATCGTATTCGGGTTTACATTCGACAAAAGCGATACGATCTTCTGCAGCGAATACACAGTTGTATCTGTCTCCTCATTCACGATCTGCTCAAAATGATCGTCACTCATTCCAAGACAGAGAATATCTTCCCTGGAATTCAGTGCAATCCCACGCACATCAATGTCACTGGTCTGCAGATTTGTGCCATAAGCGTAGGATCCGCCAAGCCCCAGCAGAATGATCCCTTTTCCGATTGGGATCCCGTCCCTAGTAAGAACGGTTTCTTTTCCAGGTGCTAAATGTCTTTCCGTGCGCAGGAAATCATATTCCGGCCGCATCAGTGCTTCTTTAATGTTTTCGTAAGCCATAGTATTCTCCTTTATCATTTTTAGTATATGAAAAAAATTATTTCTCATATAAGAATAAAGGACAGCTGCGTAGCAGCGCCCCTTGTAGAGGACAGCCGCACAGCGGCGCCCCTTGGAGAGGAAAGCATCTCTGATGCGCCCTTCGAAGAAGACAGCAGCTACGCTGCGCCCCAAAAGGAGCAATAAGAAATAAGACCTGGAGGTATTTATCAGATGGCAAAGAAAGTAGAGATCTGCCCATGCTGCGGGCAAAAGATTGTAGAATATCGGCACAATTTCAACAGCGTTCTGTTTAATGGCCTGAAATATCTGGAATATCTGGGCGGGAAAGCGACACTGCGGGAAATCTTCGATAAAATGGGAATGAGCTCGTCTGAGTATGCAAATTTCCAGAAATTACAGTATTTCGATATGGTGAGCAAGGATGGCCGTAACTATGTTCTGACCGAAAAAGGCGAGCAGTTCTTAAAAGGCAGAGGAACATGTCCGGAGTATGTAGTGACTAAGTTGAAGAAAGTGGTCGAGGTCGGCCCGGAAATGACAGCACTGGAAATGTTCCCGCCGGTACAGGTAAAAGAAGAATACGAAGAACAGGCGTCGGTAAAGAAAGTGCTCAGCTTTAACCGGTAAACAAAAAGCAGGATCGTTATGACCCAATGCCATTAAGTTAAGAAAAGATAAGACAAAAAACACCCTCACATGAGTTTCTATATTCATGTGAGGGGTATTTTTTTTACTTTATAGATTTGTTTTGTGAGAGGTGTTAGAATCTTAGTATGAATGTATCCCTTTTCAGATATCATCCCGTTCATCATCCCCTAAGTCTTTTTCGGGATCGGGATCCAGATCCGGATCAGAATCAGGACCCTCTTTGTCACTTGAAATTGCCTTTATACTGCCTGGATTTTCGATATTATTTGTTTTGGGAGAGTCAGCATTGTGAGATTCGTTACCTGAGTCATTACAATCCGATGTATCCGTAATATCTTTTTCGTGAAAATCATTGCTTTTAGATAAAGGAATGTTAAAAGAGTCGGTACCATCTTGGTTTCCATTATCACCACTTTCACTATTATTTTTTTTTAATATACCCAACCCGGGGGCAGCTTGAAAATACTTAAGAAAAGATGCCTCTATATCATCTAAAAACTCCGAATTGTTTATATATTGAAAATCATCATCATCTTTTTCAGAGGTACCCGAATAAATCACAGCCTTATATAGCAATTCAATACCTGTGTCACGCTCAAAGTCATCTTTAAGTTCCTGATCTATCAAATGCTTTTTTTGTCTTGTATCCTTCTGATCACTTCGTTTTACTTCCAGTGCAATTCCAAAAGAGTTCTTTTTATCAATGACAACTACATCATATTCCTGGTTGATAGCTCTATATTTTCTAACAACAACATCTTTGTTGTCTTTGTAAAAATACCGGCAGTTTAAAAGAACAATATCTTCTAACAGATTTCCCTCAACATCGTTTCGTATCTTTTCTGAAACCATTTCAATATCTTTTGTACTATATAATGAGCATACAGTCTTATTATTTTTTAATGTTTCTAATGCTGCATCAATATGGCAATATCTCATACCTGGTTGTGTAAAATAATACTGTCCGGTTTCTTTTAGATAAATAAGCACCTCTAAATGAATCAGAAAATTTCGAAGTTTTTCAATTACAGGTTTATCTATCTGCATAGAGTATTCATCTTTAATACATAATTGTCTTTGTAATTCCGATGCTAACTCTTCGTTTTTGAGTACGGACGGATCCGGAGTGTATTCTTCCGGTATTCTACCTTTTTCGATTTCTTTACGCTTTTTTTGGTACATCTGAGCAACCGAATGATATTCTTTTGCTTTAAATTCCTCAATATTTTCTGCAAGGAATTGCTTTGTCTCTTCACGCAAATAATAGTTAATTAAAGATAAAATATCTTCTTTTGTTAAAGCCGGATATAAGGCATTTTTGTTTTCGCCGTGATCCCAATATTGTAAAGTATGAAGGATATTTGATGCTATTGCTGTATTGCTATACTCATCAAGAGTATCTTCATTATAAAACACATTTTCTTCACATAAAGTTCCGCCATATTTCATATAAGCAAAAATATCCTTGTTCACCAGTCGTTTCCATTCTGAATAAGGTATATATGTCGTATGTATTTCTTTCATTCGTCCTTCTAACTCTCCTTTTTTTACGATCGTAAATCCAAGAGAATCAGTACCTGCCATCACGATTTTTTTTCCACTGGCGGCGCAGTCGTCTGCCAAAGAACTGCACATATCTATAAAATCAGGCACTTTAGTTACTTCGTCAAGAAATACATATTTTGCCGGAGAATCAAGAATTGTATTTACAATATTTTCAATATTATCTTTTACATTACAACGAATTAACACAGTGTTTTCATAATCATTTAGTTCCGCTATGGATTGATACATCATAGTAGTTTTGCCGGTTCTTCTTAATCCGGTTATTACCATTACCGTATCTGAGTTAGACGGATTCTGAAGATAATCAAACAATACACTAATACAATCACGCTTACCAAAGGCGTGAAACGCCATATCTTTCAAGTAATCTTTTAGCTCGTTTCCTGTACGATATCTCATAATTACAATCCGCCTTCAATATAATGTAAATAAAAACACAAAACACTTCTTAGATATTATTTTATGGTATTATGATTAGAGTGTCAATAGTTTTGTCATATCTTTTATCAGGAAATAGTTGCCAATATGACATATACAGTATATAATTTAATAAGAACAGGCAGAAAAATCAAAAACGAGGAGAAAAGATTATGACTTCTAATACGGTAGATCTTGTAAAATTAGGGCAAAATATCAAACAAGCCCGTGAGTTTTCAAAATTAACGCAAACAGATCTTGCATGTTTCTTAGATGTAGATCAAAGTCTTATATCAAAAATCGAAAAAGGTGAACGAGCTATCAGCGCAGATGCTCTTGAACAGCTGGCGTCTCTGCTTTGTTTTTCTGTTAAAGATCTAATACAGGCTGATAGCATCGTGCCTAAAGGAAAAGTTGCCTTCAGAACGGATGGGTTAACTTTTGAAGATAACTGTATTCTTGCCAAGGTTAATAAGATCATCTTAAATCAGATAGAAATGGATGGTATCTTGTATGACTAATATCAACATCATTGATATATCTAACAAAGCTCTTGAATTACGCAGGGATCTTGGGGAAGACAGCTTCTCCCCTATAGACATCTTTTCTCTCGTTCAGCAGATTGAAAATATCACACTGATTATGTATCCTCTTGGAAACAATATCAGCGGGTATTGCCGAAAATATCCAAAAACAAACATAATAGTCATAAACTCATCTATGACTATAGGACGACAACGGTTTTCTTTAGCCCATGAGTTGTATCATATATATTATGATCCCCAAATGACATCTTTTATCTGTACGAACTTTAATAACAAAGCAGAAAATGAACAAAAGGCTGATCTTTTTGCATCTTATCTGTTAATGCCACAGACAGCGTTAACCCGCTTTGTAGTTAATTCGCCTGTATCCATAAAAGACATAGTAAGAATAGAACAATTTTATCGTATCAGCAGAAAAGCTGTTCTTTACCGTCTGTTAAGAGATAATAAAATCACCCAGGAAGAATTGGAAAATTATTCTTTAAATGTCAGGCTTTCCGCAAAAAAATTAGGTTATAACGATACATTATATATGCCCTCTCCGGAGAATGAACAATACTATGTATATGGGAAATATATAACCGAGGCAGAAGAATTGTATAACAAAGATATGATTTCAGCGGGAAAATACGAAGAGTACCTGCTTAATGCTTATCGGGATGACATAGTATATGGATTGTCAGAGGGGGAAGAGATAGTTGACTGAAAGAAAGACAATGTTTTTTTGATTATGTACGCCGATATGACACGCTATCGCCACATGATAAAGGATGGACAGCATAGTAAGAGGCTTTTGAAACCTAAATCAGCGGTGTACTTCACGTATAGAGTTGCTTAAAATAAGGCTGGACAGGTCTCCAGCCTGTTTTCAGTGGGATAAAACATGGTTTTAAGCGTAAAGAAAGTGCCGGGACGGAGGATTTAACCTCAATCCCGACACTTTTTCTTTTGACTTGTCTTAACTTAATGCCGATTTCGGATATCAGGGTCTGTTTTGGACTCAAAAATCCTTAACTTAATGGCATTGCGTCATGACCCTGCTTTCTTTTTGCGTTTTACAACACTCTTTCGGATAAAATGATCAAAATCCCGGCAGTTTTTACAGTCCGCCTTTCCTTTGCAGACGCAATTATCGCAGGCAAACCGGCTGTCGTTATTGCCGTTAAAGGCTTCTTCGCACTCCAGCATATTCTTTAAGAACTCTTCCACAAAAGCATCGTGGCATTCATCGGAGATCGTGGATGCGATCACCTCCATAACGGCAGAGATCCCGTGCATAAGCTGTTTGCTGCCGTTCTTTGCATCATACCGGCCACAGAACATATCGAACTTCTGCAGATCGTCAAAAACGATCTTGTAAGCGTTTATTTTCTCTTCTTTTGTCATATTACCCCCTCTGTCTGCCCGTTATGACAGATCTTTTTCCTGGTCTTCTTCCATCGCATGCTCAGCCTCTTCGAATTCAGAAAAGAAATCCATCCAGGTTTTTGCCCGCTTCCCCTCTTCCGCTTTCAAATCTTTTAATGTCCCAACTTTCCCGGTCATACCGCAATGGTAGATGAAATCCGGTGTTGCATCTGATAGATTTGAGTATTTTTCGAGCAGTGTGGTGATGCCGTATTTTCCGGTCAAAACCCCTCTTTCTTCCAAAAGCCGTGTCAGTTCATCGAACTCATGCTCGTTCTTCACATAATACCAGGTATATCTCTTCGGCATCAATGTCGGAAAATCGCTTGGCAGTTCCTGTGGCATATCCGGCACAATGAACTTCTCCAAAGCCTCTTCATTTTCCAGGATTTTCTCGTGTTTTGCAGCTTCTTTTTCATTCAAAAAGATCTCACCGTCTCTGGTTTTATATACTTCCTGTGTAATCGTTTCTTTTGTCATAATATACTCCTCTCTGTTTGAATTAACCGATAATGAAATCGATAATGAACGCTATCAATACAAGGATCCCGCCGAGTACACCCAAAACTGCGGATGTATTCCGATATCTGTACTCTTTCTGCGTGAGATCTCTGTTTTTTCTGGTTTTTTCTATTTTCAAAACACTCATACATGCGCAGCCGAACAATGTCAGACTGATCACAAGAAAGATTGTTGTAATGATGTTTCGAATATCCATGGATTTTCCTCCTTTGTATTTTAAAACATGGTGCTGTCAGTCAAAAGAACCAGAAGTAAAAGCGGTACCGGGATGATCTGTCCAAATCCAAGAAAGATAATCAAGACAGAGACTGCTGCAATAGCAGCCAGTTTCCAGATAAACCCGCTTGTATGGCCTATCGTTTTCTGTTTTGCGATCTGCTCCTCAAGTTCTTTCAAAAGCTCTTCATTTTCTTTGACGAAAGCAGCAAAACTATCGTCATAGACCGACAGATCGATCGTGAATTCATTTGTTGCTTTCCTGCTGACTTCTTCGGGCAGCTGGATCACATCAGGTTCGGAATATTCCGGGATAACTGCGTCATCCTCCGACACGATATGCCGCAACAGAATGTTGGCACGGTCATAAATTATGGTCTCTATAACACTGTCTCCGTGATGTACCGCCTGATCAAAGGAAATTTTGTAGTCACAATTCTCTTTTCCGTATGTTTTACGGTACTCCCTCAGCTGTTTTGTGATCCGCGCCATCTGAACATATTTTGACGCTTTGCAGGCAGATAACCACAGTGCGTCTGCAGCGTTGGTAGCAGTACACGGAGTGCTGCCGATATAGAAAACCGCAGATCCATCATACTCCAGGCGGTGTTTTAAGGTCCACCGGTTAATACCACGCACCGAAACATTCCGGCCAAGGTGCTTTCCAATATCTGTATGGATCTGTCTTGGCTCATTATATTTGTCGTACTGGTCCAGCTGAACAGTTTTCTTCCTTGCGGGGCGCCGCTTCGCAGCTGTCCTTTCGGGGCGCAGCATAGCTGCTGTCCTTTCGGGGCGCTGCTTCGCAGCTGTCCCTTTCAGCCGAAGCCCTCTTAAAAGCGTATTCTCCAAAAGATCGTCCCGCATAGAGAGCGCCTTTTCCATCTGTTTTTCTGCGTATGAAAGGTCGATCTGGCATCTGGAATAACTATAGGCTGTGGACTTTTTTATCTCTTCTACACTTTTTGGTTCTTCCGAAATACTCTCCGGCTCCGCAATGACCGAAGGAAAGGTCGGAAAAGAAGCCGGATCATGGATGTAATCCGCAAAAGAAACGATATTGCTTTTTGTATCATTCGTCTTGCTCAATCGATCCATCCTCCCATATGATAAGACAATCTTCCCTTTTTCTTATCTTATATGAAAAATAATATTAAACTATGCGATAAAAAGAAGAGCCGTTTGCTCCAAGCTCTTCTTACTATACCGTGTTTCTGATGATATTACAGTGCTCCGATGCTCTGGAGCCGAAGGATTGCCTTATCGTAATACTCGTCTGAGATCTCACATCCGATAAAATCCCGGTTCTGATTGTATGCCGCGACCGCAGTGCTTGCCGAACCGGCAAAACAGTCCAGTACCAGATCACCTTCGTTACTGTGCTTCTGGATCAGATCCTCCAGCAGAGCGACCGGCTTCTGCGTCGGATGGAACCGCCCTTTATCGTGGCAGATCGGGTAACGGTAGATCCCGTTATCGTACTCAGAGTGGAATACCGGACTGCCGCCCTTTACGCCTATCACAGCGATCTCACGGGCATTGGTAAGGTAATTTGTCTTACTGTTTAACGGCACCGGATTAGTCTTGAGCCATTCGATAAAGCGGATCTGCTTGAATTTTGCCGCCTCATAATAATCTTTCAGCGTTGTGATCTTCCAGAGATCATAAAAACAGATCATCGTGCCGCCTTTTTTCAGCACCCGGTAACACTCTTTGATGATATCGCCGAGCCCGGTGAAGTTATTATCCCAGTCACCAAAGTCCATAGATACCCGGAAACGGTCCGTATTTCTTCCGGTAGCTTCTCCGGAAGCAAAGTTCGTATCTCTGGATACTTCGTAGGGTGGGTCGATCAGAACAAGCGATACCGAACCGGTCTCAATCGTTCTCAGATACTCAAAGCAGCTCTGATGAGCCAATATAATCTCACACATTCAGATATCTCCTTAATCTTTATGTTTATATATGAAAAAACATTTTAAACCTCATCTTTTTCTTCCGCCGGATATTTTTCCCAGAATTCCGAAATATCTTGAAGATGGTTTCCGCTTTCTCTCCCCAATCTCTTTTCTGCTTTTTCAAGATCGTCTCTATGAACACTCAACACCTTGTGAGAATACTCCAGGAACTCTTCCAGAGTGATAAGGTCTTTTCCGTTCGACATCCTTTTCAGTTCCGCAGTAAATTCATCGATACTGACTCCTTCACTCATTATATTTTCCCTTTCATTCTTGCTTTGTTCTCATACATCATATCATCTGCTGCTTTCTGCGCTGTCAGAACATCGTCACCATTATCAAATATGGCGTATCCGGAGGCGATCCGAAGAAGTACCGGCGGGTTCTCCGAAGCATTATAGGTTTCACAGAGATCCAGAAGGACTTTTCGGCGATCCTCCATATCCGGCACCTGATTTCCGGTTCGCATAATGACCGCAAACTCGTCACCACCGATCCGGTAGCACTCTTCTTCCCGGAATGCTTTCTTGATCACATCCGCAGCCGCTTTAATCTGTTTATCGCCTTCATCATGGCCGTAATTATCGTTCACACCTTTCAGATCGTTGATATCCAGATATACGATCACGCCGGAATTATGGAATTCCCGCTGCAGGTTGCTGATCTTACGGTTGTATGCCGTACGGTTATTCAGCTTGGTCAAGGCGTCAGTTGTCGCCAGGCGCTCCATAAGGAAAGCCTCTTCTTTATATCTGGTATACTTCATCAGTTCCCGGATCTCATAGATACTGAGCAGGATCACAAAGATCAGCATACCGATACGGAAGACCGATGATGTATCGGTAGAGTTCGGGATAAACCGGTATCTGGCGATCTCTAAGATACCGCTGACCAGCACAACAAGGAAAGACGTGGCGATCACATTCGCCGTCTTCCTGGAAATGGTCTTTTTAATCGTTCCACGAATGATCAGTACAAAATCGCTTATGATCGCAATCACAAGCAGGATATGTGTGATGATCAGTAGATCGTGATAATCCGGCCCGCCAAGCATTGTAGATGCAATCACGACCATAAAATTGATCAGTGTACCGTAAACCACAACCTTTACAACCGGTTTATTCAATGAGTCAGTCAATGCTGCAATAAACATAATGACCGGGATCGGCAGCATCATCAGAGCGAAATAAGAGATCAGATGCACACCACTCGGGTTTTGCGTCATGATCTGCAGGATATCCGTTTCTGTTCCGGACCATGCGGAAGCACAGAGGGCGAAAGCACCCATAGAGATGATCCCGAGACGGTGTTTCTGGTCGCTCTCAATATAATCCCCGGTATTGTCCGGCTTTAATGCCATACCACCGCTGACCAGGCAGAACCCAAGCAGGAAGATAAAAAAGCAGATCAGAAAGTTCGGCATATTATGGAGCAGCTGCTCTGCCATATAATCCGCCGGGTCTGCGTAGTAAATGTCTTTGATATAGGATTTTCCATCTTTGCTGGCAGATTCTGTATGGATACGTATCTCCGGCACAGCTTTCTGCAAGCTGTACGGGATTGTGATATAATGGTACATCTTACCATACCCACGGCCATAAAACTTCGGGATATCCGGGTTATACCGATAGATCAGCTGATCCCCACTATAAACCTCAAAGTTCACACTTTTCGATTGGAAACACAGCGCCATACCATCCGGCAGGGTATGCTGCAGGTAATAGTCTGCTTCTCCGTGCGGCAGGGATCCCGGATCCGTCGGATTGCCATCCGCATCCGTAAAATAGTCCGATACATCGAATTTCGGGGAACTTACCAGAAATACTGTATTATCTCCGCAGATTGGAAGCAAAACAAATGAGATCAGCACAATCGTGATGATCGTAATACTGATCAATATGTTACGCTGGATGATCTTCTCATTCATAGGTAGTTTTCCTGTTCTTACTGTTTAAAACGAAACGGTTGTGTTACTCTTTATATTTTCTATTATATGAAAAAATATTTTATCTCAACAGTCTTTTTCGTCTCCTTTGTCTTTGAAGGACGCATCTTCGATGCTTTCTTCGATAGACGCCGCTGCGCAGTTATCCTCTTCGAGGGGCGCATCAGAGATGCTTTCCTCTTCGATGGACACCGTTTTTCGTGGTGCGCAGGCATGCTTTGCTTCTTCGTAACGAAACGGGTAATCATCCCCTAATTCTTTATCGTACTCCTCCTTGACCACCTGTTTGTAGGCCACTTTTTCTGTCGGAGCGTCTTCGGCTTCCCAGTAATAAAACTGTATTGAACCAAAGCCGATCGCATCCCGGACAAGCTGCACAGCTTCTTTTTCCGTCTTGGCGCCTACACGATACCTGCCACAGGTGGAATGTTTTTTATCTCTTGGCGTATACCTGTCAACAAGCACGATCGCCTGCAATACCGGTTTCATGATCAAATACCTCCTTACTCTTGCTCTCAAACTCACATTTTAACTCCCGTCCGCCCGGGGAGTATCTTTTTACCTTTGTGATATCCCTATCGATCCCGGAGCAGAAATAGCCGGTCTTCAGACAGAGATAATCCACATCATGATAGCTGTTATTCCTCGGATAAGCTGCCAGATGTCTGCATTTTCTACAGGTTTTGATAATGTCTGCCATAAATTAGATAGCCGCGGGAACGTCGGGGCTTGCCCCGATGAGGAGCGGCGTCCTCCTTTCACAAAGTATGTTTTTGCGAGTTTCTATAAGACTAAGCTTTTTAAAACTTAACTGTTCATTGATTTTTGTTCCATCCAGGTGACGTATAGCAAATCTCCCGTCTGCCCTGCGTCCAAAGATAAAACATTTCTCATGCCGATACAGTACCTTATCAAACAGTCTAAATCCTTTGACCATATATGGGGCTTGATTACGTTTCCTGATACCACCTTTAAATATGGTATTTTTATGGATCTGTCGATTATGGCAGCGGATCTTACGTTGGTAATAAACTACGTTATCGGATACTGCTTGTAGATTGCTGCTGATACACCGAGCATCAATATAATGCGCTTTAGGCAGGTTATTGCTGATTCGGGTATGTTTAGTGATGTATCCATAAGTCAGATGTACATTAAAATACGTCTCCTTTAGTTTGTTATAAAAAGTCCATCGCATGATTCCCATAAAGGCAGCGTCCCTAAACGACATACCCCTGTGTATTGTTTTGGGGAGTGTGACCTTCCCGGCATGATAGCCTTTATGGCAGGTTTCACATAAGGTTATAAGATTTTTGGGTGCATCGCCACCAGTCTTGCGTGACTCAATATGATGTACATTTAACACCTTATCCTTAGATTTCCCTCTACAGCACTGACAAACGTGTCCGTCACGGAACAATACATACTCCCGTGCGTTCCAGAAGCCCATCTGCTCACCTTGTTGGTACTCAGTACCGGATATGTCGGGATTTTTGAGCTTTTGCGTATCAAAGGCTGCTACTTCCACAATGATTTTTGATACCGGCAGGATCTCGTATACCTTACGTACCACTGTAAGATGCGTATCGACTTTCTCCTGTACGGATGGCGCAAGCCAGCCTTGATGCTTGGAGTGTGTACGGTTATCAAACCGCGCCTGACGGTACCTTGTCTTACGGTTTCTTCTGGTACGTCGGTTCTGTCTACGAGTAGACAACAGTTCCACGATATCATTACGCAGAGTTACCTCTGCCTCGTATAAAACTGTTGCCTCCGTTGTCGCAGACACGCCGATCGTCTTGCTCCCGGCATCAATACCGAGTGATACAACTTGCGTATGAGTCGTGCTCTCATACATCAGTTGTATTGTAAACGGACAGCGCTTAACTACCTTAGCCTGCTTAGATTTTAGCAGGCGCCTTACTTTACCATACCGCATGGTCGGCATAAGCGGCTGTCCGGTTTTACTTAATACGTATACCATGGTATTTTATACCCTGCGGTACTCCTTTCGTGGATTGATAAGTTTTATACTGTAAGTCGGTACTTATCAGACCGTCGTGCCACAGGCACATGCCTTCGCCAATGTTATGGAGAGGTTTTATGTACGCAACACGATTCCTATACCGTAGAATTGTTTAATTACGTATCGTAGAGCGGCGAATTAGGCATTACGTCCGCCGGTACCTATTTACGATGATCACATTCTCTCCTAACGTAGTGCTAGAAGTATAGCTGTTCTACCTTACTATCCGCTGCACTCAGGCTACTCACTCCGGGTTGCTAGGCAACCCCACGGGCTTGCCCATGGGTATTAGTGAGATCTGTCTCCTTCGTCACTGCCTGTACATCTATATGAAAAAAGATTTTTCACCTAAAAAGACCGAGCCATATATTTTACTGAAATACAATTATATTGGTAAAAGTATCGCAGGCTGTATCTCATGACTGAAATCACAAGTGTTAACCTGCGTATTCATAAAATTACAAACTTTTACCCATTCTTTTTTTATACAAAAAGAGCCAATAATCGATCACTGTTTTTGTTCTTCCAGATCTGTTTAAAAGTAATATTATATATATAATAGTGAGCAAATTTTGGCTCTTTTTCTTAGTGTAGCTTTTTTCTGGCTCTTTTTTTTTGTGGTTATCCTTTCCCAGTAGCGGTAGCTCCCGATTATTGCGGTTTTGTATGAACATCACATCAATATATAGTAGCCGTTAAATTTTATTTTTCATATACCTTTGACAAGGCGAGATGCCGGTTAAAATCATAATCAGAGAGGAACCCAAAAAAAGATGGATAACGCACTTGTATATGAAGAGAATTTTCAGCCGGAAGCCAATACGATCACCCTTCCGACCCCGTTAGAGATCAAAAACTATCTGGATGGCCGTGTGATCGGTCAGGACGAGGCAAAGAAGATCATCTCCGTCGGTATCTACAACCACTACAAAAGGATCGTATCAGGCAGAACCGATATCAAGAAGTCCAATATTTTGATGATCGGACCTTCCGGTGTTGGTAAGACTGAGATCGCCAAAACCGTGTCTGAAGTGATCGGAGTTCCCTTTGTAATCTGTGACGCTACCACCGTAACCGAAGCCGGTTATGTTGGTGATGATGTGGAAAATATGATCCTGCGTCTTCTGCAGGCGTCCAACATGAATGTTGCTCTGGCAGAACAGGGGATCATCTATATTGATGAGATCGATAAGATCGCCAGAAAATCAGAAAGCACCTCAATCACCAGAGATGTATCCGGAGAAGGTGTACAGCAGGCGCTGCTTAAGATCCTGGAAGGATCTGACGTAGATGTGGCGCTTACGATGGGACGTAAGAACCCGAATACTCCGAACCGTGTCCGGGTAAATACCGAGAACATTCTCTTTATCTGCGGCGGTGCTTTTGAAGGTCTGACAATGAAAAAGGTGGAGAAAAAGCGTGCGCTTGGCTTTACGGCACAGGATACCGTAGAAGAAAAGAAGCCGGAGATCGACTCTAAGATCCTGGAGAAACAGGGGTTAATCCCGGAACTGATTGGCCGTCTTCCGATCGTGGCGACCCTGGATCCGCTTACTGAGGATGAGTTAAAACGTATCCTGGTGGAGCCGAAGAACTCGATCACCAAGCAGTATTCTGACCTGCTTTCTATGGATGGCGCAGAACTGGTTTGGACGGATGAAGCGCTTACAGCGATCGCAAAGAAAGCTCAGGAGCGTGGTACCGGAGCCAGAGGCTTAAAGTCCATCATTGAAAAAGAAATGACGGATCTGATGTTTGAGATCCCTGGCTCTGATTTTAGCGGCAAGGTAATTATTACCGCAGATGATGACGGAAATATCATCGTGGGCAGATAGGGGGAGGATTATGACGGTTGGTGAATTAAAAGAAGCTCTGAAGAAGTTTCCGGACAATATGGAAGTGATCACCAAAAAGGAAAGCTGCAAAGCAGCGTCCCTTGGAAAGGGCAGCAGCTACGCTGCGCCCCTTGGAAAGGAAGAAGGTTTTGGCAATGCCGGAGAAATATTTGCAGTAAAATTAGACTCCTATTCTTTCTTTGGAAAAAATATTCCGTGTGTGCTTCTGACAGACAGCTGCGGGGATGAAAATGAAGAAGAGAAAGATCTGGAGCAGCTTACAAACTGGTTGAATACCGGAGAGACAAAGAAGCCGGAAGCTCCGGAAAAACCCGCCCCGAAGATCAATGCTGCAGAACTCTGGGGAGATTATGATGATGAAGACGACTAAACCCAGGGGGTAGAAAACTATGGAAAAAGCATTGTATGACAAGATCAAGCGATATAACCGGAGACGCCGGGAGATCGACGAATTAAAACAGGAAATCGCATCCGATCTGTTCCACGGATATATGATCGATGAAAACCGGGTATGTATTATGGATGGAAAAGCCAGGCGGCCGTATTCGGATGACGGGGTGATCCCGATTTATGAATGGGGTTCCAGACGCTTTGATCTGGCAAATCTGGAGGCACTGATCTCCTATATCGAAGAGTATCGTAAGCAGAATGGGGAAGACCCTGATCTGCCGACGATACACAAGCATTTTAAAGAGATCGAAGAAAAAATGCTATTGGACGAGTTCTAAAGAAAAAGATAATGGCCGGAATATTCCGGCCATTTCTTATTTTAACACGCCGTGAGCAAGAACCCCCGCCTCTAAACAAAGCGTAGGTAATGGAACGAATTGCGAGTAATACGGCGTTTAGATTGAATTTGGAACAAATGTTTAGTATAATAAATATATGAATAAAGCAATCAAATATAGAATATATCCTACAACTGATCAATCTGTTATGTTTGCCAAGACCTTTGGCTGTTGTCGCAAGGTTTACAATCTTATGCTTTCTGATAAAATTGAAGGCTACAAGGCTACTGGTAAGTTTCCTACTGTTACACCTGCTAAGTATAAGAACGATTATCCGTATCTTAAAGAAGTGGATAGCCTTGCTCTTGCCAACAAGCAGATGAATTTGCAAGAGGCGTTCCGTAATGCATTTAGTAAGTCACGTAAAAAGAAAAACGGGTTCCCTAAATTCAAGTCTGCAAAGCATAGTCGTAAGTCATATACTACGAACAATCAACATGGGACGGTTACCATCATAGACAACAAATATATCAAGCTTCCTAAGATTGGCAAGGTAAAAGCTGTTATTCATCGTATTCCTGACAGTAGTTGGATTATCAAATCCGCTACCGTATCACAGGAATCAGACAACAAATACTATATATCTGTACTTTTTGAGTATGATAATGTCGTAAATTCTTATATAGCAGACAAAACTAACGCTATCGGATTAGACTATGCTTCTGACGGTTTATATATAGATAACAACGGAAATGTAGGCACCAATCACAAATATTATCGTAAAAGCCATGATAAACTTGCCAAAGCACAACGCAGATTGTCTCGCATGCAAGGTTCTAAAAAGCATGAGGATAAATCTGCCAACTATATTAAGCAACTCCGTAAAGTAAACAGAATCCATAGACACATAGCTAATCAGCGTTTAGATAACCTACATAAAATATCTACCGAGATAGCCAATCGGTATGATGTTGTCTGTGTGGAATCGCTGAACATGAAGTCTATATCCAATAAAGATTTTGGTAACGGCAAAGCCACTCTTGATAACGGATACGGTATGTTTTTATCTATGCTTAAGTATAAGCTATCAGATAGAAATAAGTATCTCGTAAAAGTAGATAAGTGGTTTCCGTCATCACAAATCTGTCATTGTTGCGGCACACTACATCCTGAAATGAAGGATTTGGTCATCCGTACGATGAAATGTGATTGTGGACTTACAATAAGTCGTGACCAGAACGCTGCTATCAATATCTTACGTGAAGGTTTACGACTACTGACTGTAGTAGCTTAAAATCAAATATTACAGTAGGGATGGAGCAGCCCGAACTTATACACCTGTGGACATTGTGTAAGACATTGAGTTACATATAATCGTAACCGATGCGGTAGTGGTTGAAGCAGGAAGCTCCGACTTCTATAAGTCGGAGTAGTTCACAAAGAACGAAAGAATGATCAGGATCAGACACAGGATACAGAACCCGCCGTACAGCGCCATCCGCAGCTTCGGGTTTGTGATATGGGTGTCAATCCAGTTTTCCAGCTTATGGGTTTCCGTATACGGCTTGTTTTTTGCATCCTTATCGTACCCCAGGCGTTCGAAAATCGTATCACCTTTCAGATTGGATTTGTTCAGGTTCAGCTCAAAAAATCCACGCTTCTCGTTTTTCAGAGCCTCTGCCTCTTCTGCTTTTTCCTGGTATTTCTCCTGCATCTCCTTCATCTGTTTCAGATGTTTTTCGTAGATGCTGTTTTGTTTGAAGATGGAATTCTGCAGCTCTTCGTCCGATACTTCATCGAGATAATCCGATGTATCCTGATAATCATCGAACACATCATCATCTTTGTTATCGATACTGTATACTTCAGAAGGATCAAACTCTTCCATTGTGTCAAATACTTCTTCGCTCATAGAAAACCTCCGTATACTATACTTTTATATGAAAAATATTATTTTACAGAAAAAGGAGTGGTTTCCCACTCCTTGCTTTTTTCTGGTATTTGCCACCGCATCAGTCGTAATCCATATCATCCATACTGTGGATGTATTCTGCATCCTGCCATGCATCCGCCCAGATGCTTACCAGCCGATCGATCAGCTCGTCCGGGACTTCATCAAAGTCAAGACCTACGCTTGGGGCGGTGATCACATCATTAAGATATTGATTTAATCCGTGTTCTTTATCGTATTGGATGGCACTCTTGTATGCAAGGTCTTCCATGTTCTGATACCATTCCTGGAATTCCGGGTCACCATCATCTACGCTTTCAAAGAACTCATCGGGATCTTCACTATATGGATACCCAGCGCTGCCGCCATAATCCTCCGGATCCAGATAATCGGCGATCGACATCTGACCGTCAATATAGTCCTCATCGCTTCCGGTTACCCGCTCCTGGGCAGAGGAGTGCCCGAAGATCGGATGATAGATACTCGGATATTCTTCTGTCCAGCTGGATCCCCAATAGCTGAAAAACTTCTTCTTGCGGAATTCGGTATCTTCTGCCCGTTTTACATAAGCGTCTTTTTCCTCCGCCAGAGCTTCCACTTTTTCCGGATAGGTGTTGGTCAGTACATAGCACATCTGTGCCAGGGATGCGCAATAGCCATACATTACCGCCTCTTTTGTATAAAGACCGGAATCTGAATGCATACTGCCATCTGTCGGCAGATCCATCGAGAAAGACAGACATTTCTGCTTTGCATAGAAGTAGGATTCATCTGCCGCAGTAAGTTCTGTGGACCGATAAGATTTTGGAAGAAAGGAATTATCGTCTTTTTTGTACATCCGAACAACTTCGAAGGATTGCTTTTCGCCTTCAATCTGGTAGATTGTATTCAGAAAACGGGTACGGTCTTCTTCTGCCGGAGCTGTCAAACCTTCGACGGTGAATAGACGGTCATTATCATAACCTTCGTCTGTTACATCCAAAACAATAACATCCGGTGCCTGACCGGTACGGTTTCTGACATAGGCATAGGAGAACTCCGCTCCGGTATTCCTTCCGGATTCCTCTTCTGCGGTAAAGGAGAAGTACACATTCTTTGGGATCTCGTGATTGAGCATCAGGTCCACGCTGGCTCCATTTGTACCGAGGTTATCGTAGGTTCCCTTAAAGTAATGCGTTTCCTCATCCAGCTCAGAAAACGGATGCTGAATATCTTTTACGATATCCGCATGGGAGGAGACCAGAAGTGCTTTTTTGCCCCATTCCATCTCTTCCTGGCCAAAGATCCAGGCGTGATCGCTTTTCTTGATCAGATGGAATGGACTGCCTTCCCGCTGCAGCACTTCATCGATTTTTTCCAGCTTATCGGTTACCTTAAAGCCATGTTTGTTTGATCTGGCCGGAAGAGCGATCTCTTCCAAAATATCTTTGATATCCATTATCGTTCCTCACCTTCATCTTCAATGGTGTTGCCTTTTGCTTCTGCATATTCCTGCAGTTTGTCATTATTTTCCAGCATATAAAGTGCAAATTTCTGCACTGTAGAACCGTTCCGCAGCATTTCCTTTGCAGCATCTGTCTGCCGGTCATTCTCGATACCAAAATACTCTGAAATGCGGTAGTCATGCTTCAGATATACAGTACCTTTATTGTCATCCACATCAGAGTACAGGTAGTCGTAGTAGGTCGCTTTTCCGCTGTCCAGAAGCTGCTGTGCTTTTTCTACCGACGGGATACAGAGCAGTTCCTCTTCCTCTTCCTCGGTACGCCCCGGGCAGCCCGCATCGTCTTCCCAGCTCAGAATATAGATGTCTCTTGCAGTAACCGGCGGGGTTACTTCCGGAGCACTTTCCAGCTGACCCCTTGCTTCACAGGATAATCCGTTGTATCCGCAACCCATAATGATGTTTTTATACGGGCTGTTTAAGAGATACTCACCAAAAGCCTCCTTGTACTGATCGATCTCGGCATCGTTAGCGAATTCAATATTGTCCAGAACCAGTGTTTCCGGATCGAACTCCCAGGCTTCCGCCTGCGCATAAACTCTTCCGGTATTTTTGTTTTCCAGCACGAAAAATCCGGCGGTATCGTGTACCAGGCCGTACATCATCGAAGTTTCTCCGGCATTCCCAAGCACCTGGCAGCAATCCGTAAAGTGCCCCAGCATTACCTGCATCGGATCTGTTCCATCCAGGATGCGGCCACGGTATTTACCGGTCTCTGTCGGGTGGTCTTTCAAAAGACATACGCAATCGCTTAAACGAAAACCGCATTTCTTATATGCCTTTTCTACCTTCTTTACCTCGCCGAGATTATCCAGGTTGGATAATGCGGTCTGTACAGCTTCCACAGTCATATCAATGCGGATATCCAGGTTCTTGCGATTATCGTAGATCTCCCGCAGTGTTTCGATATTGGTATCCGGATGATCCGCCATCCATACCGCCTGCCAGATCATACCCTTGTTCTTTTTATCCAGGCCTTTAGCGATCAGAGCAGAGGTCATTTCACACAGCTCCTGTTTTCCAACCATACGATCCAGCTGATTCGGATTCAGGAAGCAGAACAGATTGACCGCATCCGGCTTCGGGATCCCGGAATCGATCAAAGCACGGACGGTATTCAAACGGAATTTCTGAACAATCTCTTCCGGAGTCCTGCGAACGCCGTTTTCTCTGTAATACTCCATCGTTGCTGCGATCATCGGGGCGATCTGAGGTATACGACCTTTAAACCGGCGGTCCGCTGTAAACAGTTCATTGAGCCGGTCCAGATCTTCGGTATTATTCGGAGTTTCTCCGCAGCGGATATTGCCCTGCAGACGATAGTTCTCCAAAAAGATGTCCGCCTGCCCATTATGCTCCGCCTTCATCAGCTGCTTTGCGGAAAAACGAGTCATCATCGGGATCGTTTCGTGAGCATTTACTGCAAGTTCATATACTCTTTCTGCAGAAACACCTTTGGCGTTTTCAAAGAGATTTAACGCATATTCTACCGTCATCTGCGTATTTTTGTAACAAAGAGTCTCCTTCGGATCTTCATAACGCAGGAAAGATTTGTCATACAGATCTTCCCGTCCTGTTTCTACCTGTATCATCCCACTCTACCTCCATTATTCTCGGTCAAAATCTTCTTCTTCGTCGAAGCCAAGTTCTTTCAGTTCCCTTGCTTCGTCGATCCGGTTTAATACCTCGGTCATATCTTCCATTGCCGGCAACACCGGTTCTTTCTCCAGAAAACTCACCGTGATGGCAGATCCGTCATTGCGAATATCCGCCTTCAGAAAATCTTCTGCTAATTTTTTCAGCATCTGAGACATAATCGCACCTCCATTTGCGGCTAAAAATGTTTTTCTGGTATTATATGAAAAATATTTCTGGAATTAGAAAAAGTGTCCGAAAAACATCCGGACACCTTGCTTATAATATCTCATCTGGCCAGAGTCACTCATTTTTGGCGATCGTTTCTGCCAAATGTTTTTTCTTTTCTGCCAGCCGCTTTTCCAGTTCGTCGATCTCCTTCTGCTCGCTTTTGATCCATTTCCTGGTTTTCAGCTTTTCGAGCTGCTCGCATTTTTCAGCGATGAACGCTTCATCTGAAAGGCAGTCGGTTTCGAAGTATTTGCGGGGAATACTGACATCCCCGGAAGCCCAATCCCCTTCGCGAAGATCTTCATCAGCATAAAACACGATATAGTCGTCGGTGATCTTTTCTAAAATGTAGAGCTCGCACGAAATACTTAACTGGTAACCCGAGGGTGCCTTTGAAATAACAATCCCAAAAGCCTCTTCTATCAAATCGCTATTGCTCCCGCAATAGCTGTATGAGCGGTTTGAAGCAAAGTTCGCCCAGATATCTTCAATCTGATTAAGAATCTCCTGACCTTGTTCTATAATCTTATCGCCATATTCTATCTTGCTTTTTCTCACTATTTCGATCGATTTATCGAAAGCAACTATCTTATCATACAGGCTTTTCCTCAGCTCTTTAACCGTCTTGTCAAAATCTTTTGTTTTCCGGTCGAGTTCTTCGGAAGAAGCGAGATACTGTTCAATGATCCGATCTGACATAGTTAGCCTCCCTTTTTTTCGTTTTGTGTTTCTTTACAGATATATGAAAAAGAATATTTCACCGTAAAGAAAAGGAGTTGTCACACCATTTTGGTGTGACAGCCCCTTAAATTTCTTCATTTTATGTATTGACAAATCTTAGCACATAATATACAATACAATTAAGGTAAGTCTCTTACCTTTATTTTACATGCTTTTTCTTTCTGCTATCTCATCCATTTTTGCTCGATTTAATCTGGTATCGCCGTGGACTCTGGAGTAGGCCAGATACCCGTTCATGCGATCAATCTTAGTCAGATTACGGCTTCCGCAGCAAGGACAGACATCCATCTCCAGCTCCTGGTGACCACAGTCTTCACAGTATGCCAGGCTCATATTGACACCCTCATACAATCCCATCGCCATCGCTCTGCGCACCAGCATACGGATCGCATTGGTATTATAGTTGGTCGGATACTTTACATACTGGATCTTTCCGCCATTGAACAGCTCCCAGAAACGATATTCCAGGTCCTGCTTCTCGGTCGGCGTGATGTCTTCCGATACATGGCAGTGGAAGGAGTTGCTCACATAAGTACGATCCGATACCTTTGGAATGATGCCGTACATCTTGCGGAAGGATACAATCTGTTTACCGCACAGGGACTCTGCCGGGGTACCGTAGATCGCATACAGAATCTCATCTTCTTCTTTGTATACCTTGATCTTATCATTGA
Source organism: Lachnospiraceae bacterium (assembly GCA_017526985.1). GTDB lineage: Bacteria > Bacillota > Clostridia > Lachnospirales > Lachnospiraceae > NK4A136. The sequence continues at coordinate 148,968 of JAFXQR010000179.1, forward strand.
TATAATGCATCACTTCCAGAGCAAAAGCACCATCCTCTACCAGCGATTTCTCGTTATAGAGTTCCTGCAGTTCGTTCAGCGCTGTAATACCAAAGGATGCGGTTGCTGCCTTTAAGACCGGAGCGATCTTGTCTCCCGGCTGTAAATGTCCGCCATAAAATCCGCCTTCACAGTATGCCAGCGGATTGGTGGATGCCCGCATCTCCCCGAGATATTCGATGGTACGCTTATGCAGATTACGGATCATCTCCAGATAGTAATCCAGAACCTTATAGAAATCCTTGTCTTCGATCCGACTCTTCTGCAGGATCATCGGCAGGTTAAGAGATACCACACCGACATTGAAACGGCCGACAAAGACCGGAGTATCGGTTTCGTCTTCCGGATACATGCCGCCTCTTTCGTACCACGGAGAAAGGAAAGCACGGCAGCCCATCGGAGAGATCACCTTCTTATATTTCTTGTACATGCTGGCAATATATCCTTCTCCGCTCATAGAGAGCCAGTCCGGATACATAGACCGCTTGGAGCAGGCAATGCCCGCTTCAAATACATCTTCCAGTTCGCCGCCTTCTCCATGCAACATTTCATCATATAAAAATACCAGTTTCGGGAACAATACCGGCCTTTTACGACCTTTTTTACCCTGACCTTTTGCACGCTCATTCAGTGCTGCAATGGCAAGCATCTTGCCAAAGCGATCCGTTGCAAGACCGAAAGTGATCGTGATGAATGGATAATCACCACGGCTGGAGCCTACTGTATTGAATTTGTATTCCCAGCCCTGGAAGCCTTGTCTTGCCTCGGCACATACCTTTTTCCATGCATAAGCGTCCGCCTCTTCTTCGATCATAACGCCATTAGAACTTTCCACGATCTCCCGATATTCTTCCAGATAGCGGTTATAGGATTTCTCTGCATACGGCGCCAGGACCTTATCGATCTCAGACAAGGTAAATCCGCCGTACTGCTGAGATGCGGTAGACAAGGTGATGTCGCCGATGACATCAAACGCCACATCCAGTGTCTTCGGCTCATTGTACCAGACGTTACCCATCTCAAAACCGCCAGACATTACCGCAGCAGTATCGAACAGGCAGCAGTTTACGGTATCCCTTCTGGAGCCCATATCATGGATATAGATGAAGCCTTCCTCATGTGCTTTGATCTCGGCTTCGGTCAAAAAGCAGCGCAAATACATCTTCCGGCTGACTTCTTCACGAAGGAGTGCCTGCTGGGTTGCCACCAGAGCGCTGTCTTTGTTGGCATTCTCTTTATCACCAAGAAATTTGATACTGTTACTGTAATTAACAATGCTGTCAAAGTCTTTTGCATAGCCGGTCTTCCAGTTGCGGAAGTCACGATAGGATTTGGCTGCCTGCTGGTTTACGGAGTCCAGCGCCATCTCTACAAAAACGTGCAGCTGGTCCACAGTTACCACATCCCGGCCGGAACGCTCGATACGATTTTCCACATATTTCACGATATCGTCATTCTCATCTTTGGAAAACTCATATCCGACACGGGCTGCAGACTTTGCTACCGCTGCCACGATCTTCTGAGGATCAAAATTCTGCAGAAATCCGTTTTTCTTCTGTACTTTCACATTTTTGATTGCGACTTTTGTCTCTGTCTCATTCATGCTCCACAGCCTCCTCCCTGTCTGCCGCAGCAATATGCGGTATCTTCGTCGCATTTCTTTGTTACGATCTCGCCTCTTAAGAGCGTTTTCTTTACATCGATCAGATTCTGATTGGAAGACCCTCTCCAATGTACGGTTTTCTGTGCTGCAATATCCGCTTTTCTGGTCTCTTCTTCAAACATTCCGTCCACAAGAACATCGATGTCTTTCAGATACGGATAAGAAAATGTCTTGCCATTCGCATCGGCAAATACAAAACCATCTTCTGTTTTCTTCAAGGTATAGCCGGTATACAGCCAGATATCTTTTCCGGGAAACTCTTTTTTAATCTTTTCGATCATATATCCGATGTATCCCCGGTTTGCCGGATGCAGCGGATCCCCACCGGAGAAGGTTGCCCCCTGCGTCCAGGATTTTCCAAGCCATTCCCAGAATTCGGACTCATCCTTTTCCGAAAGCGGAATGCCGCCATTCGGATCCCAGGTACATGGGTTCTGACAGCCCTTACAATGATGATCACAGCCGGCTACCCAAAGTACCACACGCAGGCCATCGCCGTTCAACATGTCATCATGTGTGATATTGTGATAATTGATCACAGATACGCAGTCCGGATAGACATCCTCTGCACCGTCTTCTGTCTCTTCCAGCTCTTTGGAGTCTTCCGCTGCCAGAGCTTCTTCCACAGCGATCTTCTCCGCATAAGCGTCGTTGATACTGTCGGCCTCGTTTGATCGGATCAGATCCGCTTCCGAGTGCAGTGTACTGACATCCGAATTGTCGTCACTGATGTAATTATCCATCTTTTGCTCCTTTCTAAGGGTTTTACTCCTCTTATTCTTTTTCACGGTTTTTATAAAAAACCGCCTTTAGGGATATATGAAAAATAAAAAATATTGTTTTAAAAACCCTTGTAAATAAAGGGTTTTATCGATTTTGCGGTTAATTTTTATTTTTCATATCTATACAGAAGCCGGTAACATCACAAGCACGGAATTTGGGAATACCCGGGAGGACGAGTTTATGAGAAATTACCGTAATCAGGCCACCTATGACGCAGAACTTGCAGAAATGTCCAGATGGCGCAGGTACTATACCCGCTCAGAACGGCAGAGACGGGAGAGATACCTCGCAAAGCAGGTAAGGCAGGTAAAACGCCGTCATAAGATTGAAAAGATCAAAAAGGCCTGGGATATCATTTCTACCGTCATTCTGATCACCTTCTGTGTCGGAATGCCGATCTGGATGTTTCTGGATGCATTCGAAATAATCCCCTAAAGAAAACGGCTGCTCGTTACGGGCAGCCATTTGCTTTCTGTGATAACTCAAAATACTGGTTCATTTCTTCGATCGGAACCGGCTTGGAATAGTGAAATCCCTGCAGATACTCTCCGTTCATATTCTTGCAGCGTAAAATATCATCTTCGGTCTCCACGCCTTCATATAAAATAGAGTAATCCATACTGGCAAACATTTTTGCCATACTCTCCACCATTTTTTCCGACTTCCTGTTCAGCCCGCAGGCCATTACCAAAGACCGGTCGAACTTGATGATGTCAAATGGTAACTCCATAATGCGCTCGTAATTGGAATATCCGGTACCAAAATCATCCAGATAAAATTTAATTCCACTGTGCTTCAGCTCCAGCATTTTTTGCTTGACCAGCATAAATTCGTACTCATTCTGTGTCTCTGTGATCTCCAGAGCGATCTTATCGAACGGAATGCCGGATTTTGCCACGATCAGCTGAATATCATCACAGAAATGCTCCTGCTTAAAGTCCTGGATCGAAAAGTTCACGGAGATCCTGGTAATAGAATATCCTTCATCCAGAAACTTTCGGATCTGTTTGCAAACCTTATTCAGGATGATCAGACCAAGCGGATAGATCGTATCGTTCTTTTCTGCCAGCGGAATAAACTGCCCGGGAAGAAGGATACCATCTTCTGTCTGAATACGCATCAGAGCCTCTGCGGTATCGTATTTCCCGCTGCCGATATTGTAAACCGGCTGGCAGTATACAAGGATACGCTCATCATCGTAATCCCGCTTTTTGGCAATATCATCCAGCAGCATAATGATCTTGCGCTGCTCCAAATATTGGTCGATCTCTACGGAATATGCAATGCGGTAGGTATTTTCCTTCATCCTTGCGCCAACAAAACGCATAATATTCAGATAATCCAGAGATAATACAATGTCTTTACGGTTCATCATTGCGATCGCTTTATAATCGCAGTTTTGCTCTTTAAACAGTTTGTCTGCCGCCGCCAGAAAGTCATCCAGGATCACATCATAAACCTCGTTCTTTCCCATATCGGCCGCAAACACGATCCGTCCTGTAGAAATCTGAAACATTGTCGTGGATTTAAAATGATCGCTGAAAAGATCCCGCAGGTTCGAACGGAGATTTTTCGGGTATTCACTGCCATTCTTTTCCAGATTATGCATATAATACTGGATCAGCAATATCTGTTTGTTCCTGGCGTGGTAGATCATATTCTGGAACGCCTTCGCATTCATTGTGCCGATCTCAATATCATACGGATTGGCGTGTATCAGAAAGAAGATCGCAAAGATCGGAAATAGAAAAGTGGATACCGTAAGGGAATCCTGGTGATTGTAATATTGTACCACATTGATGATAATGGATATTGTTCCGGCTCCAACCAGACCGATGATGATCTGGCTATAAATACGCTTTCGATAGTAATAGATCATAAACAGGATCAGAACGATCGAGACCACATAGCAGGCCATAAAAAGGTTAATGCCTTCATTCACAGAAAGGCAGCCATTGTCCCAATAGATTTTCAGACCGACGCCGTTTTTGTAGAAAGCATTAAAATACATATGGCTGATCATCAGCAGATTTAGAACACCAAGAAGCCGTATATGCCCTGCTGCGATCCGTTTATCGATCTGCAATGGCTCTGTCAGATACCGCATAAAGGAAAACAATATCATACACGATCCGGTATGATAAGCACAGTATAAGAGTTTAAGCAAAGGGATAGATACCGGAGAGCCAAGACTTAGCCGGTTCAGCAGGTAATAATACAAAACACGCAGAAACGCTGTTCCGAACAGCATAAATATCGTGTTTTGGAAGATATGGAAAGACCGGCTCTTATTCACATAGGTTACTTTAATCAACAGGAATAAGACGATGCAGATTGTCATCGTCATTTGATCCGCTGTCGGAGTATATCCGTTGTAATAAGTGGTTATATCTTTCCACATAGGCAAATCCTGATCTTATTTGCTCCGGTAACTTTCCAGATATTTGATCCTGGCCGGATGACGGAGCTTACGCAGTGCTTTTGATTCGATCTGGCGGATACGTTCACGGGTCAATCCGTAGATCTTACCGAGTTCTTCCAGTGTATATTCCCGGTTCTCTTCATTGATGCCAAAACGCATACGGATGATATGCGCCTCCCGGTTCGTCATGGTTGTCCGAAGCAGATAATCCATCTGATCCTTCAAGCCGGATAAAAGCGCAAATTCTTCCGGGTTCATAGCTTCGGTATCGGCTACCGCATCCCCCAGGCAATAATCTTCATCGTCTCCCATACCGGCGTCCAGGGAGAGTGGATCGGAAGCAATCCTGAGCAGATCACTTACCTTGCTTCTGCTCATACCGGTATACTCCACGATCTCATCTACTGTAGCTTCGTGTCCGTTTTGTAAAAGCAGCTGTTTCTGCGCTCTTATGATACGGTTCATACTCTCCACCATATGTACCGGAATACGGATCAGACGATCGGTGTCCGAAATACCACGGATGATCGACTGGCGGATCCACCACACCGCATAGGTGGAGAATTTATACCCCTTATGATAATCAAATTTATCCGCCGCACGGATCAGACCGATATTTCCCTCTTCGATCAGATCGGAATATTCCAGAGTTTTGGCAAAGAGAAACCGTTTGGAAAGTTTGATCACCAGACGGAGATTACAGTTGATCATCATCTCTCTGGCTTCCTTCCCTTTACGGATCTTAACTTCCAGATCCCGGCGGTTTGCGGCACCCATCCGGCTGCCGTAAGTGTCCAGTTTCTTCTGCGCCTCCAGCCCTTCTTCCATAAGCATCGCATACTTTACTTCTTCCTCTGCGGTCAGAAGATTGTATTTTGATGCTTCACGGATATAGAAACGGGTGGAATCAGATAAACCCTCAATACTCTCCGATTCTTTCAGTTCCTTCTCCAGGCTTTCTTCCGTAAGATCCTCTTCATATTCCAGGTCTACGGTTTTCAGGTCTTCTGCCGTAGGCTCCGCATCCGGGATGTCCACTTCTTCGATGGATGCATCAAAGCTGCTCCCATCCATATCTGCTCCGAAGATAAAATCGGTTCTTGGGTCGATCTGCGCTGTCGGATCCGCAAACATATCGTTCTCTACCCCAAGCGTTTCCAGGATCTGATCAATATCTTCTTCCTTTAATGAAAAACCGGAAAAGGCCTCGATCACATCGTTATAAGTAATACTGTCGCATTTTTCTTTCAGTTTATTCAGTTGTGTCAAAAACGCAGTTTGTCGATCCATTGTCATAGTCATGGGTTTGTAAGCCCCTCCATAGTTATATTTTATATAATAATATGAAAAATAATATTTTACTTGCACATGAAAAAAGCAGACCATATTGGCCTGCTCTATAACCCCCGGTCGTAGAACTGTGTTAGTCCAGGTAACTCAGACTGTTATTGCTCTCCTTTTTTGCGTCTGCAAACGGATGAAAAGAAAATCCCATGCTTGCAGAAAACAGCATTGTAATAAAGAACATTACTCCTCCCCCTCTCCTTTTTCCCTCATAACTATGATGGTGCATGGTAAGAAAAACACGGGATAAAGTCAATAAATACGGAAGAATATATTAACCAAAAATCATAAAGAAAACGCCCAATTTTTGAGCATTTTCAATGTTTTTTCGATGTTTTTCTATTTTAGCACGCCGTTTTATGCCCGCTCGGCATAATACCGCACCCGGTCTTTGTAGTTTTCGTACCACCATTCCATACTCCTGAGGTACCTCGGCTCATCAAACAAAAACGGGAGATCGTTGCGGTCTTCTTCAAACTGGGCTTTTACCATCTCATGTGCCTGAAAAGGTGTCAGATGCGGGAATTCCTGCTCGATCTGCTTACGGTAGTGAATATAATGCTGTTTTACATACTCAAAAGTCAGGTCTTTGTCGATGCGGCGGATGATCGTACCGCTTGCTTTCTGTGCCTGCAGCTGCTGGTTCTGAGCAAGTGCTTTTCTGAGTTCCGCATCCTTCTGCACTTTTTCTCTCTGGATCTGCTGCTTTTGATGCTCCAGATCATCCGCTTTTGTTTTTAGCATCTTGATAACTTCGGAAAGATCGGCATTTTCACTCGTTAATCGCTTGATAATGCGCATCATACGGCTCAATGTATCTTCTGTCGTAACCTCCACCATCTCCACGGGGAGAGGGTCAATGATCTGCAGTGTATGCAAAACATCGTTTACCTTCTTCCGCTTACGCTTACGATCCTGTTTTTCTTCTTTTGTTTCACCGTCTGCACGCCATTTGATCAATTCATCCAGGATGGGCAGAGCGCAATCCGGCTCCGCAAATTCCGAGATGCTGTCTCCATGATCCACAAAAACAGCGTCACTTTTTCCTTCACATGTGCGGAGTATTCGTCCGACCACCTGGAACCAAAGCGGTCTGGATTTAATATGTCGGCAGTTAAATGCATAAGATACCGGCGGACAGTCAAATCCGTAGGTGAGCAGTGCTGCGTTTACCAGGCCGTCGATCTTATGGTCACGCAGAGCATCGATCAGCTCCCGGCGCTCTTTGATCGACATTCCACCGTGGATCACCTTGAAATTATATCCGGCTTTCTCAAAAGTATTTACCACGATCTGTGCCATTTCGATCGTTGTGGTAAAACCAAGTGCCGGACGGCCTTTTCCAAACTGTTCGTAGGACTCCACCAGGTCTCCCCAGATATCATTGTCATCAAAAATCCCCATCATCTGCTCGCCGGATAGTTCTTCCGCCAGCGGGTTATCTGGTTTTACATCCGTAATACCATCAATCGGTTTTGCATAGTAGCGCAGCGGCGCCAGGAAACCTTTTCGGATCAGCGATGGAACAGTTTCTTCCTGGATCAGGCCGTCAAAAACACCGTCTTTATGGATGCGGTCTTCCCCTTTTAAGAGGGCAAAGCCATCCATACGCTCCGGGGTTGCTGTCAGACCAAGAACACGCTTTGGCTTCATCATCTCTACCAAGGAATGTGTCTGTTTGATCGACACATGACACTCATCGAAGATCACAGTGCCTTCATGGATCGCTTCTTTCAGATCCGCCGGAAGCTTTTTATACTGGATACGCAGAGAATCTTTGGATGCGATAATACACTTCTTTCCGGTCAGAGATGTTTTATCGGACCAGATGATATCCACGTCGCCAAACTCTTCCTGTGCCTGTCGGATCAATTCCAGCCGTGGCACGACAAAAAGAACAACTCCATTCAGTTGCTCCATTATGGAAGATGCGATCACTGTTTTTCCACCGCCGGTCGGAAGACAAATGATGTCATCCTTATTGGAAGCAATCGCTCTCTCCACGATCCGGTTCTGATATTCTCGTAACTCTTTCATAACTCCTCCAAACTCAGTAGCATTTCATTGCTTCGTATTTCGACAAAAGCCGTTTTCTCTTCAGATCTTCCAGAAAACGCTTTGGAGCATCCGATACGATATATGCCGGACTCTCATCAAAGAATACTGCATAGTAGGCATTTCCCGTCCAGTTAATTTCAACCACTGTGGTAATCTGTGTAGTCATCGCAGAACCCGCAAAGCAGCCAGGCTCTGAAAAACCGCCGGCAGTATTGCCCCACACCTGCGGAAAGACAAAAAAGCTCGTGAAATATTCATGGATGTGAGCCTTTAATTCCGGATGGCTCTTTAAGATCGACAAGAGAGCGATGTTTTCCAGGTTATTCAAATCTGCATACTTTTTTCGTTCAGTCATTTTTTTTCCACCTCTGCTATGTTTTTACAGTAATCTTCCATCAGTTTCTGTATCTTTTTCAAGCCGCTGTCTCCGATCCCACGGATATTCTGAAGATAGACCGTCCCGGCTTTTTCCAGATCCTGCACGGTATGCAGGCCGTTGCGGTGCAGACAGTTTCTGATACGTATCGGAAAGCCACACTGATCGATCGAAACCGGTTCTGACTCCGGAAACAGTGATTTTGGCGTCTCTACGGTAATATGCTTACCGTCTTTTACCGCTTCTAACTGATCCCGATAGACCTGGAGCTGGCGAACCTCTTCTTTCAGACACTCCAGCTTCTTCAGATTACTGTCGTAAGTGATCGCATTTGCGATCCCCATGGCGATCATCCGCAGTCTTGTAGGATGTGTCAGCTTTTCCACCGCTGCCCTGCGCATTCTGGAAACCTGGCTCTTCTTCAGGCCAAGATCCAGACCGATCTGATAGGGTGACTGACGCTGTTCGAAATACCGGTGCAGGATGTCTTTTTCGATCGGAGAAAGACACCGCATCGCATAAGATAAGCCCTCTACCTGATCGTGATAACGCCTATAATCGGTCTCCGGGACCACACCAATCGTCAGCAGCAGATTATCCGGATAGTCATCAATCCCGGTGGATGCGGCTTTGCCGCTCCCTTTATTTGTCTGATTTAAAGCCATTTTGATCAATCCTTATACTGTTTAGCAGTTTTCACCGCCGTCGTCCATCTCATCCAAGAGTTCTTCCTCTTCTTCGGAGAGCTTCACCGTCTGGCCTTTTGCTCTTGCTGCAGCCAGACGCTCGCGCAGTGCCTGCTTCTCTTCTTCGGTAAACTCACGCCCTTTTCTCGGTTTCTGCAGGCGCAGATATTTCACCGGGAATGTCCATACCTGGCAGTCTTCGCCATCGTGGCGGAGCTCCACACCATTTACTTTTTCCTCTGCCATCTCTTCCAGTTTTCTGCGGAAGTAGTTTCTGGTCTTCGGAACGGTCGCCGTACAGGTTTTTGAGCCCTTCACAAACTCAAAAGCGAACTCCTGCGAACCGGTATTGTTCAAAAATTCACGATCGATCTCATTTGCAACGGTTTCGAACGGATTCATAAGATTCTCCTTTCCAAGATACCTTTTACCAGTGAATGTGCAGCAGACGCCTTGCAGTGATCAGAATTCTTCGGATCACGAAAATACGATGCATTGCCCCGCTGTAATAAAAATTTTTCATCTTCTCTCAAAACTCCTTACTTTTCTGTCACGCCAATGATGTCCGCCGGTTTCCCGGTATGACAATATATGAGAAAAAATATTTAACGGGAGTATTCCGGAAACCATTCCTGTCCAAAATACCGGCCATTTACAAACAGATTGACATTCAGGATCTGCAAAACATCCCACACCTTACTCCGATCCGGATATCTTTCCGGATGAGTCTCCAGATTTCTATAGTCTTCTGCAGATATTCCAAGCTGTTTGCATATACGAGCCTGCGTAAGGCCTCTCTCCTGGCGCTTTTTCCGGATTGCCAGGCCAAGATCCTTGATCCTGGTGATCGTGATATCATCCTCCCGGATATCCGGCTGTTCCTCTTCTGTTGCAGTTCCCGGCAATGGACGGAGCTGGTCCAGTTTTTCTGCTTTCTTGCGGAGATGGATCAGAAAAGCACTGACACACTGTTTGGAACATCCATAGCATTTTGCGATCTCTGTGACGCTATAGCCCGCCAGATGCATTCGTACATAACGGGTATCCAAAGAGATGTTGGCCCGCAAAAGCAGATCCTTAAACTCCTCCAGTTTTTGCTCCTTCTTCTGACTGGTTTTTTCCGATCGTCTGCGGCTATACTGTCTCTGCATACAAGTACGACATAACTGTACTTTCTCCTTCTGACTGTAGACGATCTTTTTGCCGCATTCGGTGCATTGAAATACTTTTTTCTGTCTCTTCAGATCGGAAGCATCTGCCCAGAACAGATTATCCAAAGAGATATTGAGTGAATTTCCATCCCGAAAAGATACGATCCTTTTATTTCCCGGGTTTGGGATAAAGGCTTCCGCTAAAAGCCGGTGCGCATAGCCACGGCGCTCCTCACCGTTCTTCATCCATACGACAGAGAGGTATTTTCTCCTGCCTTCTTCCGGCCGGCCGACTTTTACCATATTGCACTTTTTCCAATACCCGTCCCTGCAAAAGAAATAAAAGGTACTGTCGGAGCAGACTTTTAATGCCATACCGTCTGCCCATTTTTCAATCACTTCTGCCATAAACTCCTCCATTATGCAGCTGCAGCAAGTTTGCGGCGATTTGCAACAACTGCCATATAAGTCTTACGGCTACGATCGGAATCATTCATAATGATCCGGCGGAGCGTACTGCGGGACGCATAGATCGTCACGCCCAGCCTGGCTCTCGTTACAGCGGTATAGAGCATTCTTCTGGTGATGAACCGGCTGTATTTTGGGATCGTTATCACGATCTCGTCATACTCCGAACCCTGCGATTTATGAATGGTGATCGAATATGCCAGCTCGATATCTTCTACATCCTGGACGGTCTTTACTTCTTCATCTACGGAGACATAGTAATATCCATCCTTGTATCCGGTCAGAATCCCGATGTCGCCGTTAAAATAGCCGGCACGGTAGTCTGTCCTGGTAAAGATCACACGATCGCCGATATAGAAATTCCGTATGGATCTTCCGCCACGGAAGATAGAATTTTGAGCCATCTTATTGATAAAGTAAGCGCTGCCTTTAATATTCTCCTTACGATACGGAGAAAATGCAGCCAGATCCCGCTGCGGGATATCTTCATCGCCGGAAGTATTATTCTTCTCTGCCGCCGCTACTTCAAAACCGGCGCGGATCCAGCCGATCGACGGAGAGCGGTCGATGATCCGAAAGCTGTCATCTTCTTTCAGAAAGACATTTCCTTCCAGAATACGATTTGCATTTTCCAAAATACATCCGCTGTTTCTGTGGTTTTTGGTCAGGTAGTAGCACGGCACACCCAGGTCGATCAGATCGCCCAGCACATTGCCGGCTGCAACCGACGGCAGCTGGTTTTTGTCACCAACCAGGATTACTTTGGTTTTCTGCATATCCAGACGGTTTAACAGGTCAGAAAAGATATCGATATCGGTCATAGATGATTCATCCACAATGATCAGGCCGGCCTTTTTGATATCTTCGTTTGTTTTTTTGCTGTAGTATCCGCTGCTTCCACGCCCGAGAAATTTATGGACCGTAGAGATCTGTGCGATATTGTTTCCGCCGATGGTCTCTCGGATGCGGTTCGCCGCTTTACCGGTAGATGCCAAGAAACGCACTTCGACATCACCATACTGTTCCTGCATCGTGGAGATTACCTTACGAAGAACGGTAGTCTTACCAACGCCGGGACCGCCGGTGATGATCGAGATACGGCCACGACAGGTGATCGAGCCTACGATCGCATTTTTCTGCTCGTCTTCCAGACCTTCCATATCGGTCGGCATAAAAGACGGGAATGGTGACACCGCATTTCGGTACTGATCCACTACCTGCAAGATCAAAAGTTCTTTACGGAAGGTCCGGCGCAGAAACACCATATAATCGCCGTCGTCTCCCGGCTCTACGATAAAATCATCCGAAAAATACTGGAGAACTCCCCACGGGCTGCCGTAACGCATCGGTCTTCCGATCCGGTCAAACATCCGAAGGAAACTCTTTTTGAAATCGGTATAAGATATCCAGGTATTCCCCTGGGATTCGGTACGGTGCATCAAGAACTTCGCACCATAGAGATATTCCTGCAAACGCTCATCAAAAGTGCGTGGTATCACCGTCTTTGCCAGTTCCGGAAAAAGACGGAAATAATCCTCATCAGACGAGCGCATTTCGCAGACCATTGCATATGGGTTTCTTATGAACTCACGATATACATTCTTTTGTACCCGGCCGATCATGATCAGGATCTCCGAATAAGAAAGAAACTTTTTCAGCGAATAGTAGAATCTTACATCATCCTGTACCCGATCCAGGGAAAACACTTCTGTGCCTTCGGAATTCATATGATCGCCTTGCGGACGGACTTTGCCGGCGCAGGTTCCCAAATCGACCGGAAAATAGACTTTCTGTACTGCCCCGCCAACAAATATTGTTTGCTCTTCAAAGATCACGCCAAGCGGCATATACGGAAAAAAGGAAGCTCGAAACTCCCTGCTCTCTTCACTATCCACCGTGTCTTTCACGGTAATTGTTGCTTCATGTGTGTGTTTATTGTGATTGTCTTTGACTCGTTCGATATTGCACAGAAACATACAAACACACCTCCGTGATTCATACTTTGTTATCTCTATTACTATATGAAAAACAAAATATTACCACGAAGGTGCTGCAGCTGATCCCTTGTTAAAGAAAGCGTTTTATCGCTCTTTTTTCGTCTTTTCCTGCATATGATGGCGGACCTGACAGACATAGCTGACAGAAGTGCCACACTGGAGGGCGATCTTTGTTACAGAATGATCCGTCGTCTGCAGAAGTTCCCGGATCTGGTCTGCTTTCGAGATACCTTTTTTATGGATCTTCTCAAAATTCTGCACATCCTTTGTCTTGCCATAGATCTCCACATAACGCTGATAGGTCCGAAGATCTACCTTGAAACGCAGCAGAGCAGATGTCCGGCTGGTCTCCGGAGGATTGATCTGATAGTATTTCAGCATCCGATCAACACGCTGTTTGGAAGCTGAACGCAGAACCTGCTCCGATTTCTTCCCGCCGTTTTCTTTCACGATCTGATAAACCCGCTGCCTGGAAAGCCCAACCCGCTTTGCGATTTCCTTATAAGTGATCGCCGGATTTTCTCTTAACAGATTCAGGATCTCTTCCGTATGGTCGTTGGAAAGCTTTAAGTGTTCTCCCCGGCCATCCAAAAACTCCAGATCCATACGGATTGCTTCGTTTTTCAGCGTATAATAAGAACACCCGGTCTTTGCCATTACCTCTTTTTTGGTATAAGGCACCAGTTTACCGTCTTTTACCGCCATCAAAAATCTGGTCACATCATCTTTGGTATTTTCCATAAATTTCACCCTTATTCTTCCGTATCTCCTATCGGATTTTTGGAACCATAAGTCTTGATCACTTCGCTGCCAAGGAACTCTTCCTTGTTATAACCCATACAGGTCTTCATAAACTCAGCGAACTTTCCGTACTGGGACTCCACATCGGGCGTCGGTTCCAGGATTTCCTCCGGAAGAACCCCATTAAATACATAGCCTTCGGTTTCCGAATAGTAGGCCGCAAAAAATGGAACGCCCTGCTTTTTCGCCTCTTTTGCGATCGCATTGAATGTCGTCTTCAAAACATGCTCATAATCGTTCACACGCTTGCGGACCACCGAACTTTTCTTTTCTCTCTTCCCTGATACTTCTTTCAGATTCACATTCTCCATGTCTTTCGTCTCCTTTTTCTTCAAAAGACGCCGTTTTACCGCCGTCCTTTCGTTTGCATTGTTACATATTGTCCAGCATCGATAAGATATCGTCATCAGAGAAATCTTCTCCGCTGTCGCCTTCTTCAGTTGTCTGCTCTTCGCTGCCAAAAGCGGGTGCAGCCCCAAAAGACGGAGCCGATCCGAGACCCGGAAGACCAAAACCGCCCATCCCGGCAGTATTTTGTGCAGGTGCTGCAGTCTGTTCTGCTTTTTCTGTCTCTACAACTTCGGTTCTTGCTGCTACAGTCTTTGTCTGTGTCCGTTTTACCGATGATCTGCGCCGCCTTACCGGCTTTGCGATATAGCAGATCTCCTTCACTTCCGAAGGATTTGAGATCATACGCTCCGTATTCAGGCAGGATCCGATCACATAAGCACTTCCAAGCGCAAACCGAAGGGACATCTTTATGATACTGGATGCACGCAGTTTCTTTGCATCATTTAACGCTTCCCAAATCTCGATATCGTCTTTGTTAGAAAAAGAAAGCGCCAAAACCAGATCCTCTTCGGCCTTACTTACCGGCCATGAAGGATCTGTTTCCAGCTCATAAAAGAATGATGTTTTATAACCTTTGCGGAAAACAAGGCGCAAAGACTCCTTAACCGCCTTGTTGAATATCTTCGGTGAAGTATTCTGATACAAGGCGATCAAGTCCTGGTCTGTTCGCCATGAAAGATAGAGTCTTTTGATCCGCTGCATACTTAATACCTCCCTTTATACAGCGGCCTCAGTCTTCGGGAATTCCTTCTTCAGCTCCGCCATCAGCTTTGCGTGACGGAACATATAGTAACCAATTACATTGCTGTAACAGAACGGCAGATCCGGGGTATTTAAGTTACCCGGGAGAACCTGCAGGTCTTCAAACTTGCGGTCTGCAAAATACTTCTTGATCTGCCCAAAACGACTCTCACCGGTACCGCCGGTCACCACCAGGTGTTCGTAGTCACCCATGTTGTACTCCTGCATCAGGCGATCCATGCTCTTCTCGCAGATAGCGGTGTTGATCCGATCCAGGATCTCCTCGAACGGCACCTTGCGCATACAACGCTCAGACTGGTCATAGAAGCTGACCACACCCTTGTCCAGATACTTCTGGAACTCGAAGATCTTTACATCCACCGGGTATTTCTGGGTGATCTGGTTGATCACTTCCTCAAATACCGCACGCATGCCGGTATCGGAGTGTGTCTGGTGCTTATTTTTGTATCCGGTCATGATCGAGAAGATATCTTCTGTGCCGAAACCGACATCGAAGATCATCGTACCCTGGGAGCGCATCAGACGCTTGCCGAGATCGGTAGTGATGCCGTCTTTGTAGGTCAAAGCGCACAGGGTGCCCATCGGCTGCTCCATAACACCGATATGATCCTTATCCAGCGTGTAGCTGAAGGTTGCCCAGTCAGAGTTACCGATCTTGATGGAAACATTGTAGTCGCCGGAAAGAGCGTCTACCAGTACATCGGTATCACGATCCTTATACTCTGCCGGAAGACCGGTCTGCAGGAAGATCTCATTTCCTTCGCCGGTACCCCACAGCCCCAGACACATGCCGGTCGCCATGATCACACGGAAGATATCCGAGTTGTAGCGGTAGCGGGTATACAGGGATGTATCTGTCGTGGATGCCACATCCGAAGCAGTCATCATCGTCTCTGCATTCTGCCCGACCAGCCAGATCTCTCCGGTGTTGTTGTCACGGTACTGGATATCCTCCGCACGCACCTTGCCGATCACTTCCAGATCTTTGGTTACTCTCTTTGCATAGGATGGGAACATGAAAACACGGCAGGGACTTGCACCCTTTACCGAAGAATACCCACCATCCAATGCGATCACGGTACGACCCTTATACTGGTTATTGCCGTTGATCTTCGGCAACCGGTATTCACGGATCTCACTTTTTGTTTTGAACGCTCTTGTGTCCATAGGTCTCTCCTTTTTGAAAATTGCAATAAAAAAACCAATTTGCTACCTTTGAGTTATATGAGAAATAATATTTAACCGGGTTTCATGAGGGGCAATGATCGGCACTCCTCTGCCGGTTGAGATAATCCTCACTCCTGATCTTTTAGAGAGATAGATTATCTGTTTTTTTTCATCATCATAAGATACCCGATACATATGAATGTCGATCTTATTCGGATCCGTTTCTTCTCCATCCAGATAGATGGTATATCCGCTTCAGTCGATCACCGGAGCGTTCTTCGCAGCAATAATCCCATCGCCGATAAGAAGGCTTCCGATAGAGACAAGCAAGATGCCGATAATCACAGATTTATGAGAATATCTGAGCAACCCTTTAAAAATGCAGATAAATCCGATCACGATCAAAATCACTCCAAGTGCTCCGACTATGGTAATTTCCGGATTTGTATACAAAACATCCATCGTAGTGCCACCTTATTTAATTCCGAAAGGGTTTGCCACAATACGGGCATAGGGTAATTCGGACCCCAGATACTATTTCACTGCGGGATCTGTTACCCATCATTTCAATGCCATCTCCGCAATGCGGGCAGCGTTCCCAACACTCCCCATGAAAACATGCTCCCGACAGTACATGCGGAACCATCGCAGTGGCAAGGTATCCGTTTTCAAGAAGGATATCTTCCATTGATTTCTCGGTCTCTGCGGTTTTCTCCACAGCTTCTTCTGTTTTTTCTTCTGTGGCGAAATCTTCTACCATTTTTCTCACCCCTTTCCATAACGGTCGTTCAAAAACTGCAGTATCTTTGCGGCCTTTTCAGAATCATCTTCATTCTCAAAAGCCACAAAATGAATCCCGAAAATGTTCCCCGCTGCCGGAAACTTCTGTTTCTCTCCGGTATGCACAATGCTTACTACCTCGGACGCGGAAAGTGCCGGCTCAAACAAAGCATAAGCATCTTTCTGCATAATCCCCATCGTTTCCAGCATTATGATCTGCAGGAATAGATCTTTCTTTTTCCGGCCGTTCTTTGTGATCCGCCTGCCGGAAAGGATCTTCTGAAAGATCTCATCCCGGTCATCCGGCTCGATCAAAGTAAAATATTGTTTTGCCATAATGATTCCTTTCTGATCCTTTATGCGACGAAAAATGCTTTCTGCTCGAAGTCCAGGCGGTCGTTTACCGTCAGGTCGTGGGCCACATCGGTGATCGCATTACATAGATCCCACTTGGAATGTCCGCCATAAGTATTCTGATAGAAATCCAGGATCTTGGCTGCTGTCTTTTCATTCGTTGCCAGACGGTTCTTCAGATAAACGATCGCCTTATCCGGATCTAAGCCATAGATCGCAGAATTTTCACCCTGCATCAGCTGGATACGGCGCTTGATCAGTTCTTTTACCGCCTGCGTATCTGCTACTGCACTGGCAGCGATCTGTGTCCACTCCTTTTCACCCTTATGCTGCTCTTTTGCCAGAGTGAACTCTTTTAATCCCCAGATACAGCCGTTGGTGCAGGCATGACGATAGATACCATAACGGATCTTAAATGACCCGCCGCCAACCATAGAATTATCTACGAATACTGCCATAGACAGGTTGGAACGATCATTGCCTACAGTGAATTTCTCTTTATCAATAAATCTTGCATGAAAACGCTCCGGATGTGCAGAGTACCAGATATTCTCCGACTGCTCCAGGATGCCGGAGTTCTCGACGATATCCAGAACTTCATTATCATCAAAACAGGAATACTTCGGAGACAGAAAGCCATAAATCTTGTTATCAAAAGACCGTACAAAGATGGTCTTTTTGGACTTCAGATAGTCATTGGTGTAGTGTTCGATGATCGCATTTGCAAGATCATCACACCCGTGACCGATCAGGGATGTAAATGCTGCAGACGGGAAATTCAGTCTGCCGGCCATAGACCCAATGCCATAAGCAGAAAAATCAGCTACAGTGGGCATAGTTCTCTCACCGCTCTGAAGAGCTTCTCTGGAAAGAACATAGTCTTCCCTGGAGCTGCAGATACGGTCTACTTTATTACGAAGAACGTCATACTGGTCTGCGTCAATCGATGAAAGCTGTTCAGAGATTCGAAGCATAAAACCCTCCTTTTTCATGGATATCGTTTGCTGTTTTTTAACATACTATTAGTCATTTTTTTAGCTTTTCATTATATGAGAAAAAATATTTCACCGGACGTGAGGTGAAAAGATCAGATAAAAAAAAACAGCCCTGTTGTTAAAAACAGGACTGTCTATAGCAGCACTATAACTCTTTTTCCGGTAGAAATCTGATTTCCACCGGGTATCGTACCTGGTCTTCATAGGTTGAGTAAAACATGATCTTCTGTGTCCCGGTCTTTTCCAGAATATCTAAAATAATGGAAAATAGATTCCGCTCTCCAAGGCAGGAAATCTTTCTGCCACGATAAACAGCATCATACTGTATCCGGTCTCCGGATCCTACAAAACAGCGCTTTAAACAGATCTTCCGGCCGTTTTGCAGAAGGATCTCCGCTGTCTCGGCATCCGGCTGATCAAAGATCAGACAAACAAGTTCTTTCCAGTTAAAGTTTTTCGTTTTTGCTTTCATAATCATATATGAAAAATAAGGAAAATTGCGCAGCAATGTCCTTCGAAGAAAAAAGAAAAGTTTGCGAAATCAGATTATTTTTCATATAATAGCAGATGTATAGAAAAATAAAACGGGGTGATCTTTTTGAAAGAAAAAAGAACCAATGAAGAAATCTTAATAGGCCTCTGCCGGCAGCTGCCGGAATTTGCAGTAGACTTTCTGCTGACCAGAGACCAGGAGCGTACCTCCAGCACCCGTGTGGGATATGCCAGGGATTTTCTGGTGTTTTTGGAGTATCTTTGCGGAGAATTCCCGGAAGAGATTGAGACAAAGGATATCACTCCGGAGCATATGGACCAGGTTACACCACAGGATATCGACATTTTTCTGACCAAATATGCCAAAACCCATAAGCCCCGTGTGGTTTCCCACATGAAAACTTCGATCTCCGCTTTCTATACTTACCTCTGCTACACGATGCGGCAGGTGGAGAAAAACCCCTGCGAAGGCGCACAGAAGATCAGGATCCCGCAAAAGGACTATGTGATCTATCTGACTGAGGAAGAGCAGGAAAAACTGCTCGCTACGATCGAAGGCGGTGTTGGGCTTACCGAGAAACAGCAGGTATATCATAAATTCTTAAAGAAACGGGATATTGCAATCATCTTTCTCTTTCTGGATACCGGACTTCGTGTATCGGAATTATGCTCCTTAAGGATTCGGAACCTGGATATCCGCAGCCATTCATTGAATGTCGTCAGAAAGCGTGGAAAGGAATCCCAGATCTTCTATTCGGATAAGGCCGGCGAATATATTATGGAGTATCTGCAGGAACGAAAAGCCTGTCGTCCGCACACCTATACACCGGATTCACCATTGTTTTTGACCTTACAGAATACGCCGATCAGCCTCCGTGAGGTACAGTCGATGGTGCCGAAGTATGTGCAGGCTGCGCTGCCAGAGAAAATGCAGAAGATATCACCGCACAAACTGCGTTCCACCTTTGCGATGAGCTTTTATGCAGCCACACACGACATTCTCACTCTGCAGGCGCGGATGGGCCACGAGAGTCTGACTACAACTAATATCTATGTAAAGGCCGCAAAGGAAAATATTCGAAATTCCAGAAACTGGAGATAAAAAAAACAGCTGTTACGCCAAAAAGCGTCGCAGCTGCTTTTTCGTATATAGGAGGACTTTCGCTTATTCGGACTGGGATTCCCCGGACACCTTCGCCTCGACAAGCTCTTTGAATGTCTCATAATCTTCCGTCTGGCCACCGACGGAAATAAACGCCTCCAGGTACTTTGTACACTCTTCGTTCGACCCCTGGAAGATTACCTTACCGTCGGTGTTGTTCTCCAGAAACGCACGAACTTCGAAAGTGTTTTTACGAGCCATAGATACATGCAGGTTGGTAATCCTCTTATAATCGATACAGCCTGTCATCACATATCCCCTATCGCCGTAATACTTATAGTTGGGTATAAACATCGTTTTCACCTCTTTCTGTTTATTTTTTAGGCAATTTTTTGCCCTGTTTTAGATATATGAAAAAAAAGTTTTTTGTAAAAGAAAAACAGAGTCCCTCGTAGAGGAAAGCCGCTTTGCGGCGCCCCTTGTAGAGGAAAAAAGCAACAGAATCTTCTGCTGCTCTTTCAAAAAGGAGATATGCGAATGTTATGGAATTGGCTATTTTACTTTTCCATTCCTTCTATCGTAGAGAGGTACACCGGATCCGCAAAGGTCTGGTATCTCTGGATCCTTTCTGCTTCGTACCCTCTCCGGATCAGGATCTCTTCCCCGGGTTTCATTTGAAGCACGTCCTCCAGCGGGATACAAGCACGCTCCGAGATCAGCTTGCAGGTCCGAAGGTCATTGTTTCCCAGAAATACCATCGTGTCGCAATTCTCCTGGATGACCGATGAAGCATATGGGCCGTACAGATAGTCCAGCTGCGATAAGGACTGCAGGAGCAGTGTACACGACATACCGGCTTCTCTAAATACTGCGATCTTTTCCGAAAAGCCCGGGATCGGACTGCCGGTGGAGAACTCATCGCATAAGACATGCACCGGAAGCGCCAAATGGCCGTCATTCTCCTCCGCTTCTGCCATTAACTCTTTGAACAAGTCCGAGAAAAGCAGATTGGCGACGAACCCACACTGCACCGATGTTGCTCTGGTGGATACGAACAGCAGGGTCTTTTTCTTCCCGATACTGCGCAGATCGACCATTTTTTTCTTCCCGAAGAGTTCCCTTCCGTACTCACCGCAGAAGCGTGACAGTGCATTATTCAAAATGCTGATAATGCACGATGCCGTTTTCGATGCACAGCCCTGCAGGACCTTCCACTGCTTGGGAGCTTGGGAATCCGGGATATCCAGCTCCATCTCGAAGAAGTCCTGGTCCACCGTGCTCCGGCAGTGGCCATTGGGATAGGAGAACTCCAGATTTCGATATAATTCCATAAAGTCCAGGAATCCGGCATTCTTCCCTCTCTTATACCTGGTTAGGCACATTAAAGCGCAGCATACGGCACTGGTGGAGTCGTTCCAGAAGGGATCAGAGCCACCCTCCATCGTCTTACTCATCCCTCCAATGATCGACGAAGCCAGATCGTAGATCTCTTCTTCATTCCTTGCTGTTCTCATCGGATCATACCCGTACTTACTATCCTTGGGTGATATAAGATTTAAGTCGATCACCTCA